>DPLL01000405.1 GCA_003542015.1 Microcoleaceae cyanobacterium UBA9251 | reverse complement strand
CCCGCGTCGTTTCCCTCTCAGGTCTAAAGACTCTGAGTTTCCCACGTGCCGAACTTTTTTATGAGAACTCGTTTGAATAACAGAATGCTTCCTCATCCTATTTAAGTCAAAATATTTAAGTCAAAGGATTGATTGTGAAAACCCTAAATATCCTCTTGGTAGAAGACAGTCCGCTGGATGCAGAACTGATTCAAGTCTATCTAATTGATGGTGGGATCGAGTTTGATCTGCTGCGCGTGGAAACGCGGGAAGAATTTGTCGCCGCACTGGAAAACAACAGTTTTGATATTATTTTGGCAGATTATATGCTGCCTGGGTTTAACGGGATAGCAGCGCTGGAAATAGCCCGGGCTACTTGTCCGCAGCTACCGTTTATTTTTGTATCGGCTCTCTTTGATCAACAACTGGGCGAAGAAGTGGCGATCGAAACTTTGAAAAGTGGTGCTACAGATTACGTGTTCAAACCCCGTTTGACGCGACTGGTGCCTTCAATTCAGCGAGCCCTGCGGGAAGTTCAAGAACGGATGGAACGCAAGCAAGCCGAGGCACAGCGCCAAGAAAGTGAAGATAGATTTCGGATCGTCGCAGACACCGCACCGGTGATGATTTGGATGTCTGACAGTCACAAAGTTTGCCATTACTTTAACCAAGTCTGGCGATCGTTTACGGGTAGAAATTTGGAACAAGAAATGGGCAACGGTTGGATGGAAGGGATACACCCAGACGATTTGCAACACTATCTGGAGACGCGCTCTGCTGCCCTCAAAGCCGAAGCCGAGTACCGCGCGGAGTACCGTCTGAGGCGCTTTGACGGCCAGTACAGGTGGGTTTTGGATACGGGGGTACCCCGGTACAGACCCGATCGCACTTTTGCAGGTTACATCGGTTCCTGCATCGATATTGGCGATCGCTTCCAAGCAGAAAAAGAACGCGCCACCGCCTTGGTAAGAGAACAAGTAGCCCGCACCCAAGCGGAAGCGACAGCACAAGAACTGCTTGAGGCTAACTGGCGCATTACTAACATTCTCGAAACCATTAGCGACAGTTTTGTCAGCGTCGATTTGGAGTGGAAGTACACCTATGTCAACCGCAAAGCTCTTGAATTTTTGGGCAAGTCGAAAGCTGAGTTGATCGGCAAAAATATGTGGGAAGTGTTTCCTGATGCAGTTAATACTCCTGGTTACACAATGGCTCAGAAAGCACTTGCCGAAGGCTTAACCCTGGAATATGAAGAATTCCATCCATTTCCGAATCAGTGGTTGGCAGTGCGCTGCTATCCGTCAGAGTATGGTTTGTCTATTTATTTCCAAGACATTACCGATCGCAAGCAAACAGAAGCAGCACTAAAAGCTAGCTCGGCAAAGCTGAGGTGTTTAGCAGAAGCTAACTTGATCGGAATTCTGTTCGGCGATGTTGACGGCGGCATCAGCGACGTAAATGAGGAATTTTTGAGAATTGTTGGCTACAGGCGCGAAGACTTGCAGCGCGGGAAACTGCGCTGGATTGACATTACGCCGCCGGAGTACCTGTCTCTCGACGAGATCAAGATTGCAGAGGCAAAAGCAACGGGGATTTGCACTCCTTACGAAAAGGAATACCTGCGGCCCGACGGCAGCCGAATTCCGGCATTAGTGGGGTATATTTTGTTGGGGGAAAATCGGCAAGAATCTGTAGCTTTCATTCTCGATTTGAGCGAGAGAAAGCAGTTAGAAATAGAACTTCAGAATCGAGCCGAGGANNTTGAATGTCATCCTGGGGTGGACGCAACTGCTACGTTACCAGAAGTTTGACGAAACAACTACTGTTCGGGCTCTGGAAACGATCGACCGTAATAGCAGAGCCCTGGGGACACTAATCGAAGATTTGCTAGATGTGTCGCAGATTATTACTGGTAAGTTACCTCTGAATTTCCGGTGTGTGGATTTGATGCCAAGCATTCAGGCGGCGATTGACACTTGTGCACCCGCCGCTAGGGCAAAAAATATTGAAATTGTCACCGAATTTGACCAGACAATCGGGCCAATTTACGGAGATTCGGAGCGCTTGCAGCAGGTGGCGTGGAATTTGATCTCGAACGCGATTAAGTTTACTCCCAATGGCGGGGTGGTGGCAGTTGCTGTGAGGAAGGTGGAGGGTGCCTTTGCTACCAAGCTCCCAGAAGGGGAAAATTTGTTGCCTGCTGTTGTCGAAATTGAGGTAGAGGATACCGGAGGAGGGATTAGCCCGGAATTTTTACCTCGGGTTTTCGAGCGCTTCAGCCAAGCTGACAGTACGACAACCCGATCGTACAACGGATTGGGCATGGGTTTGGCGATCGTCCGCCATTTGGTGGAAATGCACGGCGGTACGGTGAAAGCCGAATCTGCTGGGAATGGAAAAGGAGCGAGGTTTTTGGTGAAGCTACCGATTCAACAGACAAAGGACGACTTTGCCTGTTTTGTGGCTGAGCCTGGGCAGTTTTTGATGCGACAAAAAAGCGCGATCGCGCCTGTAGATTAGTTGTTTGTCAGTACCAATCTTTCGGGAGTGCGGGTGTTGGTAGTCGATCGGGACGAAGATACCCTGAATTTTGCCCGTGCAGTCCTCGAAGATTGCGGAGCCGAGGTGGAGACCGCTGTGCGAGTACAGGAGGCCTTGGAGGCGATGCAAAGGCTGAATCCTCATGTATTATTGAGCGAGATCGGGCTGCCGATGGCAGACGGCAACGACCTGCTCCGGCAAGTGCGATTGCTCGCTGGCTGTGCCAAAATTCCGGCGGTGGCATTCACAGCTTATGGCAGAGTTCAGGAACGGGTTCTGGCCTTGCGAGAAGGCTTTCAACTTCATTTACCCAAGCCGATAGATCCTGCTGAGTTGGTGGCGGCTGTGGCAAGTTTGGTCATTAGTCATTAGTCATTAGTCATTAGTCATTAGTCATTGGTTATTGGTCATTGGTTATTGGTTATTGGTTATTGGTTATTGGTCATTGGTCATTGGTTATTGGTAATTGGTCATTGGTTATTGGTTATTGGTTATTGGTTATTGGTTATTGGTTATTGGTTATTGGTCATTAGTTATTGGTTATTGGTTATTGGTCATTAGTTAGTAGTCATTAGTCATTGGTTATTGGTCATTGGTCATTAGTTAGTAGTCATTANNATTCGTAATTCGTAATTGGTAATTCGTAATTCGTAATTCAAAATTCAAACAGTCGCAATTATTAGGGAGTCGAGCCGTGGCAGTATCAATCGCAGAATTACTTACATCCGAAATCAAGCAGCCAGCTCGTTATCTGGGAAATGAGTTGGGGGCTGCACATAAGCCTTGGGATGGGGCAAGAGTGCGCTGGGTGCTGACTTACCCAGAAGTGTATGAAGTTGGTGCTTCTAATCTGGGGCACATCATCCTTTACAATATTTTGAATGCTTTGCCGAGACAGTTGTGCGATCGAGCTTATTTGCCGGCACCTGACTTAGCAGCAAAACTTCGATCGACTCAAACTCCCTTGTTTGCGGTCGAGTCGAGGCGATCGCTCACAGAATTTGATATTCTAGGCTTTAGCCTCAGCTACGAACTGGGAGCAACAAATATTCTGGAAATGCTGGATTTGGCCGGCATTCCCCTAACTTGGCAAGAAAGAGCGACAAGTTCCCAATTGCCACTAATTTTTGCAGGCGGACAAACAGCAACTTCCAATCCCGAACCCTACGCTGACTTTTTTGACTTCATCGCTTTGGGAGATGGAGAAGAATTGCTGCCGGAAATTAGCTTGGTTTTGGCAGAAGGCAAAACTAATGGTTTGAGTCGCGAAGCTTTGTTGCTGGATTTGGCGCAAATTCCCGGCGTTTATGTCCCGCAATTCTACGACATGGCCGCAGATGGTTCTGTCCATCCCAATCGCCCGCAAGTTCCAGAACGAATTTTGCGCCGGGTGGCGACTCCCATTCCAGCTTATTCGATCGGCTTGGTTCCCTATGTTGAGACAGTACACGATCGACTGACAGTAGAAATCCGCCGGGGCTGCACTCGTGGCTGTCGCTTCTGTCAGCCGGGAATGCTGACTCGCCCCGCGCGAGATGTCGAACCTCAACAAGTGGTAGAGGCGATCGTTCAAGGCATGAAAACTACCGGACAAAGCGAGTTTTCTCTGCTTTCCCTGAGTTGTTCCGACTATCTAGCACTCCCAGCAGTCGGGATGGAAATCAAAAACCGCCTTCGAGATCAAAATATTTCTCTGTCTCTTCCCAGCCAGCGGGTAGATAGATTTGATGACAACATTGCCGACATTCTCGGCGGCACGCGCCAGAGTGGCTTGACTTTTGCCCCGGAAGCTGGTACGCAGCGGATGCGGGACATTGTTAACAAAGGTTTGACGAATGAAGAATTGCTGCGGGGTGTCAAAACTGCTGTCGATCGCGGCTGGGATAAAATCAAACTGTATTTTATGATCGGTTTGCCAGGGGAAACCGATGCTGATGTTGTCGGCATTGCGGAAACAGTCGGCTGGCTGCAAAGGGAATGCAGGCTAAATGATCGGCGCAGACTGATTTTTAATTTGACAATTTCTAATTTTACGCCTAAGCCTCACACTCCGTTTCAGTGGCACTCTGTTTCTACGACGGAGTTTTCGCGCAAGCAAAAGCTATTGAGGATTGAATTGCGATCGCTCAACAATCTTAAGGTGAATTTCACCGATGTGCGGATTTCGGCAATGGAGGATTTTGTCGGGCGGGGCGACAGGCGTTTAAGTTCAGTAATCCGCCGTGCTTGGCAACTCGGAGCTGGTATGGATGCGTGGTGGGAAAGTTTGGATCAGGCTCACAAAGCTTGGACTCAGGCGATCGCAGAATCCGATCTTACCTGGAAATATCGCCAAGTCGAAAACGGCGAGTGGAATTTGTTTGAGCAGGAAGAGCAGAAGAAAGAGGGCACTCTAAGAGATTCGGACAGGGATACAGGGATGAATTTAACTGTGTCTCCCAAATCTCCCAATCTCCCACTCCCCCCCTCTCCCCAGGGCGGTTTCATTCTCACCAAAAACGAGGTTTTTGTAGGGGTAGTGCCCCCGTGCCTACCCCCGCCACCAACGATCGAATGGGGGTTTCAGGCAAAAAGGGCGGGCACAGGGGCACCGCCCCTACTCGATCGACCCTTGCCGTGGGATCATATAGATACAGGAATCGACAAAAACTGGTTGAAAAATGACTTGCAAAAGGCTTTAGAAGCCGCAACAGTTCCTGACTGTTCCTTTGAAGGCTGTTCTCACTGTGGCGTGTGCGGTACTGACTTCGGACACAATGTAGTTGTAGCACCTCTGCCAATTCCTGAATTTGCCGGAGAGTTTGTGCCAAATGGCGATCGCAAACAGCGATTTCGGGTTTGGTTTGGCAAAGTCGGTGACATGGCTTTGGTCGGTCATTTGGATTTGCTAAGATTGTTCGATCGGGTAGTCCGCAGAGCTGATTTGCCGATTTCCTTTACCGGTGGCTTTCACCCACTCCCCCGAATTTCTCTGGCAAATGCCTTGCCTTTGGGTGTCACCAGCACGGGGGAAATTGTGGACTTTGAGCTGACTGAGTTCATGGATGCTACCCTGTTTCGGGAAAAATTGGCGGCTCAGCTCCCGGAAAATATGCCTATTTACAGGGTAGAGTCGATCGATGTCAAGGCTCCTTCTGCTAATCAGTTGTTGGAAGCTGCGGAGTACGTGATTACTGTGGCTGTAGCGGGTGCGTTGGCAGAAAATGAGATATTTGACATGGAGAATGCTGCTCCTGTCTCCGTCGCTCCTGATGCCCACTGGGAAGCTTGGGTAAAGGCGATCGTCGAGACAGAGGCTTTTTGGTGGGAGCATACTACTAAGTCGGGTAAGACGCAGCAAGTTAATTTGCGCGATCGACTGCAAAAATTAGAACTTGTAGAGCCCTCTTCAGACACCCAGGCTGAAGGTANNAGCCGTCTTGCGCTATACGGGTAGCTGTCGCAGTGACGGTAATGTGCTGCGGGTAGAACATATTGTGTTCATGCTTGAACAAGTCAGTCAGCAGGAAGTTCAGCTCCTACAGGTTGGGCGCCGTCAGCTTATCCTCGGTTATAGTTAGAATTAGGAAAGCTCAAGGTGGAATATTCCGCCTTTGGCTCTCGATCGGGATGTGTCGTTTCATGCTATAATAGCTTGTCAAGGAAGCCGCTGCGGATCGAGGGCAATATGTCACTCGCCGCCAGAGTCAACCAGCAACGCGGGCTGGGTGCAAATTGCTTCTGTTCAAGACTTCAAGCCTTTTTGTACATTGTTGGCTAAATAAGTGCGCCAAACCCGCACCAGGGGGGTCAGAACTAAATTTAGTGGTTAATCCGATCGATCGACTGCAAGTCGATCGTTGGCTTACCAAAAACTTGGGTCTAAAGCCGCTCTGCGGGTGTTAAACAATAGATGTTTTTGACAGGGTTAAGCGGGTTGGTATCGAGGAAGTCGCAGTCCATTGGTGTCAACTTAACGTCAAACCGACAGTC
>DPLL01000412.1 GCA_003542015.1 Microcoleaceae cyanobacterium UBA9251 | reverse complement strand
GCTAGACTAAATAGCCAAATACTTGTCTAAAGTTGCTCATAGTTCTTCTGGCGTGATGATATTGACAGCGTTGTAATTTTCTGCTAATTTGACGCTCATGCCGAAACGATGAGGCAAAATATCTGGTTTGTAAACCGAGCGTCGATTCAAAACTGACCAGCCTGTAAAAAGGTCGAACGGGAGACCACGATTCGTTAAATAGGTAGAAAATACAGGTTGAACAATGGCTAAAAGCTTCAACAGTTATACAACGTGATGCATAGGGTGGGCTACACCCGAATTTACGCCTGTGGACAAGTAGGAGCCGACTCCCTTGGCAGAAGCAGGAAGCAGACCCTCTAGAAACCACTTCTAGTTGAATGGTGAAGCTTGAATAAGTTTAGCCAAGTTTTGTATAGCAGCTTTGGTTCTCTGGCAACCTGCCTACCTACCAACTGGGTTAGGCGACCTAGCGCATTACAGGACAGGCTGAAGTAATGGCGAGACGACAATCAGACCAATTCCACACACCACCGCAATACAACCCATCCCCTAAGCCGACAGCACAGTTAAGTGCAGAGGCTCCGACAGGGGATTCTAGTTCAGAAGCAACGATGCCACCTCTAGAGAGTAAAAGAACTTTTTGGCAGTGGCAACTGATCTGGCTGAGTCTCCTGGTGGGATTTGGCATCACCGGGGCCGCTGCATTCCTGTGGTTGTTGACGATGCCACCGCCTCCAAATTGCCAACAACTGTCGCCGCTGGCGGCGGACGGGGAGCGACTTTACTGCGCTCAACAAGCAGCTAAGTCGGGCAAGCTAGAACAACTAGAAGCTTCCATCGCACTGGTGCAGGCTTGGCCGAAAGAACACCCGCTTTACTCGCAAGGCCAACAATTGGTGGGGGACTGGTCGAAAGCCATTTTGGGATTTGCCAAGGCAAAAATTGAGATGGGCGATTTGAAAGGCGCTCTGGAGATTGTGGCGACAATTCCGAAAACCAGTCGGTCTTACCCAGAGGTCCAGGAGGCTGTTACGGCTTGGGAGAAAAATTGGCAGGAGGGGCAAAATATTTACGATCAGGCTCAGGCAGCTTTGAAAACAGAGGATTTAAGGAAGGCATGGGATTATGCTCAAGCTCTGTTTAAGCTGGAAAATGTGTTTTGGAGTCAGAAACGCTACAACGAGCTAGTCCAGCAGATTGCTTTGGAAAGAAACGGCTGGCAGCGCTTGCAAGAGGCGAGAAATATGGCGCAGGAGGGAACTCCGCAAAAGTTCGCTGAGGCGATCATCTTGGCTCGCAAAATAGATCCGCAGCTATTGGCGCGCGCCAAAGCGGAGCTGGAAATCGCAGGCTGGAGCCGGATTTTGCTGGCAATGGCTACTAAGCAGTTGGCGGCGAAAAACCTCCTTGGGGCGATCGAGGCTGCTTCTGTCGTACCACAGGATTCGCCTCTGTTTGCGGAAGCTCAAGATTTGATGCAATTGGGTAGAGCTCAGGCGGTGACATGGAACCAGTCGATTACAACACCTCTGGGGGAACACATTTTTAGCTTGCTCGAAGGCCAGGGGGCTGCTAGTCAAATTGCTCCAGGCCGTCCTCTATACCAGCAGGCTCAAACTCAAATAGAAAATTTGCAGGTGCAGTTTCAAGATTTGCTAAGGCTGCAAGTGGCGAGTACGATCGCCAGTTTGGGTCAGTCTGGGACGTTTGAGGTGGCGATCGAGCAAGCCCAAAGGATCGGCCTGTTGCAGCCGCGACGGGTACACGCTCAAACTTTGATCGCTGCTTGGCGCAAGGAAATTCAGCGGATAGAAGACCAAGCTTTTCTGATGCTGGCGAAGCAGTTGGCAGAACCGGGAACGGTTGAGGGACTCAAAGGTGGCATTGCTCAGGCACTTCTGATCGCTCAAAATCGCCCCCGCAGAATAGAGGCGCAAACTCTGCTGGCGAGCTGGACGAAACGCATAGAAGTGGTTCAAGATCAGCCTTTTTTGGACGAAGCGCTAGCCCTGGCGAAGCAAGGAAAACTTAGCGCCGCGATCGAGAGCGCATCGGAAATTAAGAGCGGTAGGACTCTGTACGCCAAAGCTCAGGAGAATGTCGATCAGTGGGTGGGCGAACTGCAAGTGGCTCAAGATCGACCGATTCTCGATCGAGCTGCTGAATTGGCGTCTCAAGGCCGACTAGGAGCAGCAATCAATATGGCTTCCCAAATCAGCTACGGTAGGGCGCTGCACTCTGAGGCGGCGGGTGCGATCGGGCGCTGGAGTGCGGAACTGAGAGCCAACACAGCACCCCCACCGGAGGCGGAGCCCCCTCGCTCTTCGGAGCCTGCCCCAGCCGAGCAGTACGCCCCGGCTCCGGCGCGAGAGGAGGAATACGCCCCGGAGCCGGCGCGAGAGGAGCAGTACGCGCCGCCTCCCGAACCGGAGCCGGCTGCTGAGCCTTACTATCCGCCAGCCCGACAAGAGGCCCCGGCTCCTGAACCAGAGCCTTATTATCCGCCAGCCAGAGAACCGGAGCCTTATTATCCGCCAGCTCGAGAACCGGAGCCTTATTATCCGCCAGCTCGAGAACCGGAGCCGGCTCCCGAACCCGCTCAGGCTCCGGAGCCCGAACCCGCCCCGCCTCCTCCGATTCCTGAGTCGGGTGGGCCTCCTGATGCTAATTTGATCCCGGAGTAATTGAGTTGAGATTCGGCCTTCGGCCTTCTATCTTGTGATGAAAGGATGACTAATTTTCAACTGTTGTCGATCGGTAACAATACCATTTTTCGCCTCGGTCTACGAGTCGCGATCGAGCAGTATCCAGACTTGCAAGTTGTTGCAGAGGCTTCAACTGCAACGGAGGCTTTGCAAGTTCTAGAAGCTCTCGCGATCGACTCTGGAGAGAAAAAGCCAGCAGATTTGGTAATTTTTGATTTAGAGACGCAAAATTTGCCAGGATCAAAAATGTCGTTCCTGGCATTTTGCCAGCAGCTCAAAAGTCTCTACCCGAACCTGCCGCTGTTGCTGTTGGGCGGGCCCGGCCCCCCCACACCAGCTTTGTTAGCCCGCTTACAGCAAGTAGGCGCAAATGGCTATAGTCCTAAAGATAGAGATATTTCCGTCACCATTGAAGCTATGCGGCTGGTGGCATCGGGTCAAACTTATTGGCCAATGGATTTGTCAGCTAGCTCGGAAATAGCACTGAATGCAGGGATAATTCAAGCAGTCGAAAATTCGGCACTAGGTACTGAGGAAAAAGCAGATTCTCCGACGGTTTCTACACCTGTAACCCAAAAATTGTTGGCTTATTTTTGCCTGTCTGGATTGCGACAAATTGATGCGGCTTTGGCGATCGTAAAAGCGGATTTGCAACAGGTAAAAGCGGCAGATTCGGAAGATTTTACCTCTATTTTGGATGGGGTTGTGTTGAACGGACGCCGCCGAGAATTGCTGGCGGCTCGTTGGATTGTTAGTCAGTTATTGCCAGAAGAAAGAAGGGAGAAGTCAGAAGGAAGAAGTCAGAGGGAAGAAGTCAGAGGGAAGAGGGAAGAAGTCAGAGGGGAGAGGGTGTTAAATCATGCTGAATTGGAAGTTGCTAATTCCCCAGTTTTGGTCGAATCTTCGGTGATTGGAAATGATTGGCAAGGGAGTTTGTTTGACTCCGTGGCTGCTAAATTGCAGTTAGATTTGGTGAATTTGACTGGCGTACCTTTGGAAATCGATATTTTGCGATCGACCAAAAAGCTAGAATTGCTTAGTTCCATCCTACGCAAGTTAAAAGATTTGCTGGAGGAATTGCGCTTGGGGCAAGTGGAGCTAACTCAATTGTCGGAAAAAATGCCTGCTATTTTGCGGGATTTGTGGTCAGGGACAATTATCGATTTTTTTGGCAAATACTATACATTGCCAGCCCCAGAAACTCAAGTTTTTGAGAGCAGTCAACCAAGCTTAAAATGGAGAGAAAGTCAAGGGAAAATTGCGGTGGCGGGCAACGGGCTAGAAGTTGTGCCGGTGCTGCTCGAAGATGCTGGTGCTGTTGCAGCAGAAATCCTTGACAAAATCCCGATCGCCCTTGACTTATTCGCACATTTGCTATTTGAAACTCCACTAACAGTTGATAATATTTCTTGTCTGCCTGGTAGCCCGCCAGCAATGCAGCGAGCTGAAGCTTTGTTAGAAAATTTGGCAATTCAAGTTGCTAGCGGAGTCGTGCAGCCGCTGCTAAATAATTTTGCCGATGTTGAAGAAATCAAGCAAACTTTTTACGATGGCAAGTTGATTTCGACACGACAAATTGAGCGGTTTCGGAATAATTTGTCTTGGAAATATCGCTGGGATAGCTATTTTGTGGAACCGAAAGCGATTTTTGAAAGTAGATTTTGGCTGTATGTTTTGGGCGAGAGGGGAATTCAGAGAATTTCTATTTATGCTCCGAGAAATCAGGAGTTGGCACAACTTTCTGGGTGGCAGTTGGCATTGACTTTGGTGCTGGAAGCGAGAGATGCGATCGCACCTAGAGTGAGGGCAGTTATTTCGCTGTTGGGTACTGGTGTTGTTTACGTTTTAACCCAGGTAATTGGGCGAGGAATTGGTTTGATTGGGCGGGGAGTTATTCAGGGGATTGGCAATTCTTTGCAGGATAGCAAGTTTGGCAAAAATGGGTAATGAGTCATTAGTCATTAGTCATTAGTCATTAGTTATTAGTATGGTAAAATGTTGGCTGGTGATGGTAGTATAACTAAATGCTAGAAAGTTGACAATCAAGCATTCAGGGTACAAAGTCCCCGGATTCATCGGTGGGATCAATCTAAAATAGGCTTGACATTTTATGAGTATTATGGTATCGATCAATGCCCAGCATATAAACAATTTAGATTTGTCTCCGGTGCAGACAGTAATTGACAAGTGGCTGGAATCAGGGGCGATCGCCCAAAACGAACAACAGCTACAATTTGAAATAGAGTATCCGCGCGAAGAGTTCGATCCGCGAGAAATTTCCGAAATCCCAGAAGTGCGCCTGTGGTTTATTCGCTTGGATTCCTGTTATCCTTGGCTGCCTTTTTTGCTGGATTGGAAAACCGGGGAATTAGTCCGCTATGCGGCGATGTTGGTGCCGCACCAATTCCACCGCAGTGAAGGAATTCAGTACAACCCTGAAGCTTTGGAAATGTTTTTGATGCACAAAATATTTGTGTTGACTGATTGGTTAAATCAGCAGGTAATTCCTAGTAAATCGAAGTTGATGGCGATGTCGCAGATGTTTGGTTACGATTTGGAAGAGGCTTTTTTTGATGTGATTGTACCTTTGACAAAATCTTAACTCAATGTAAGGTGCGCATTGCGCACCCGACAAATTAGCCCGCCCTTGAAGCGGTAAGGTGCGCATTGCGCNNCGCATTGCGCACCCTACAAATAGCTTTGCGCTTTCACACCTGACGGAAAATCATCTTCATAATTTCCTCAGAATTGAGAGCTATTGTACAAAGAGAACGATCGCCCGATTCAATCGATCGAGGAAACATTCGATGAAAACAGATTACCTCATCGTCGGCAGTGGTTTATCAGCACTGGTTTTTGGTGCCTTGATGGCAAATTCTGGCAAAACCGTGCAAATCCTCGAAGCCCATGAACATCCAGGAGGCTTTGGTCACACTTTTACGATGGCCAAAAAATACAGGTTTAATGCCCAATTTCACTACGTGTGGGATTGTGGCGAAGGACATACTGTCAATCGCGTACTCAAAAAACTCGGTTTGGATCGGGATGTCACCTTTGAACGTTACGATCCGAATGGCTTCGATCATATGAAAATGCCGGGGTATTCCCTAGAAATTCCCTCGGAATCAGCAGAATTGACCCGCAGATTGTCGGCGCTGTTTCCTGAAGATGGCGATCGAATTTCCCAATTTGTCAACGAAGTTGAAAAGACAGCCGCAGGGTTAAAAAAACTTGCTCCTCCCATCAAACCGGCTGAATTACTCAAACATTTCAGTGAGGTATTTTGTGCCATCCAATATCTCAACAGTACGCTTCAGGATGTTTTCGACAAATTCAAACTTCCGCAAGCAGCCCAAACCTTATTGGCCCTGCAATGGCCTGATTTTTTGCTCCCCCCGAATCAACTTTCTTTCTATGCATGGATTGCCTTATTTAGAGGCTATCAAGAAGGTGCATTTTACCCAACCAAACATTTTGAATATGTGATCAATTCCTTAGTTAAAGTCATTGAATCCCACGGGGGGAAAGTTCTACTAAACCATGAAGTTACGAATTTTCGGGTGACAGATAGAACGGTAACGGGAGTTGAAGCAATGGATTTAACAACCCATCAAACCCATGAATTCACCGGCGACACCGTGATTTGCAACCTAGACCCGAAAAAAGCAGCCAAGATGATTGGTGAGGAACTGTTCTCTAAAACAGTGCGACGGAAACTCAATTATGAGTATTCTGCATCAAACTACATGGCCTACTGCGTTGTCAAAGATATCGACCTCCGAGACTATGGATTTGGGAAGTGGAATACCTTTCATTCAGGACATCAGGATTTGAATCAAGCATTTGCTCAAATGTATGAACAAAATGACTTTTCTAATCCCAGTTTTGCCATCACAACACCCACTTTACTCACAGAAGCAGGTCGGGATTGTCCCGATGATTGTCAAATTGTTGAATTTCTGACTGTTGCTAATTACAGTTATTTTAAGCAACTCTGGGATAGCGATCGCAAAGCTTATCGAAAGAAGAAACAAGAGATTTTAGATGCAATTTTAGACGTGGTTGAGAAACACTACGTTCCGAATTTCCGAAAACACATGGTCTTTCATATTACTGGAAGTCCCACTACTAACGAACGCTTTTGCAGGTGTCCTAATGGCAATTCCTACGGTTCTAGCTTGACACCCCGCAACATGGGAGTCGATCGGCTAAATCACGAAACATCTCTCAACAATTTCTATTTCTGCAACGCCTCATCCGGCTACCCAGGATTTGCACCGACATTTTGGACAGGGGCGCTTTTGTATCAACGTTTATCAGGCGATGGGATTTTAGGTTGACAAATTAAGACTGAAACCCATAATAAATGTCGTTTTTAGTAGAGTCTAGATCCCCCTAAATCCCCCTGATTGTTGGGGGACNNCAACCTGGGAACGAGAGAAAACGTTCTTGTCCCCCCCTTATGAAGGGGGGCGCCGGGGGGATCAGATCCCACCTGGTAACGAGAAAAAAGGTTCTTGTCCCCCCCTTATTAAGGGGGGCGCCGGGGGGGTCAGATCCAAACCGGGAACGAGAAAAAAGGTTCTTGTTCCCCCCTT
>DPLL01000402.1 GCA_003542015.1 Microcoleaceae cyanobacterium UBA9251 | reverse complement strand
GTGAACCCGCCCCTACGAACACCATATTTTGTAGTTTCTTTGATTCGGCGCGGGTGGCCAGAAACCGGGTTTTTTTGAGAATATTTCGTGACTGTCGGGGAAATCGTAAAAAACCCGGTTTCTTTGGATATTAACCGCAGATGTCGGCGGATATACGCGGATGAACGCAGATGAATTTTGCGATCATTTAGGTGCTTTTTTATGAGCTGCTTCGTAATTTTGTGTCATTAACTGGCTGACTTCGGGATTGTAAATTCGCAGATAATTCCAGTAATTCTCCAATACCGATTTCACGTATCCCTGAGTCTCAGGAAACGGAATTTTATTCACAAAATCGTCCGGGTCATTAAAGCTAAATCTCTTCAACCAATCCCCTACCGCATTCGGCCCGGCATTGTAACTCGCGACAGCTAACAAAGAGTTATTCTTGTACTCGTCGTGGGTGTGATCCAAATACCAAGTGCCGAGTTTAACGTTGTCGTTCACATCCTCCAAGGAATACTTTTTGAGGTTAATTTGTTCAGCAATCCAAGAGCCTGTTTCTGGCATTACTTGCATTAAACCGGTGGCCCCAACTGCTGATTTAATTTTTGGCATAAATCGGGATTCTTGCCGGATTAATGCTGTTACTAATCCCGGATTTAATTTGCGTTCTTGCGACCATTTGACAATGGTTTCTAAGTAAGGAAAAGGATAGAGTGCTTGCCAATAAGTCGGCTGCTGTCTGAGGGCGAGATATTGGGTTCTCTCATCGGGTTTTTCTCGCTGCCGCAAACTTCCAATCATCCACAAACCGTCTAAGTTGTCTCCGACTCCAATTCGCATTAAACCATCGGTGAACTGTTCAGAAATAGTCGGTTCTACGCGGTTGGTAAATTCGATTTGCCACAGGGTCCAAGCATCTCTATCTTGACCTAGTTGATAGAGCTCTTTTAAAGCAGGAGAACCGGCGGGTGGTTCGGGTCGTTGAGGGGGGCGGACTAGATTGGGAGATAAATCGCGGACTGTGGTAAAATCGCCAACTGGCCAGCCGAGAAATACTGCCGATCGCCAAGCAAAATATGACTCTGGATAGTGTAAAATTGTGTACTCAAATGCTGTTTTTGCATCTGCTTCTCGCCCGATTTGCTTGGCCCATTTCCCCACCCAAAATGCTGCTTCTGGAGCGAGTTCGCTGTCGGGATTGTGAGTGGTTAATTCCCTCGCCCATTGCCAAGCTGAATTGAGATCTCCGCCTTTGGCAAATTGTTGGGAAATAGTCCAGCGCAATTCGCCTGCTTTATCAGAATTGTTGTATTTTGTCAATAGCAATTTGCGGGTATCTGAGGCTGATTGAGCGCTGCCTAGTTGGTCGAGAAGTTTGGATTTATCTAATAGGGCTTCGGCGGCATGATTGGGAAAAGTGCTAATAACTCGATCGAGCAAACCTACAGCTTCTTTGGGATCGACTAGCCGCGAGAGTCGAATTAATCCTAAACCGGTATCTTCGGAATCGGGAAAATCTCGCACTAATTCTTGATAGGCAATTCTCGATTCCGGTATTTTCCCGTCTAACCACAAACCGCGAGCTTTGCGGTAAAGATTTCTGCCTGTTGGGGGAGCTTTGCCATAGGCAAGAGCACCTTTGCCATAATCCTGTTTTTCCCAATAGCCAAAAGCGATTTGTTCCCAATCTTGTGGTTTCAAAGCGCTGCTGTTTTGCTGCACCAGTTGTTCTAAAATTGTACCGTAATCATTGATGTAATGACCGTATTTGGCTATTACCAACATCAACGGTGGCTGATTAGGGTTGGCTTTTAACTTAGTTTGGGCAATTTCTACGCTGCGGGGATGGGCGGGAAATTGAGTAATTGCCTGCTGCCAATATTCCGGTTTTGACTTGCCTAAAACATACAAAGCTTCGGCAGCTACCGGGTCGTTGGGATAGTTTTTGAGCAGTTCTTGCCAAGCTTTTTCAGCTTGACCTTTGTCGCCGCTCAATTGGTAAGCTTGCGCCCGTTTTAGGGCAATATGAGATGCTAATATTGGATATTCTTGCTCTAATTTGTCTAATAAAGTCAGAGCTTTCTTGGCATTTCCTTGCTGGATTAAATCGCTGGCAAGCAGGTAGCGGGCGCGACTTTGAGGGGAGACTTGCTGCTTGTCAGTTGCGCTTTGAGATCTGGTGGCTGCGATCGCATCTAATTTCGTTGCTCTATCCACTGGTGACAGCGATACGAGCGTCTTAACTTCTGACTCGGAATTCGCTGCATCCCCTGGCTGCACCGCTTTTTGAAACGGGCTGACACCCATCCATTTCGCCGCAGCAAGTAGAGAGCCGATCGCGATCAGGGCAACTGAAATACTTATTAAAACAGAAAGTTTGGTTGTGCGTCGCTTGAACATGGGAATTTAAGATAATCAGAATAAAGAGCGGGTGATTTCTCAAAAGTTATCACAGGTAGGATAGCTGTTCCACAAGAAATAAAAACATAAACCACCAACTACCAAGTACAATCAAAAATCGCAAATCTAAACTGTAAATCAAAACATGGAATTTCGAGTTACCGATACACCCTCCTCTGTTTGGACGGGAGATGCCCTAGCAATTGGCCTATTTGAAGACGCGGTAGAGTTGACCGACGAACTGGCACAATTAGATGAAAAGCTTGCAGGGACGCTGAAAGAGCTGCTACTGGAAGTAGATTTCAAGGGCCAAGCTGGCACCAGCGCCATCACCCGCGTCGGCGGCAACAGTCCCATCCGCAAAATTGCGATCGTCGGTTTGGGGAAAGCAGAGAACTTAAAATTAGACATTTTGCGGCAAGCTGCGGGTATAAGCGCCAAGTTAGCCAAAAAGGAAAAATGTAAAACCCTCGGAATTAGCTTTCCTGTGTGGAAAAGTGCGCCGGATTCTACAGCTTCAGCCATCGCCGAAGGTGTGGAACTCGCCCTGCATCAAGACAACCGTTTCAAATCGGAACCCGACGATCAAAGCCAGTCGATCGCACAAATAGACTTGCTAGGTTTAGCCGGTACCGAAAGTGCGATCGTCCGCGCCCGCCAAATCACTGCTGGAGTAATTTTAGCACGGGAATTAGTCGCAGCGCCTGCAAATTCTGTCACCCCAATTACAATGGCCGAAACCGCTCAAAGTCTGGCTGCTGAATGCGGTTTAACATTAGAAATCTTGGAGCGAGAAGACTGTGAAAAACTCGGCATGGGAGCATTTCTCGGCGTAGCTCAAGCATCCGACTTGCCCCCAAAATTCATCCACTTAATTTACAAACCCGAAGGCCAACCGCGCCGCAAAATAGCAATTGTGGGCAAAGGATTGACTTTCGATTCCGGTGGTTTGAACATCAAAGGTGTCGGCAGTGGCATTGAAATGATGAAAGTCGATATGGGCGGCGCAGCGGCAACTTTGGGAGCGGCAAAGGCGATCGGTCACATCAAACCCGATGTCGAAGTTCACTTTATCAGTGCCGTCACTGAAAACATGATCAGCGGCCACGCTATGCGCCCTGGAGACATCCTCACAGCTTCTAACGGCAAAACAATCGAAGTTAACAATACCGACGCTGAAGGGCGTTTAACCCTCGCTGATGCTTTGGTATTTGCTGATAAATTGGGAGTTGATGCGATCGTCGATTTAGCGACTTTGACCGGGGCTTGTGTAATTGCTTTAGGCGATGATATCGCTGGTTTGTGGAGTCCTCAAGACAGCGTTGCTGCCGAACTTTCAGCCGCCTCAGAATTAGCCGGAGAAAAGTTTTGGCGAATGCCGATGGAAGAGAAGTATTTTGAAGGCATGAAAGCTTTGCACGCTGACATGAAAAACACTGGCCCTCGTCCCGGTGGAGCAATTACAGCAGCCCTATTTTTGCAACAGTTTGTGAAGGATACTGCTTGGGCTCACTTAGATATTGCCGGGCCAGTTTGGACTGAAAAAGAAAACGGCTACAATAATGCTGGGGCTACTGGTTTTGGGGTTCGGACTCTGGTGCATTGGGCTCTAGGGGAATAGTTTTAAGTTGGGGAATTGGGAATTGGGAATTGGGAATTGGGAATTGGGAATTGGGAATTGGGAATTGGGAATTGGGCATTGGGCATTAATATTATTCCCTCTTCCTGATTTCCTCTTCCTGATTTCCTCTTCCTTCTTCCTTCTTCCCTCTTCCTTCTTCCTTCTTCCCTCTTCCTGATTTCCCCTTCCCTCTTCCTTCTTCCTTCTTCCCTCTTCCTGATTTCCCCTTCCTTCTTCCTTCTTCCCTCTNNTCCTTCTTCCTTCTTCCTTCTTTAATCCATGTATAGCGGTTTTCAAGGAATTAGGTACAGACAATTCAATTCGCAATTCGGATCGGGAAAATGAACCACCAATGCTAAGATCCCTATTCCCTATGCCCTGTGCCCTATGCCCTATGCCCTGTGCATCGGGATCACCTAATTTACCTGAAAAAGGCTATAATTATCTAAATATTTCAAAAACTGCAATCGAATAATTACTTTTCAGGAGATTTGCATTGATACAGAACACTTTTTCTTGAACTTTATGCAAACAATATTAACCAACTTGTTTTTAGCAAATTCTCTGTCTGCCGCACAGGGCTGCAACGAGCCGGAGTTGCTACTAAACGCTGTTTTTGAATCGCTGACGGGACTGGCATATTTCGCGATCGCACTATCTTTAATCTATTTTGTTCGCAAAGGCTCTCACAACAAGATTTGGCTGCTATTAGCCGTTGTCTTGTTTGTCTGTAGCACAGCTCAAGTTGCGAAAGTTTGGATGCTTTGGCATCCTATTTATTGGCTGTTGGGATTTGTCAAAGCGACAATTTCTTTGATGTCTTTGTTAGCAGCGACAATTGCGATCGCCCAAATGAAAAAAGCACTAGCAGAATCAAGTTTAGAGCGGGGAAAAAATCTTCAACAATTGCTAGAAGAAAGCCCGCAGGGAGAGGAATTGGATTGCATCCAGCAACCGGAATTGGCTCAGGAGTCGAGCGATATTTCTGAATCTGACACTATTGTCGATCGCACTGCGGAGATCAATTCGCTTAACGAACAGTTACAAAAGGAAATTGCCGCTCGCCAGCGGGCCGAGCAAAAGTTGCAACTAACTCAGTTTGCGATGGATCGATCGGCGGATGCAGTATTCTGGATCGGGTCGGATGCTCAGTTTTTATACGTCAACAATGCAGCTTGTTCTTCTTTGGGATATTCTGCGGCAGAATTGCTCTCGATGAACCTACATGACATCAATCCAGATTTTCCAGAAACTGCTTGGAATCTGCACTGGAATGTGTTAAAAAGGTGCGGTTCAGTTAAGATTGAAGTTCACCACATCACTAAGTACGGTAGGATTTTTCCGGTAGAAATTACGCTCAACCATTTGAAATTTAACGACCAAGAATATCAGTGCGCTTTTGCTCGCGATATTAGCGCTCGGAAACGGATTGAAGCCGCTTTGCTAGCAAGGGAACAAGAGTTTAGGTCATTAGTTTCTAATATTCCCGGTGCTGTTTATCGTTGTAGCCCGGAAGGTCGATATGCTCTGACTTTTATCAGCAGCGGCATAGAAGTTATTGCCGGCTATCCTGCTACTAATTTTCTGCTCAAACCAGTGCAGGATTTTGCTAGTATTGTTCATCCCGATGACCGAGATTTCATCAATAAAATTATCGCGATTTCAGTGAAAGCAAAACAATCTTACATGATTGAATATCGCCTGATACACTTGGACGGAAATGTCAGGTGGGTAGCAGAGAAAGGTCAAGCTATTTTCGGCGAATCAGGGCAAGTTTTATCGCTCAACGGTGTCATTTTTGACATAACTGAACGCAAGGAATCTGAGGATGCTTTGCGACTTTCAGAGGCGATCGCCAAAAACAGAGCTCAGTAGCTATAAATAGCCCTAAGCCTCTGCATATAGCGTTTTGTAGGGGCAATCCCCCAGCCCCCTGTGGTGATGTTGCGTCTGTTGTTATAGCGATCCTAAATCATTTGCATAATTCTTGTAGGGGCAATCCGACCCCTACTCCCCGTGGTTGCCCAATCCCTCGGAGGGCGGGCACTCTTGGCACCGCCCCTACATATCTGCATGAATGATTTAGGATTGCTATATTAGCCAGGAATGTTCTATTAACTGTGAAACGGAATAGTTACTAAAGGCAAAAGCGTTAAAACCAGCCAACTCCAAAACCACTTATTCGGTTTTGGCGGCGTTTCCGGTTCTGCTAACAGCGCCTCTATTCTCTCTCCCAATCTATTTGGAAACCCGACAGCACCAACCACGCAAGCTATTTCAAAATAGTGGTGCGGATAACTCGCTACCAACAGCAAAGCTTCTGCTAATAATAAAGAATCTACGCCCGCCGCAGCTTTGGCATCAGCCCGCAATTCCCGCAGTGTTAATAACTCTTCCCACAAAGCCTGGGTATTCGGTAGCCAAGCTGTGATTTCCCGCAGCAATCCCAGCCCAAAAAAACCGAAGGTATCGCGATAATAGTAGTGCGCTTGCTCGTGGGCAATAACTGCTTCAATGTGTACTTTATCCAAGGTTTTTAACAACCCCGTACTGACTACAAATTCTGGATGCCAAAAGCCAATTATAGCAGAAAATAAAGCTGGTGTCTCCATGATTCTGACGGTGGTTCCGGCTATTTTTTGCTGAGGATAATTGCGAATTTTATGGACAAATAAACTACCGTCTAGCGCTAGCTTGATGCCGGAAAATACAGCTTTTCCTAAAAAGGCTGCGGCTAGCAAATAGCTCAACCATCCGTCCCACAATCCTACCATTTGTCCTTTAGTTCCCATGCTAAAAACTGCGGCGGATGTTACGAGCAATAGCAGCGGAGGAAATAGAAATAATAAGAGCGATCTCTGCCAGCGTTGGGCCCAATTTCCTGTAGGATGAGACCAGGTGAGTCTGAGATAGTAACCGAGACTTAGTGCAACTATAATTAGGATTAAGTGCATTATTTTTGCTCCTCCCTAGCTTGCCGGACAGCTTGAATACGAAGGGAAATTTCTTCTAATTGTTCGACGGTTGCTTGGTCAAGACTGTCAGCAAATCCTGCTACAATATCGGGGTTTCCTACTGCTAGGAATTTCTGCAAGCGATCGTAAGCAAACAGTGCTTGAGCTTGTGCGCGAGAAACTAATGGTTGCCAAGTGAAAGTCCGCTCTGTTTTGTCGCAAGCTAGCCAACCTTTGTCTGTCAAGCGACGCAGCACTGTTGTGACTGAGGCGTAAGCTAATTCGCGATCGGGATCTGACAAAATGCGATCGTGTACTTCTTTAACTGTAACACAGCTTAGTTCCCAAACAATATTCAAAATCTCTGCCTCCAAAGGGCCGAGAGAAAGTTGTTTGGGACGATAATTTGGTAGAGGGTTCATAGGCAATTAAAAATTCAAAATGTGATTTTTGCTTCAAATATTAATTGACTTTATACTCCATCGCCAATTCTCTACTTGAGAGTACAGCCATTCTGGCTCGCTCCGTGTTTATTTTAGAAATATTTAATCTAAATCATCCAAATATCAAGTTTGACAGTCTGTCATTTGACAGGAGCAGCACCTCAGTGTCAGAATCTAGATTTTGTGAGTAAATTTTGGATGATTTACTTCATTTCATCTCAGATTAACCTATGTTCAAAAAACAACTATTATTAGCGTCAACTACCGCTGCTGGCATTGCTGTTTTGAGCGGCTATCTGGGAATTGCCAGGAATCAAGCTCAAGCGGCAGAAACTCAAGAAGTCGATCTAAAATTTAGCGGTCAAGTAGGCGAAAAACCCTTTAATTGTGGCGAAAGCTACAGCAATTTAGGTATGGTAGCTACTACAGTTACACCCACTGACTTTCGGTTTTATGTATCTGAAATTGCCTTAATTGATGCTAATGGCAAAGCAGTACCCGTAACTCTCAAACAAGACGGAAAGTGGCAGCACCAAAATGTTGCTTTGCTGGATTTTGAGAATAAATCTAGTGCTTGTGCAAATGGGACAGTAGAAATTCGCGATCGCATTCTCGGCACTATACCCAAAGGCAACTACAAAGGCTTACAATTCACCCTCGGCGTACCCTTCAATCTCAATCACGAAGACGCCACACTCGCACCTTCTCCCCTGAATTTAACATCTCTGTGGTGGAACTGGCGCGGCGGCTACAAATTTCTGCGGATCGACATGACAAATCCAAGTAAAAGCACAATGCCTGGAAGCCACAGTCAGGGCGATCGCATTCAGGCAAATCCTAGCACAAAACCCGAACAACACAGTCCTGAAAACAACCAAAATCACGGCAATACAGCAGGTTTTGTCATTCATTTAGGCAGCACCGGATGCACAGCAGGAGAAAAGAATCAGCAACCAAGTACCTGTAAAAATCCTAACCAAGCAAAAGTTGTTTTCAATAACTTTGACCCCGCCAAAAATACAGTAGTTGCCGACATCAAATCCCTGGTAGCTAATAGCAATTTGGCAATAAATCAACCGAATACTCCTCCCGGTTGTATGTCAGACCCCAAGGATAGTGATTGTACTGGGATTATGAATAATTTAGGTTTGCCCTTTGATGGAAAAGTTGCGGGTAAACAGACTTTTTTCAAAGTTAAATAACCGCTCCGGGCTGGGCTGTTTCATTCTGAGGAAAACGAGGATTTTGTAGGGGTAGTGCTACCCCTACTCCCCGTGCCTACCCCCCCAGCAACCATAGAATGGGCGTTTGGGCCATCGGGGCAACCACGGGGGGTTGGCCCCTACAAAGAATGAAACAGCCCTGCGCTCCGGGGCGGGTTCGCCAATAACCTTGAAGATGACAGATAAGTTAAATAAACCCGCCCCCACACCACAAATGAAATTGAGTCGCTTATTCACCTTTACTATTATTTGCATTTTGTCATGTTTTTTGGCGATCGCCCTGACTAAACTTTTATGGCAGGAAAAAAGTGCGATCGCCACTCCCCCACCTCAAACCTACAACTGGAATATCCCCCCTTGGATGCCGAAACCAATTGTACCAGCCGACAACCCAATGAACAACGAAAAAGTCGAATTGGGACGGCATCTTTTCTACGAAAAACGCTTGTCAATTACAGGGGAATTTTCCTGTGCATCCTGTCACATTCAAGCCAAAGCTTTTACAGACGGTAAAACAGTAGGAGTCGGCGCAACCGGAGAAAAACACCCGCGAAATGCCATGAGTTTAACCAATATTGGCTACAATTCAGTGCTGACTTGGGCAAATCCGTTAATGGCTCAACTAGAATTTCAAGCCTTAGTTCCCATGTTTGGCGAACACCCAGTCGAGATGGGAATGGTAGGAAAAGAACAGGAAATTATCGCAATGTTTGGACAAGATGCGCGATACAAAAAAAAGTTTATCGCAGCTTTTGGTGACGGCGAAAACGCTATTAGCATCAGCAACATCATGAAAGCCATAGCAGCATTTGAACGCACTCTAATTTCCGTCAATTCTCCCTACGATCGCTATCGCTACGGCGGCGACAAGAACGCTATCTCAGCGTCAGCTAAGCGGGGCGAAGACTTATTTAATAGCGAACGCTTAGAATGCTTCCACTGTCACGGTGGCATGAATTTTTCAGATTCAATTATGCACGATCGCTTAGCTTTTAAAGAAATTGCTTTTCACAATACTGGACTGTATAATATAGATGGCAAAGGCGCTTATCCGCCCAACAATACTGGGGTTTACGAGGTTACTGGCGAACCATCAGATATGGGAAAATTCAAAGCACCGACTTTGCGAAATATTGCCTTGACAGCACCTTATATGCACGACGGAAGTATCAAGACTTTGGCAGAAGTTATCGGTCACTATAAAGCAGGTGGCAGAACTATTAAAAAAGGAGAATTTGCCGGAGTAGGGAGCGAAAACCCACTCAAAAGTAATTTTGTTTCTGGCTTTAAATTGACGGTACAAGAACAGCGCGACTTGCTGGCTTTCCTGAAAAGTTTAACAGAGGTCGAATTTATCAACAACCCTGCTTTTAGAGACCCACATTTACCCTAATTTTAACTCGCAAATCGGCAACTCGATCGCAAACTTAGTCCCCTCACCAGGGGTAGAAAAACACCGCAAATTACCCCGATGATTTTCCGTCACAATTTGATAGCTAGTTGCTAACCCCATACCCGTACCTTTACCGACAGGTTTAGTAGTAAAAAATGGATTAAATATTTGTTCTTGCACCTCTGAATTCATCCCACAACCATTATCCTGAATCGAGACGATCACCTGATTTTCAGAAGTAATAGAAATCGTAATCGTAATCCAACCAATATAATCTAAATCTTCGGTAGGGACACCGCATTGCCGTGTCCCTACGCTTGATCGCCGTTGTTCGATCGCATCAATAGCATTGATTAACAAATTCAGAAACACCTGATTTAATAAACCACCATAACACTCAACCGGGGGTAATTTTCCATAATTTTTGGTGAGATGAATCTCTGGTTCTCCCGCCCGACCATGCAATCGATTTTGTAAAATAACTAAGGTACTCTCGATATTTTCGTGAAGATCTATTTCTTTTAAGCCCGCTTCATCTAGGCGCGAAAATGTCCGCAGAGACTTAACAATATCTCTGATGCGTGTGGCTCCAGTTTTCATGGAGTTTAGCAACTTAGAAAAATCACTTACTAGATACTCAAAGTCCATATCTTCTGTAAAATCAGAAATCGCCTGCGGTGGACTCGGAGCGTGCTCTTGGTAGAGTCGAATTAACTCAATTAAATCATTAACATAATTGGTGGCGGGTTGAATATTGCCATAAATGAAACTTATGGGGTTATTAATTTCATGGGCAATACCGGCCACTAATTGCCCCAAACTTGACATTTTTTCGGCTTGAATTAACTGAGTTTGGGTATTTTGCAACTTTTTGAGGGTTGCTTCTAATTTTTCAGATTGCAGCCGCAGTTTAATTTCTGATTGACGGACTGCTTCCGCCTGTATCCGATCCATTTCAGCACCAGCACGAGTGGCAAATATTTTCAAGATAGCTGACTGCATTTCTAGATTTTTTACCATCGGCTTAGTGTCTAAAACTACCAGCAATCCCAAAGTATTACCAGCAGCATCTATAATCGGCAAACCAGCATAACTTTCGGCTTGGAGGGCGACTAAATCATCATCTTCAGGAAAAAGAGACTGAACCGAATTTGGGTATAGGCAGAACTCTGTTTGACTCTTCTCACAGGGTGCACCTATTAAGCTATAGGTAAAATTATCCCCAAAGTCGTCTCCTGCCCAAAATGCTAGGGTTTTCGCGATCGATTTTTCTGGGTTCACAAATTCAGCGATAAAAGCATAACGAACTCCTAAGACTTGGGCGAGATATTGAACGCAACTTTTGAAGAAGTCTGCACCAGTTTTAGCCGCCGTACCTTCGACTATTAAACGGAGAGCTTGTTCTTGACGTTTGCGATCGGTAATATCAGTTATAGTGCCAACATATCCTTCTATTTCGCCTTCGCTGTCAATCAGAGGTAAGGCTTGACCAATCACCCAAGCGACACTACTATCGGGACGCAGGAAGCGATACTCAGATTGAAATTGTTGTTTGACTAAGGCGCTTTCATACCATTCCTTAAAAATGCGTTCTCGATCTTCAGGATGGAGAGTTCGAGCCCAATCTGGGCCGAGAGCTTCTTCTCTAGTTAAGCCTGTAGTTTGCAACCAAGTTTGATTAACATAGAGGCAGTCACCCTTGGCATCAGTTAAAAACACGCCAATCGGTGATGCTTCTGCTAGGGTTTGATAGCGTTTTTGGCTTTGTTGGAGTAGGATTTCGGCTTGTTTGCGATCGCTAATATCAAAGTTAACCCCAATCATTTTTTGCGGATTGCCCTCTGCGTCGCGCCGAACTATACCAAATGCTTTAATGAAATGGATACTGCCATCAGGATGAATAACCCGAAATTCTGGATTGAATTCTGCTTCTCCCAAAACAGTTTGGCGGATTAATGTTTCGGAGGCATCTCGATCATCAGGATGTAGCCCCAGGCTCCAAATTTCGTAAACTAATCTGGAATCGGAGTTCTTGCTTACGCCATATAGATCGTACATCCGATCGTCCCAAACGAGGGTGTTCTCTACGACGTCCCATTCCCAACAGCCCATTCCCCCAGATTTGAGTGACAGTGACAAACGCTCAGATATTTCGTTGAGTTGGGTTTCGGCTTGTTTGCGATCGGTAATATCCATCGCCGTGCCAAACAAACGCACAATTTTTTCATTTTCCCGTTCGATTTCCATCCGACCATTAATATAGCGAATCGCACCATCCGATCGGTAAATCCGAATGTCAAAGTTTTGGGGAATTCCCTGCTCGCTTGCTTCTTTAACGTAACTTACAAATAATTCCCGATCGTCGGGATAATATTGTTTTATATGGTCTTCAAACTCTGGTTCTCCCTGTGAGGGATTCATCCCAAAAATCCGAAACAACTCGGCAGACCAAGTAATTTTTTGCGTGGCTAGGTCAAAAGACCAACTGCCAATGTGGGCGATTCGTTGTGCTTCTTCTAGTTGTCGAGTAAGTTCCTGTTGGGCAATTTCGGCAGCTTTGCGATCGCTAATATCGCTATGGGTGCCAATCAACCGCAAAGGTTGACCTTCTTTGTCCCTTTCAGTCACCTGAGCGCGAGCTAAAATCCACTTGTAAGAACCATCTTTACAACGCAGGCGATGTTCATTCTCATAAGTAGATGTTTCGCCCTTTAGGTGTTTGCTAACAAGTTCATAGCATCGAGCTTTATCCTCTGGATGTACCCGACTATCCCACTCTTCTAAAGCATTGGCAATTTCATGCTCTGCGTAGCCCAGCATCGCTTTCCACTGCCGAGAAAAGATCGCTTCATTAGTTTTGAGGTTCCAATCCCAAGTGCCATCTCCTGCTCCTTCTATGGCTAATTTCCAGCGGTTATTACTTTCTTGCAAAGCGATTTCTGCTTGTTTTTGCTCGTGGATATAACGCGCTATTCCCAAGCAGGAAACTACTTGCCCATCGTCATTTCGCAGGGCTGATACATTTGAAGAGTGCCAGTAATAGTTGCCATCTTGATGCAAAACTCGGTATTCAATACCACGCACTTTCTCTCCTTGAAAAGAGCGATGCAGAGCATCTGCACAAATTGGTAAATCTTCTGGATAAACCCACTTAGGAAAAGCATGATCTAACAATTCTGCTAGTTCATATCCCATGACATCTTTGAATTGGGGGCTGACATAGCTGAATGTGGCATCGGAATTGATGATATAAACCATATCATTGAGATTTTCAATGATGCTACGGAATTTATTTTCACTTGTTCGTAGAGCAAGTTCTGTAGTTTTGCTGTCTGTGATGTTCCGAATATAGCCATGCCAAATGGTACTACCATCGGGTTTTCGCTGAGGTGTAGAATTACCTAACAACCAAAGCAATCGCCCATCGGGTAAACAAACTTGATATTCGCAATACCAAGGGATAAGATGTTCGGCGGATTCAAGAATGGATTGATAGACGCGATCGAGATCATCCGGGTGAATAACACTAAAAATCTTAGCAGCATCCTCCCGCACTTCTTCTGGGGAAACGCCAGAAATCTCTCGCAACCTTTCGCTGGAGTATGGAAAATGAGAAGTACCATCAGGACGCATCCGAAACTGATAAATAACGCCGGGGATGTGGCTGGCAATTTGCTTTAGGCGATGATCCTCTGTGGGGGTAGCTGGGCTCACAGGTTCAAGGCCAGCCTCCCGTAATTGAGCTTGGGTTTGTTCGAGTTGGCGGGTAAGTTCTTGGACTTTTATCTCTGCTCGTTTGCGCTCTGTAATATCTCGCATTATTGATAGATGGCGGTGGGGTAGAAAGTTTGCCGTCGCTGCATATTCCACTACGCGAATCTCCCCATCGGGCCGCACTAACTGGAACTCACCCCGCACTTTTTCTGTAGCACTTACGCATGGGGCCCCAGAAACCGGGTTTTTTACTGAATCTGCGGGCTGCAATGCGTCTTTTCGTAAAAAAAACCCGGTTTCTTTGGTCAGACTGGGCTCAGTAAAATCACTAATGCAGCATCCCAGCAGTTCATCTTTCTCTAGTCCAAATAATTCACAGGCGGCGGGGTTGACATCGAGATATCGCCCTTCGTCATCGGCGATCGCGATCGCATCTAGGGCCATTTCAAAAACAGTCCGTAATTGTCTGTCTCTGGCGGATAGCAAAGTGCGATCGTCTTCAGATATATCATCGTCTAAGGATTGGTACATAAATTGTAATGTGGGAACTAAAAAAAATCAATTTTCAAGAAAAATCAAAAAACTGGCATAAATTACCAAGCTAATGATCAACATGGAATTGAAATCGTAAATTCTGTACCTCGACCTAAAGTTGAGTTCACTTCTAGCATACCACAGTGTTTCTCAACTACAATCTCCCGTGCGATAGCCAATCCCAACCCCGTACCTTTACCTACACCCTTGGTAGTAAATAATTCATCAAAAATCTGATCCTGTACTGCCTCACTCATGCCCACACCGTTATCTTGAATGTGAATAATCGCTTGTTTTTTATCCCCATAAAATTCGGTTTTGATAGTAATTTGATTGGCGATTTGTGCATAAGATAGTCCTTGATTTGATTCATCCAAAGCATCGATCGCATTTGCCAACAAATTCATAAATACCTGATTCAATTGTCCAGCATAGCACTCTACCTGTGGCAAATTACCGTATTCCCTAATCACTTGGATTTCTGGACGAGTTTCATTAGCCTTGAGGCGGTGCTTGAGAATCATAATGGTGCTATCAATACCTTCGTGGATATTGCAAGCTACAGGATGGTTTGTATCGGCACGGGAGAATGTCCGTAGACTGGTACTGATATCCTGAATCCGCTTCACGCCTTCTCGCATCGAACCCACTAACTTCGGTAAGTCTTCTCGAATGTAGTCAAGATCGATGTTCTCGATTTCCTCTTGAATATCGGCATCTGGTTGGGGATATTTTTGTTGATACAAATCGAGCAATCCAAACAAATCATTGATGTAATCTAAGGCAGGGGTAATATTGCCAGTCAGAAAGCCAACAGGGTTATTAATTTCGTGAGCAACTCCAGCTACTAAGTTACCCAATGCTGACATCTTTTCGCTTTGAACTATTTTGAGTTGTGCTTGTTTTAGATTGGTTAATGCTTGTTGTGCTGCTTGATAAAGACGGGCATTCTCTAAGGAAATAGCAGCTTGAGAGCAAATCAAATTTAACATTTCAATGCGTCCGCTCGTAAACGCACCCACTGTCAGATTATTTTCCATATATAAAACTCCTATCAATAATCCTTGATTCAGAATTGGACTACAAAGAACACTTTTCGGCTGGTGTTTTTGGATGTAAATATCGCCGACAAAATGGGTGTCTAGCCTCGCATCAAATAATACTAAAAATTTCAAATTTCGCTTGACACTATTCACCAAATTAATCGGCACATCCCAGCTTGATTCTAGGGGAATTGATGGTAATAGTTGCGGTAATTGTCCCTCTTCTACAAGAGCTACTACTTTTAAGTCAAGATCTTGTTTGAGGAGTAAGACACACTTATCGGCTCCAGCATTAGCAATTACTATTTTTAGGAGAGTAGTTAGGAGTTGATCGAGTTCAATTTCCCCAGAAATCGCTTGAGAGGCTTTGAGCAAAGTTGCCAAATCTAGTGCTTCAGAGATGCTGGTAGAGGTGTGAGTAGAAGTAATCGTTCCCCGTGCGATCGTTTCCTTGAAGGAGTCAGCAGCGTGAGGTTGCTGAAGGATGGGGACGAGGAGTTGAGGATAACGTTTTTCTAAATCCTCTACTTTAGCTTTGGCTCCCCAATGAGCATAACAATAATACGCTTCAATCATGTAGGCTTGAGCTACTTTTTCTTTGCCCCATTTTAGGTATAATTTGGCTGCGAGTTCGTTGGCGAGGGCTTCTTCGTTGAGGAATAGATTTTCTTTAGCGAGGGAGATCGCGCGATCGTAGAAGTCTATAGCATCGGCTTTATTACCCAAAACCCGAGATTTTTCGGCTTCAATTAAATACCATTTATGCAAATGATTCATGGGCGCATTTTTCGCCCACTGTTGCAGAATCGTTTGATGAGTTTCCGCTAGGGCGAGGATTTCTGATTGCTCTGGCTCTGGCTTTGTGGGGAAGATTGCCAAGTACGTCAAAGCGGCATAAAAATGAAAAATTGGAACTTGAATTAATCCCGATATTGCCATCAAATACGGCTTCGCTTGGAGAATATAGTCGAGGGCAGCGGTGTTGTTGCCCGATGAGTAGGCAAGCAGCAGTTTATAAACATAAGTCTTGGCGATCGCCGTGAGTTCATTATTCTGATGATGCTTAGGAAGCATCACCGTTTCATCGTAAGCAGTACCGATTAAGCAATCCGAGAGAATACCGACTTTCCTCAAGTTATTCACCGTCTGCTGCATCATCTCCAAATAATCTCGAGCCGAATATTGTTTGGCCTGTGTCATCACAGCACTGTAACTGGCTATTTCGGTTTCCCAAGTGTCCAGTTCCACCCCACCAAAAAATTTGGATTCGAGATAATTGAGTATGCTATAGCCCGATTGTAGAAAATCCCCGGTTTCCATCGCAGCCGTATAGCTACCTTTCAGCGTCGGTATTGTTGCCCCGATCGCTTCTTGGCGATGCTGAATAAAGCTTCCAAAAAAAGCGGGAATTGTCGCTTTCAGTGCGGGGATATTGAAGCGATCAAGCAAATTCATCGCCAGTTTACCAAAACCATAGCCCATTTCTACCTCTCCTAAAAAGGCACATAGCACCATGCCGTGAATCGCATACCCCACCGTCGATGCGGGTGCATTTCCAAATTCGATCGATAAACTCACCATCATCGAGCTAAGGATGGGTAGCAATCCCGGCATTCCTAGAAAAACGGGCGGAAATAAGGTTCCCAATAGTTGGATTGCTGCCTGAGTTTTGGCATCGGCCATCACTGGCAGGTCAACCAGTTCTTCAATCCGTTTGCCACTTTGTTGGTTAGCAAGATTTTGTAGGACTTTGCTAATCTTAGTTTCGTCAGGTTCGGTGGGGAGTTCAACCCCCAATTGTAAGAGTGCATCTCTCGCGACCGCGATCGCTTCTAACATCTGGCTCTGGGCTGTCAGTGCGGCGATTTGAATTTCGTAAATTTTAACTTTGTCTAAAATCGTCCGAGCTTTTTGCAACACCCGTTCTGCCAGTTGTTCCATGCCATCAAAGTCAGCATTCAAATAAGCCGCTTCGGTTGCAGCAACATAGAGATTCAGGGTCAATTCATGCTGACTCTGCCAGCAGTTGGCTGTTAGTAGCTCAATCCCAGTTTGTAGATAGATCCTTGCTGCAGCGTAGGCGGTGGAGCTTCTGGCTTTACTTCCGGCTTTTAAGTTCAGTTGAGCTAAGGCTTCTCGTTCGCTCGGTTGGCTAATTAACTCAATTCCTCGATTCAAATGCCCGATCATATCAAACAGTTTTTCTTCTTGCTCTATTTTTGAACAATTTTGCTGAAGTAATTGTCCGATTTTGAGATGAGTTGCTTTTTTCTGCGAATCAATAATTAACGAATATGCGGCTTGCTGGACGCGATCGTG
>DPLL01000013.1 GCA_003542015.1 Microcoleaceae cyanobacterium UBA9251 | reverse complement strand
GTCATGGCGCTGCTGTTTTTTTTGCTGTTCAGCGTCCCCGTCCCTGGAGAGGGTCTACCGCTTTGGTACTCGATCGGCACCTATGTTTTTGAATGCGGGGCATACCTCGGAGCGGCCCTAGTTTGTTTCAGAAACTGGCAAAGCCCTCAAATGGTCAGCGGGCGCAACGTCTGGCTGGGCATTGGTCTGGGGATGCTGTTCTACTTTATCGCCGGGGTGATATTTGGCATTTGGGAACTCTACTTCGGGATGGATCCGGACGTGTCCCCAGCAGATGCGTTTTATCTGGGCAGCTATGTGGTACTGATCGGGGGCATGGTTGTGGCTGTTACCTCCAAGCGGCTGAATCTAGAAATTTGGCAGTGGGGTCTGTTATCGGGCATAGCAGCCTTCGGGATTGCGATCGCGCTCTGGGTGGCGGCACCTGACTTTTGGAAGGGACAGCTAGGGCTAGCTCCGGCATCGACTCAGGAAGTAGTGACAGAAACTGCACCGAACTCAACTAAAGAAATAGCGAAAGCCCCTGGTTTGAAGGACTCGCCGACCTCAAAGGCAAAAGGCTCGACCTCGCCTGCGGCTAAGTCGGCACCAGAAGCAGTAGAAGCAGAAGAAACTAAAGCTCCTGGATGGGTTTTGGCGCTAGACAAGCAACTGTCACCCTATGCCTATGGGATCAATCTGTTTTACATCGTGGGGGACGTTTTTCTGCTGATTATTGCTACTGCACTGCTGCTGGCGTTTTGGGGAGGACGTTTTTCCCAATCTTGGCGGATGATTGCGGCTGCAACTTTTTCGCTGTACATCGCGGATATGTACTTTAAGTGGCGAGATACTCAAGGGGAGGGTACTTACCAAAGTGGCAATTTGTTGGAAGTCTTTTTTGTTTTCAGCGCCATTTTGTTCGGAATAGGAGCTGTCTTGGAACATGACATCTCAACCCGTTCACGGCAGAGCAGGCGCAGTCGGCGCGCTGAAACAAGGATTTGAGATTGAGGATTGCTGGCAAGCCCTTGGGATGCAACAGCTTTGTAGCCCTAGCCAACATTTCTCAGATGCAAATTCACAATCGAAATTCACATTTCGTTGACGGTTAGCCTGCGCTTGGACAGGTCTTTTTGCTGGAAAACTTGGCATGACGCCCACAAAACTCTCGGATTCTGATCAACGCGAAATCATCAGGCTGTACCGACAGTCGGACGAGAATACTATTACTCTGGCAAAGCGCTACGGGGTAAGTAGTTCTACGGTGAGGCGCCTCCTTCAGAGTGCTTTATCGGAGCCGGAATACGAATCTTGTGTCCAGCAAAAACAAAAGCGTTTGCCCGATCGCACCAGTGTTGCTCTACCTAGGGCCCGGACTGTTGACTCCTCAGTAACTGACTCGGAGCTTGATGCTGTATATGCCCCAGTCTCCCAGTCAGTCGCTGTTGGGTCGTCGTCAGTCGCAAATTCGAGACCGACAATCCGGCAGGGTTTTTTATCGGCTGCTGAACCAGTTCCCCAGAAGGAAGTTCGAGGCGCTCTACAGTCAGATTTGGATGTTTCTGACACAGCAGAAGCGGACGAGGGACTTAATCTTGCTAATGGCGGTGATTACGTTGCTGTGAGTGGGGAATTAAAGGCAATGCTGCCAGAAGAAGGACTGCTGGCTGGTGAAGATTTTAGCGATTTCGACGAGGGTGAGGATGAAGATGAGGACGAGGATGAGGACGAAGATGAGGATGATTTAGATGATTTTGACGGGGAGGATTTGGAGGATGAAGACTCTCTGTTTGAAGGAAGTCTGCTGGGTGTGCGATCGTCCGGTGAATCGACGATCGAGCTTGGGGCGCAAAGGCTGATTCAAGTTTTGCCATTAAGCCAAGCGTCTCTTCGGAAAATTTGCTATTTGGTAGTCGATCGGGCTGGGGAGTTAATCACTAGGCCTCTGAAAGCTTTTGGCGAACTGGGTCAAATTCCGGCGCTCGAAACTCGGGAGAAAACTCTGCCAGTTTTTGATAACCACCGAGTTGCTGGGCGATTTGCGACTCGCGATCAAAGGGTTGTGAAGGTTCCTGATGGCAAGATGCTGGAAAAAGCTGCGCCTTATTTGCAAGCTAAGGGAATTACGAGGATGTTGATTGACGGTCAAGTTTACTCTTTATAATAGAAGGAAGAGGGAAGAAGGAAGAGGGAAGAAGTTAGTTGTTAGTTGTTATTTGTTATTTGTTATTTGCTCCCAATAACAAATGACCAGTTAGCAACCAGTTACCAATAATAAATAACCCTAGGCCCTATGCCCTATGCGCTATCGAGGGAGCTGCGCGCTTGCTCAGGAGCACCTAATTGACCTGAGAAAGGCTATATTAGATTTCTTCCTCTAGTTCTTCTCTGTCAGTAACTGGCTGTGAAGCAGAAAGTATCCATAGCGGTTGAAGAATTGCACCTCCGATCAATCCCGCACTAAGGCTGATGGCTAAGACTACTCCTACGGGCATTGGTATGGATTGGAACAAGGTAAAGTTTAGGGATACTGGCGTGGCGTTCTGGACTGAGAGAATGCCGATCGCACTGACCAAAATTGCTAGTAAAAAACTAATGGCGAGCAAAGGAATTGTTTTCATAAAAGGGGTTGACAAATCAATCGTTAATCTGATATAGTTGCTTCATGATAGAAATCTGTGTCAAAATATTATTTTTGCAAATATCCCATTATTAGGTAGCATACCACAAGAAGTTAGGAAAAGTCAAGGAAATATCGAAAATTTTGAGGTTTTTTTTAAAATTCATAAAAATAAAATTTTTCCAACTGCCAGGAATCCAATTGTATTACAAATATAGCAGTCGCCAAGGCGA
>DPLL01000181.1 GCA_003542015.1 Microcoleaceae cyanobacterium UBA9251 | reverse complement strand
GCCATTGTATTGTGACCTTGCATATACCAAGGACACCAAGTCATCTGCTCTAAACGCCAGCGCCACGGCCCTTGATACGTTAAATTGTGAATAGTAAAAACAGTGCTGATATCCGGGTCTTGGTGCATCCAAACAGGTATCATCCCCGTATGCCAGTCGTGACAGTGGATGATTTGTGGCTTCCAGTGATTCCAGGCAAATTCAGCCGCAGCATTGGAAAAGAAAGTAAATCTCCAGTCTTCATCTAGGCCACCGTAAATGCGGCGGGGCAAGAAAGATGGATGTTGCAATAAGTATAAAGGAACATCGGTTCCCGGCAAAACAGTTTCAAAGATGGAGAAGGTTTGGAACATGGCGGCACCTTCCCAAACAGGTTTTTTGGGAACATCCATTTTGTCGGGGATGAACCCGTAGTAGGGCATGAAGATGCGGACATCGTGGCCCATGCGTCGCAGGAATTTGGGCAAAGCGCCGACGACATCGCCCATACCGCCCACTTTGGCGAGGGGTGCTGCTTCTGCGGATACAAATAGAATTCGCATTATTTTTGTGCGTTCCTTTAGGTAATTAGTCTAGATTAAGTTTAAATGGGAGCGTCACATTATTAACGCGGCTGTGGTCAACAAATAATTTTCGATCGCGATTCTCTGATCTGCGTCGGGAAATCTGCGGTTAAAAAGAGTGCGATCGCTTTTTGGGATGAGAGGGCGTTGGGATGAGAGTGCGATCGCCCCATCTGTGCGTCACCGTCTGTGGCAAGAAAGAGCGATCGCGTAAATGTTTGTTACAAAAGCTGAGATTCTGCGTAAAAACAGACAACTGTCACCTAAATGTCTATAGTAGCTGGAAAAAGCTTTGAGATATCTGTTTGCTAAATTTCTCTGCAACCCATTCGAGTTGCTATGAGTGAAGTGTAATTTAAAAAAGCGATCGCCCTTTTTAGACCTCCGCGCCAATCTACGTGCATCTGCGGTTCAAAAAAGAGCGATCCTCTTCGAGGGCTTCGCCAACGCCCAAATCAAAAATTACCAATAACTACCCACTAATTCTTAGAATCATCCTCAAAAGTTTCTTCAAAACCCGCTAAAAAGTCATCCAGGGCGATGGAGGCGATCGCCAAATTAATACTATCAGCATCCTCCCATCCCCACGTATTCACCCCAACCACCTGACCTGCCATATTAATCAACGGGCCACCAGAATTTCCCGGATTAATCACCGCATCAGTTTGCAACACCTTCACCTCCGCAATATCATCCTCATCTTCCTCAGCTTCCTCATACTCATCCGGTTCGCGAATTCCACTAATAATCCCCTGAGTTACAGTAGAAGCAAACTGTCCCAAAGGATTTCCCACAGCAATTACTCGATCGCCCACTTTCACATCAAAAGACAACTCTAAAGGAGGATATTCTTGAGGAGATTCTACTTGTTCCCCTGTGGCCGGGTCAATCACAAAACCAGTAATCAAAAGCAATGCCAAATCTTCTTCCGCATTGCCAGTAAAAACCACCTCTGCGAGTCTCAATTTTCCGTCTTGAGTTTCTACTAAAACCTGTTCAACTTCATCTTCTTCGTAGAAATAATCTTCATCGGCAATATCTTCGACAACGTGATAGTTAGTGACAATTATGTCAGGGGAGACAAAAAAGCCACTCCCAGAAGAAATTTCTTCGGCTGTATCCCAATCCATCACATAAACTGAAACTACAGACGGCAAAACTTGCTCGACTACATCAGAAAAGTTTCCGGCCTGAGTTTTAAACTCTTTCAATTGCTTTTGCAAAGCTTTCTGATCTGCTTGCATTTTGCCATACAGTTGCTTAACTTTTGCCAATTCTAGCTTTAATTGAGTTTCCTGAGATCTCATATTTTCCCTGTTCCTGAAATAGATGGCTGATTATTTTTGGATGTTTGATTGCAGATTTTGGATGGTATGTTGATAATTAATCGGATATTTTTGAACCGGGGGATTTGATTATCTAAAATTCCCATCTCAAATCTACAACCAGAATGCTATCGTACCTATTTTTCAAAAGCTATCGCCCTATTTTTTTGAGAAAAAGACGATTTTTTGGTCAAAAAAAACCGAGACAGATCGGCTTTATGAACCGCGCTGAACTTCGAGGAAAATTTCCTCCAAAATTTCACTTGCTCCCTGTGCACGCAAGCGGTGAGCGAGGTCAATTCCCAGCATTTCAGCAGTTTCTGCCGCGCCACTAACAGTATCTTTCACTAACCGCAGACCGTCTAAACTAGATACCATTCCGGTTAAAGTTAATTGACCGTTTTCTATGTTGGTATTGACGCCGATCGGCACTTGACAGCCGCCTTCCAATTCCCGCAGAAATGCCCGTTCAGCATAACATCTTTGGGCTGTTTCAGAGTGTTCCAGAGCTTTAATCACTTGCAGAATTTCTGGATCTCCGGCGCGGCATTCGATGCCCAGAGCACCTTGTCCGACGGCGTGGAGGGAGATTTCGGGAGCGATAACTTGGTGGATGCGATCGCCCATACCCAATCTTTCCAATCCCGCCACTGCTAAAATAATCGCGTCGTAACCGCCATCATCTAATTTAGCCAGTCGAGTATTCAGATTGCCGCGAATATCTTTAAATTCAAAATGAGGGAAATGATGCCGCAGTTGAGCAAGTCGTCTGAGGGAAGAAGTGCCGATTACCGCACCTTCTGGCAGCGTATCAAGTTGCTTGTCTTTGTGTTTTTCGTGAACCACCAAAGCATCAGCGGGATTTTCCCGTTCGGTGACGCATCCTAAAATTAAACCTTCGGGCAAATTGGTAGGCAAATCTTTCAGGGAATGAACGGCAAAATCCGTTTCATTGTTCAGCATTCCCGTTTCTAACTCTTTGGTAAAAAGCCCTTTATCACCAATTTTAGCGAGGGCTACATCAAGAATTATGTCCCCTTGGGTGGACATCGTGTGGACTTCAAAAGTGTGTTGCGGGAAGTGTTTCTGTAGCTCTGCTTGCACCCAATGTGTTTGGACTAGAGCGAGTTGGCTTTTGCGGGAACCGATGCGGACGGTTCGGGAGGGAGCAGATGCGGTTGGAGACATAAGATCGATCGCTTGAAATGAGCCAATATATTCACCTGATCTAGCCTACCGCAGGTGGGGACTTTAATCGGCGGTTGGGATAATTCAGGGCATAAAATATAAATATCAGACTTTGACCGCCACTACCAGTGAGCCCACCTGATGTTTCCCATCACCCATTCCGCCCAGCAAACTGAGCCGAACGATCGAAGGAAAAGCTGCCGACGATGTATGATTTGCCGAGCGTTGATTCGGAGGAACCTGGTTTACCTGACGAGTTTCACGACTTTCAACCGCTACTGCTGACTTTCACATCCCCCCCGCCGACTCACCCCCCAGAGCAAATATTTAGTGCCGGCGATCTGAATTTTTATTAGGATGTTCGCGATCGCAACTGGTACAAACACTCGGAATAGCTTACAATTCAAAGTGAATCCATCAAAATACTATAATGCTAAAACTATGAAAAGTGCTATTGATGTAGCTCGTTACTTCCTATGCCGATGGGAAAAAAGAATCAGATATTCTTTAGTCCCCCTCAGCAGGGACTTCGTTTGTGTAGTAGGGATTTCAATCGCCGAGTGACTGAATAAGTAAATCCACCTAATTAAACGTAAGATACAGGTGGCTAAAAAGCTTGCTGTATGAGCATTCTTCCTTCTTCCTTCTTCCTTATACTTAAAAATGTTTGTTATCGATTTTAAACTAGAAAATAGGAAGACAAAAAATTGATCTCCCACCTCCAATCTTCATCAAAAATTAACGTGTCCCTGCTTGAATTGCAGAATTAACCATCTGGACAACTTCTTGCTGCCGTCCATTTTTCATTGTGATGCGGTATAACACCCCTCCATTGTGCCACTCAACAAAAGCAGTGCAATCATGCCCGCAAATATTAAAAAAAGTTCCTCTAATTCCGTTAGCTAATTGAATGCTTCTATAGGTATCATTTGGCAATTGCGAAGGCGGCGAAACAGATTCATCTCTTTTAGCTTCTACTGTGCCGAAATAACAATCATCGGCGCGGCATCCTTGGCCAAAATACATTTCAATAATATAACCTTTGGAACCCGCTTTCACATCAAAATCTAGTTGCTGAATATCGGATAATGGCAGCCTGCTGGGGAGAAAAACTGCCACTCTGGTTTTGCCTTTAATCTGCTGAAAAATTTGAGCCGCAGGAAAACGGCTGCGAGCTTTTTCTGCACCAGAATTCTCGCGGATTGGGGTCAACTGCTTGACAAAATCTATCCACTGCGATATTTTTGTTTCAGTAAGGTTCAAAGTCGGAATTGAATATTTTTCTTCTTCCACAGAAGGGCGATCGTTTTTCAGGTCGAAATTGCGGCGAATGACTGTAAGTTGCGGTTTGTCCAACCCGTAAGCTGTGGCAATTTCGCGGGCGAGATTGCAGCTAATTTTGAATTTTCCCACCTCAATATTACCATTGGCCACCTCGTAAGACCAATCGTAACCGGCAGAAGTGCGATCGCGATTGCACAGAAAATGAGAAATCTCAAACATCCTAGCAATATGAACGTGATACAACCGCAATTTACCGCCAGAAACAGATTTAGTATTGTCTTCATTTGGGACAATAAATTGTATAGATTGCCAACTATCTTTAGGAGAAGAATTAAACCAGCGAATTTCTGTAATCGGCACTTCAGTCTGTGCTACCAGCGGTTTTGGTGTCAAAAGTGCGTGAAGCGAAGCTATCCCGAAGGGAATCGCCAAACCAGTTGTGATTAATAATTTCAAAGGTGGTACAAGCCCNNATTCCTTCGAGGACTCAGGACGGAATCAATCCAAAATCCCAAATCTAAAATCCTCAAGCCCCCGCATTTATACGTGGGGTAAATCTAAAATCTAAAATCTAAAATCTAAAATCGATTGACACCAGCAAAAACAGCCCTAAACAGCCTTTTTCCGCTCATCATCTTTTTCCTCTTTAGATTACAACTATTCTCTAGTCATCTATTTGAGTTCAAATCCCCGACTTCTATCAGAATTCGGGGATTTGGAACATTTAACGCTTACCAGCTTGAATCGCCGAATTAGCCATCTTAATTACATCAGCTTCCCCTCCATTTTTAATTGCTATGGTATAGAAAAATCCCTGATTTTTCCACTCAATACTTGCCGTACAGTAAGCCCCACAACCGTTATGAAAAACTCCTTTCACACCGCCTGCAAGTTGCACATTTTTTAATGTCTTAGTTACCCCTTCTATTTTTGTAGAAAACTCACCACCTTTTTGACCTCGAATTTCCCCAAAAGAGCAAGCTCCCGCACCACGACAATCTGCTGTATATTCCATTGAAATAGTATAGCTGTCTGCTTTCGCTGTGATTTGATAGTAAAGTTTCTGCGAAATAGGAATACTGCTGGGAATGAAAATTGGCACTTGCGTTTTGCCTTTTAACTTTGGCAAAATTTCACTTACCGCAACAGCAGTATCACCTTGAGCAAGTTGTTGTGTTTCCGGTTGTCGCTGCGACAATTCGCAAGCAGCAAAAACTACCGATGCAGGTACTAAAGCAGTCAATACACACGCAGAAGTCGCCAAAAGTAATAATTTTTTGTTCATTGTCTTTTTCCTTGATATTCAAACAGTCCAGCAGCCGAACCGCATTCACCTATATACAACCATAATTCACAATACAGAAATAATAATAGCTTTTCAGTAACCATTTCAGTAACCAACTAATTTTATATTTTTTTGACAAAGTTGCTATAATATGCAGTGATCTATAATATAGAGAANNATCAAAGTTACGCGCGATCGGCAATACCCTCATCTAGTCTGTCTGAAATACTCCCAGATAGAATCCCCGCTGGGAGAAAAAATAGTGCAACAGTGCCGAGGTATCATTTTAGATTCATCCCAAGATTGGCAAATAGTTTCTTATCCCTACGACAAATTTTTCAACTACGGAGAAATTCACGCCGCTACAATTAATTGGAACAATGCCAAAGTCTATGAAAAACTCGATGGTTCTCTGACTGCACTCTATTTTTATAATGGAGAATGGAGAGTGCAATCTAGCGGCACTCCCGATGCGGCGGGAGAAGTTAACGGTTTTGGATTTAGCTTTGCCGAACTTTTTTGGAAAGTATGGCAAGAGTTAGGATATAAATTGCCGACAGAAACTGACCAATGTTTTATTTTTGAGTTGATGACACCTTACAATAGAATAGTTGTCCAGCAAAACGACAATCAAATCGTGCTGCACGGCCTTCGCAACACTCAAACACTGCTAGAAACAGACCCCAGTATTTCGGCGAATAAATATGGATGGAAATTAGTAAAATCCTATCCTTTAACTAGCTGGAAAGAAGTGATCGAAGCGGCTCAAAACTTAGACCCGATGGATTCTGAAGGGTATATTATCTGCGACGCTGATTTCAACCGAGTTAAAGTTAAGTCTCCTCAATATGTTGCGATTTCCCATCTCCGAGAAGGGTTTTCTACTCGCCGGATGATCGAGATTGTTTTAACTAATGAAGGAGAAGAATTTTTAGCTTATTTTCCTGAGTGGACTGAATTGTACCAAAAAGTTAAGGACAAATATCAATGTTTGGTTCAAGAAATTGAGGATGTTTACCGACAGCATGAATCTATCGAAGTTCAGAAAGATTTTGCGTTAGCTGTGAAGCATTTGCCCTATGCCGGGATTTTGTTTTCCTTGCGTGCCCGGAGAGTTGCTGGTGTCAAAGAAGCTCTCCGCGATGTTAATATTTATAAGATAGAGGAGCTATTGGGTTTAGATTACATCAATTTAGGTTTGTAGAAGAAGTTCGGCAACGGATTTTGTAACGGATGTAACGGATTAAAGGAAGAAGGAAGAAATGCCCAATCCTCAATCCCCTATGTCCTATGCCCGATGCCCGATGCCCAATTACCAATGCCCAATTACCCATTACCCATTACCAATTTACCATGAAAAGAGTTATTGTACTTGTCGGTTTACCTGCTTCTGGAAAATCTCAATTTGCTAGGGAATTGCTGCTGTCTGAACCTGCTAGATGGGTTCGCACAAATAAAGATTTATTGCGAGAAATGGCTCACGCTTCTCATTGGTCGCCGGGGAATGAAAAGTTTATTATGGAATTGAGAGATCAAATCATTTTGATGGCTTTGGAAAGCGGGAATCACGTCATTGTTGATGATACTAATTTTGGGCCCCATATCGAACATATTAAAGAGTTGGTCAAAGGCCAAGCTGTTGTCGAAGTTAATGATTCTTTTCTGCAAGTTCCGGTGGAGGAATGTATTAAACGGGATTTGAAAAGGCTCAATTCTGTTGGCAAAGATGTGATCGTGAAGATGTATAATAGGTATGTGCGGGTTCCCGTTCAGCCACCGGAATATAATCCCGATTTGCCCGATGCAATTATTGTTGATATGGATGGCACTTTAGCGCTTCTCAATGGCAGAAATCCTTTCGATGCTTCAATGTGCGATCGCGATTTACCGAATCAGCCAGTTTTAGATACTGTTCGCAAGTGGCAGTCGAGCGTTAATATTATTGTAGTGTCGGGCCGAACCGATGATTGTCAGCCTCAAACTGAAAAATGGTTGCAGCAGTATGAGGTGAATTACGCTGGTCTTTATATGCGGAAAACGGGAGACATGAGGAAGGATGCGATTATGAAGGAAGAGTTGTATCGCCAGCATATTGCAGGGAAATATAACATTAAGTTTGTGTTGGACGATCGCCAGCAAGTTGTGGATATGTGGAGAGGCTTGGGAATGACTGTATTTCAAGTAGATGAAGGGGATTTTTAATCTAGGGTGTGTTTGGGCGATCGCAACTTCCGACGATCGCCCCACGCCTAATGCTATAATCCAAGTACCATTGACAAACATTTTGTGATGATAGCCATTCCCCAAACACCCCAAAAAATGACGGTTGAGGAATATATCGAGTGGGAAGCTAAACAAGAGATTCGCCACGAATATGTCAACGGCGAAGTTTTTGCCATGACGGGCGGTACAATTCCTCATAACGATATTGCACTCAACTTTTACACTGCATTACACCCGCATCTGCGTTCCAGAGGTTGTCGAATAAACGTGTCAGATGTGAAATTGCAAGTCAGTTTTCAAAGCCGTTACTACTACCCTGATGTGATAGTCAGTTGCGATCCTCAAGACATTAATTCCCGCAAATTCATTCAAAATCCTAAAATTATTGTGGAAGTTCTTTCTCCTAGTACAAGTGCTAAAGATCGGGATGAAAAATTCACTTGTTATCTCAAAATTCCGAGTTTGCAAGAGTATATCTTGATTGATTCTGAAAAGATTTTTGTTGAACGTTACTGTCGGGGAGATGGCAGAATGTGGCTGTACTATTCTTACACTGCTGGGGAGATGATCACTTTATCAAGTATTGGGTTTGATTTGCCGATCGCACTTTTGTATGAAGGCGTGGGATTTGAAACAGAAACAGAAACAGAANNAAGATGCCTGTTCCACAAACAGTCAGTTTGGTTGTTAATTGTCAGTTGAATTATGAGAGTTAAAGTTAAACAAGAAATTTTACAGTTGATAGCTCAATATGATAGTAAGTGGTACTGGTATCAAATTGACCGCTACCTTAGCATTAATAATCCAGAAACTCCTGGTCCTTATCTTGACGAAATTAAGGCACTTAAACAAGAGGGATTGATTGACGAGCGGAAATTTTATGGTTCTCAATTTAGACTGTACTGTATTACTGATGCAGGAAGAGCGCGATTACAATAATTTAAAACTATCCTATTTCTGTCTCCCATTTTCATGACATCCGTTACATCCGTTACACAATCTGTTGCCGAACTTCCTTCTTCCTATATCTACCTAGTCCAAGCCAGCCAGCGATTGAACAAATTCTTGACAAACGGTGTCAAACGAGTGCGATTGTACGCATCCCCGGCTTTACGAATCGCCTCAGCTTGCGTCGGATAGGGATGAATTACACTCGCAATTTTTCCTAAACCAATATTGTTAACCATTGCTAAAGTAATCTCGCTAATCATCTCCCCAGCGTTTCTAGCAACAATAGTTGCACCTAATATTTTATCGCTACCTTTCTTGACGTGAATTTTCACAAAACCCTCATCTTCTCCGTCAAGAATTGCCCGATCGACTTGACTGAAAGGAATCAAAAATGTATCGACATCAATCCCTTTGGCTTGAATTTCGCGATCGCCCATTCCAACGTGCGCCACCTCTGGGCTAGTATAAGTACACCAAGGTATAGTCAAAGCACTGAGTTTTTTGCGTCCGAAAAACAGCGTATTTTGAATGACAATCCTCGCCGCAAAATCAGCAGCATGAGTAAATTTATGCTTCATGCAGATATCGCCAGCGGCATAAATGCGGGGATTAGTAGTTTGCAAATTGTCGTTGACAAATACGCCCGTTTGTGTATCGTAGTCAACGCCGATCGCCTCCAAATTCAATCCTTCCACATTGGGCGATCGCCCGGTGCTAATCAGAATTTCATCTACAGTCACAGTACCAGCTTTACCCTGAGATTCATAATAAATTACTTTGCCTGTATTTGTTTGCTCAACGCGCTCTATTTTGGATTCTAGAATTAGCTGAATTTCTTCCCTCACAAAAGCCTGCTGCACAATGTTAGCAGCATCAACATCTTCCTTGTCCAAAATGTGAGCATTTTTGTGGAGTAACACGACTTCCGAACCCAGCCTGCGGAAGGCTTGAGCCAATTCGCAGCCGATCGGACCTGCGCCAATTATTGCCAAACGTTGCGGCTTTTCCGTGAGGTTAAACACAGTTTCATTAGTCAGATATCCAGCTTCTTGTAAACCGGAAATTTGCGGTTGTAGCGCCCTTGCACCCGTCGCAATTACTGCTTTTTTAAAGCGGAGAGTTTGACCAGCCACTTCTACTGTATTATTGCTAGTAAAACGACCAGAACCCAGAAAAACATCTACGCCTAATTTGTGTTGATAGCGTTGAACAGAATCAACATCACTGATTCCCGCCCTGATGCGCCGCATTCTTTTCATCACAGCCGGAAAATCCACTTCTGCACTGTCAGAAACCTTAACACCAAATTTACTCGCTTCCCAGATATCACCGACAGTACGAGACGAACGAATCAGTGCTTTTGAAGGTACACAACCGACATTCAAACAATCGCCGCCCATCAAATGTTTTTCAATCAAAGCAACTTTCGCGCCCAAACCTGCGGCACCTGCGGCAACAATTAATCCAGCGGGGCCGGCTCCAATTACTACTAAATTGTAACAGTTTGCTGGCTGCGGATTTACCCAATCTGGCGGATGTAAATAAGAGACTAATTTTTGATTGTGTTCGTCCATCGGGGGGACATTTAGGCTATCGACTTTTGACTGCGACATTGGCAAATTCTCCTAATTAAACACTTTCTTCCAAAGCTTTGTTCGCGATCCGAGTGATATAGACAGTAACAGCGACAGTAGCAATAAAACTGATGATATTAATCAACCATTTTACTGCTGAATCTTGGGGATTAGTACACCCTGTTACCGCGCCGATCGCAGCCAGATCTCCTACCAAAGAACCGGAGTAAACATACATGACAGTTCCCGGTATCATGCCGAAGGAACCTAGTATATAATCTTTCAAAGAAACTTGGGTAATTCCTAAAGCGTAATTCAATAAATTGAAAGGAAATAAAGGACAAAGACGAGTCAAAAATACTATTTTTAATCCTTCTTGGGAAACGGCGCGATCGAGAGCTTGGAATTTGGGATGGGCTTCCATGTATTTTACCACGCGATCGCGGGACAAGTATCGCCCAATTAGGAAAGCAAAGGTAGCCCCTAAAGTTGCGGCCACAAACACGTAGATTGATCCCCACCACAGGCCAAACAGCACGCCACCTCCCAGGGTCAAAACAGCACCCGGTATAAATAGTATAGTAGCTAAGTTGTATGTGACTACAAATGCGATCGGTCTCCAAGCGCCTAAGTCCTCGATCCGCATTAACACATTTCTGCAAAAATCTTGAACGTAGGAAGATTTAGTTGCTAGAATTAAGAGAGTGAGAAAAAGGGCGATCGAGAAAAACAACAATCTGCGTTTAAAAATGTTCCGGGGATAATTGGGATTTTGTGCTTGTGGCATAATTCACCATAAATAGCTTATGATTACTGTACTCTAATTCGATGAGATTTTTGATTTTTTTTTTACCGCAGAGGGCGCAGAGAGCGCTGAGAAAGAGCGGGGAGAAAGATGGGTTGACGTATGATTGAATATTTTTTACTGTTAATTTGAGTTTTTGTTACAATCCACTGTTAAGTAAATTAGCCATGACTGCAAAAAGCTTACTCCCCATTCCTGAGTATTTTGACCCGAAGAAAGTCAGCGAAGTCTGGCGTGTCCTTTATCAAGAACGCGCTACCTCAGCCAAAAGCTGGGCGAAACAACACAGTATCCAGCCAGCCGCTAGGGACACAAACCGCATTTGTTTGTTGATAATTGATGCCCAAAATACTTTTTGTTTGCCGGAATTTGAACTATTCGTCGGCGGGCGATCTGGTAGCGGTGCTATTGATGATAATCTGCGGCTGTGCGAGTTCATTTATCGCAATTTAGACAGACTTACAACTATTGCGCCGACAATGGACACGCACAAGGCTATGCAAATTTTTCATCCTATTTTTTGGATCAATGAAGCAGGCGAACACCCGCAACCAGCCGCAACTTCCATTACCCTAGAAGATGTCGAAAAAGGCATTTGGAAAGTTAATCCAGCCCTCGCATATAGCATCAGCCGTGGCAATTTTTCTTCCCTGGAAAAACACGCTCTGCACTATGTGAAAAAACTTAGCGATCGTGGCAAATATCCGCTAACAATTTGGCCCTATCACTCGATGCTTGGCGGCATCGGACACGCTCTAGTTTCCGCAGTGGAAGAAGCAATATTTTTTCATAGCATTGCTCGCGAAAGTCAAGCACTTTTTGAAATCAAAGGTGGGAATCCGCTGACTGAAAACTATTCTGTTTTGCGGCCGGAAGTTTTAGATGGATTCGATGGAAATCCGATTGCTCAAAAGAATGTTAGTTTTATGAATAAATTGCTGGATTTTGATGCAGTAATTATTGGCGGACAAGCTAAAAGTCACTGCGTTGCTTGGACAATTGATGATTTGCTGACGGAAATTTTGGCGCGAGATGCGAATTTGGCAAAGAAGGTTTATTTGTTGGAAGATTGTACTTCGCCTGTGGTTGTTCCGGGTGTTGTTGATTTTACGGAAGCAGCAAATGAGGCTTTTCAAAGATTTGCGGCAGCGGGTATGAATGTGGTTAAATCTACAGAGTTAATGCTGGGCGATTAAAGACGAGGGTTTTCTGTTGGGGTTTTCAGTACCCAAAAAGTATACACTATTAACCATAGGCGGTAAATTTTGTTGGCTTGGCAGTCTGCTGCGATCGCATTTAATTCATTGCTTATGATATCATATCCGAAACGCACACTGACTATAGAAGTGTAATCAAGGAGTTTCCCGATGACTGAAAGCGAAATTTATAGTGTTGTTCTTTTTCGGAATCCGAGTATGCCAGCAATTTCAAAACTCTCGGTGGCGATCGCCACGACTCTTCTGAGTACAGTTGTCACTGCAACCCAAGCCTACGCAGTTCCCGTCACCTACGATTTCACGATCACTGTTACCCAAGGCCGATTAGCGGGCAATTCATTCAACGGATCCTTCAGCTACGATGATGCGAAATTGAAGGGAACAGGAGTGGAAGAATTGGGAATTGCTGAGGGATTAACGACCTGCATGAATTACCTTGGACGCACTTACCGCGAAACTGATGATACCAGTTATCCCACGTTTCCAAAACTCAGATTTGAGGATGGCAAGATCGCGCAACTAAACTTCTGGATTCAGCCGAATCAGCGAGTTGATTGGTGGAATTTACCGGGATGGGAAGTCAAGCTGTCTGAGCCTAAAATTAGCGATTCAACTGTTCCCAATTGTCAAAAACGGTGAGGGTGGAAAAACTGCGATCGACCGTAAAAATACAGGATGAAAATGTATGGAATCGGTCGTCATAGTCATGAATAAATCAGTCAGATAATCGGCGCTGATTTTCAAGCCTTCTCGGACTTTCTGGCAGAAAAATCGTTTTTTATTTATGGGATTTAAACGCACCATATGAGATGCAACTGCCTAGGGTTACATTGGTAATTTCATGCAGCTACGCTACGAAGGTGCGATCGTTGACGATCTGCTGGGGCGATCTAATTTTTGCGATTGCTATGAACGAATGACTCAACTCTTGTTTGATTGAACCCCCATGATTCCTCTTCCCTCTGCGTCAATAGTGCCCCTACATTTTCTGATTTCTAATAACTACTTCCCATCCAATCTGGGGACTTTTTCCAAAAAAGGGCCGCTTAACATTAACTCAGTCATTCTATCTAATTTGCCGCTGACTTGCAACTTTTTATCTGTTTGAAAGCGCTCAATGTCTGCTTTCAAATTGCCGCTATTATATCCCAACTTACTCAAATAATCAATGGCTTGTTTGTTAGTTAACAAGATCTCAGCCGGATGAAAAATCGGTACATATTGATCGCGCCAAATCTGGGCAAAAGTTGATCTGTCTAAATAGAAAATTCTGCCCCGCGCCGGATCGGCAATTGTAGCAATACTATTATTTATGCCCAATAAAGCGACGGCGTGGGGAAGTTTACGAAGGCCGTCAAATAGCCAAACTGCTAAGATTCCGGGGCGATTAATTTGCTGCATTTGCTCCCAACTCGGAGTCAGTTCAATTCCTTGCATTCCTAAAGCTCTTGCTGCTACGATTAACTGTGGCATGGAAGTTCCCAAACGACTGGTTCCCGCCTCCCTAGCTACACTCGATTCCGTCGCATTCATTCCCCACTTTCTCAATATTGTTGCTAGGGCGGCGGGGGCGCAACTGCTGTTAGATGTTTGGCGAAATACACCGTTTGGCTGCAAATTGTCAACTAAATCAGCGTAAATTGGTGCCATGAAATAGGATTCAGCGCTAGTAAATCCGCCCAATCCTAAGCAGCCAATTAAGATTACTGCAATTATTTGCGATCGCGCCGTCTGCCAGCTTATAGTAAAACCAATACCGCAGATTCCCATCAACATTACCCTCAGCAAAGTCCAAGTAACTCGCATCCCGTGCCCGCGCCACTCGATCGGCAAAGCTGGCATTTGCGGCAGATTTAGGGCCAGTAGCAGCAAGCCAAAATAGAAACCTAAAAACAGCAGGGCCATCGAATTTCGGCCCTTAAACAAGTCATTAGCGGTCGCTCCAGATCGAACTAACACCTTTCCGAACCCCATTCCCCAGACCAAGAAAACCGAACCCAGCAGCAGCGTCACAAGTATTTCCATCAGTTCAGAATTCGATCGTTTAACTAGGTTTTAACACGCTTTGCGATCGACTTACACCTAAATCAAGAGTGGGAGAGAGGAAGAGTGGGGGAGAGAATTTGACGATGTTTGGGTTTCGTTCCTCAATTCCCTGCTACAATCTTCTGATCGACAGGATTTATCCAAAATCCAAGCAAACAAAACAACCCTCAATCCTAAAGACTTTGACCTGCATCGCTTGCTCGATATTAAGTTTTGCCATATTTTTCTTGATCAGTCTGAGTCAATGATTTAGAATCAGATAGTTCAACCACCTCACCTAAAAAGAGAGCTTGCTATGTTCGCCAACTTGAAGCTGAGAAACCGGATGTTACTCGGATATGCAGTTCCCATTGTTTTATTTTTAGGATTAGTGATACCAGTATTCTCAAGCGCCAGTCAGATAGCCGAGTCCTATAGACAAACAACAATCTCAATTACTGCCATCGAGGGGGTGACTGCTATGAATTTTTCCATTTCCCGAATGGTGGGAGATACGAGAGGCTATATTTTGAGCAGAGATGAAGATTATTTAAAGGCTTATCAGACCGACTTGCAAACATTTCAGGAAGTAGCAGAATCTGTAGGCAATACGATTGAAAATCCCATCCAGAAAGAGCGATTAAAAAAAAACCTGGGCTTACAAAAAAAATATGATAATTATTCCGCTCAAATGATTGAGTTAGTAAAACAAGGAAAGCAAAAAGAAGCGCTGGATGTTTTTGCAACCAAAAAAGAAGTATTAATTATGCATGAGGTTGACGAAATAAATCGCTCCTTTAATCAAAAAGAGCATGAAATTCTGGGCGCTGCAACTTCCAAAGCAGAAGAAACTGTCCGCTTTTTAGTCTCTGCCGTTTTGGTTGGGGCAGTCTTAGGCATCACGATCGCCTTGATTACTGCCTTTTTCATCTCTTCAGGTATTGCTAAAACGATTGGTGGAGCAGTAAATGTAATCGCCACTTCTTCGACAGAGATTGCTACCACAGTTGAACAGCAGGAACGCACAGCCCTACAGCAATCTAGCTCTGTAAATCAAACTACTATCACAATGGATGAGTTGGGCGCTTCTTCTCAACAATCAGCCCAGCAAGCCCAAGCTGCTGCTGAATCTGCACGGGAAGCTTTAAAGATCGCTGAAGGGGGAGCCCTAGCAGTGGAGCAAAACCTGGAATCGATGACAATATTGAAAGAAAAAGTAGGGGCGATCGCCCAACAAATTATGCGCTTGAACGAACAAACCAATCAGATTGGCAATATCTCTAGTGTGGTGACAGATTTAGCCAATCAAACGAATATGTTAGCGCTAAATGCCGCAGTAGAAGCGGTGCGGGCGGGCGAAAACGGCAAAGGTTTTAATGTCATAGCCACAGAAATCCGCAAACTAGCAGATATAAGTAAGAAATCTGCTGAGAAGATTAACAACCTTGTCGCTGAGATCAAGAATGCGCTCGATTCCACTGTAACGGTGACAAATGAAGGCACTAAGACAGTAGAATCAGGAAACAAAATTAGTCTCAAAACGGCAGCAGCTTTCTCGGAAGTGACAAAGGCTTTTAACAATGTGGTATTGAACAATCAACAAATTTCTCTAACTGCTCAACAACAGGCAGTTGCTATTCAACAAGTAGTCGATGCTATGAACAGCCTCAACCTATCGGCAAAAGAAACCGCTAGTGGTATTACTCAAACTAAAGTAGGCGCTCAACAATTGAACGATGCAGCCCAAAGTCTCAATTCAATTGTTTAACAGGCCCTAGGGCTATCTAACCTAAAAGGAGATATTATCATGTTCGCCAACTTGAAGCTGAGAAACCGGATGTTACTCGGATATGCAGTTCCCATTTCTTTATTTGTAGGATTAGTGATACCAATCTTCTCAAGCGCCAGTAAGGTAGGGGAGTCCTATAGACAAACAAAAATCTCAATAACTACCATAGAAGGGGTGGATCGTATGGGTTTTTACCTGGCCCAAATGGTGGGAGATACGAGAGGCTATATTCTGAACAGGGATGAATATTTTTTAAAGGATTATCAGAAAAACTTACTAAAATTTCAGAAATTAGCAGAATCTGTAGGCAATAAGATTGAAAATCCCAGCCAGAAAGAGCTTCTGAAAACATTAATTAAATTACAAAAAGAATATGATGATTATTATGATAAAATGATTCAGTTAGTAAAGCAAGGAAAACAAAAAGAAGCGCTGGAATTGTTTTCCACCAAAAAAGGGGCATTAATTCTGAATGAGTATTACGAATTAAATAACTACTTTGGTGAAAAAGAGCAGGAACTTCTTGACGCTGTAACTTCCAACGCAGAGGAAAATATCCGCTTTTTAGTCTCTGCCGTTTTGGTTGGGGCAGTCTTAGGCATCACGATCGCCTTGATTACTGCCTTTTTAATCTCTTCAGGTATTGCTAAAACGATTGGTGAAGCAGTAAATGCGATCGCCACTTCTTCGACAGAGATTGCTACCACAGTTGAACAGCAGGAACGCACAGCCATACAGCAATCTGCTGCTGT
>DPLL01000489.1:443-8307 GCA_003542015.1 Microcoleaceae cyanobacterium UBA9251 | reverse complement strand
CGTTGAGTGGGTTTCGCAATTCGTGGGCTACCATTGAGATATATTGGTTTTGGCGGCGCGCTTTTTCTTCAGCAGATTCTCTGGCGGCTTCTGAAATTTGGAGAGCTTGCCGCATTTTTACTTCGATTTCGCGTCTGTGTAGAGCAATCTCGATCGTCACCCGCAAGTCTTGTTGTTGAAATGGTTTGACTATGTAGCCGAACGGATCTGTAAGTTTGGCTCTTTGCAGTGTTTTTTCGTCAGCATAAGCTGTTAAAAATACTGTTGGTACATTTGTATTGATTCTGATTTTTTCGGCTGCTGTTATGCCGTCCATGTCTCCTTTAAGCACGATATCCATCAGCACTAAATCTGGCTGGTTTTCGGCTACTTTGGCAATTGCTTCTTCCCCTGAAGGCACTGTAGCTGTTACTGCATAGCCCATTCTTTTTAATCTACCTGCTATGTCTTCGGCAACAATAATTTCGTCTTCTACAACTAAGATTTTTATCGGACTCATTTTTTTTAAATACGACGGCGGTAATTTAATTCTTTGATAACAAGATTGTAACAAGTTCCGTACTGACTGTCAATGGTCAGACTTCCATCTAATTGACTGGTCAACATCCTGACTAATCGTATTCCTAATGTCTCAGTATTTTCTACATCAAAATCAGCCGGGAATCCCACACCATTATCTTGAATACTTAAGTGAAATTGCTGAGAACTTATTTCACAAAACTTAATGTTGATTTCACCTGCTCTGCTGTAGGGAAAGGCATATTTTAAGGAATTGGAAACTAGCTCATTAATAATTAAACCGCAAGGAATGGCTGTTTCTATATTTAAAGAAATGGGGTCAATGTTGAGCTGAATTTGGATAGAACTGTTGCAGCAACCGAAAGATTGATACACATTAGCAACCAGATTTTCGACGTAGAGCGGAAGATCAATGCGATCGAGATTTTCGGATTGGTAAAGTTGCTCGTGAATCAGAGCCATTGAATGGATACGATTCTGGCTTTCTTCAAATAAAGATAGCGTTGTTTCGTCTTCGATGTATTGGGCTTGGAGTTGCAGCAGGCTGGAAACTACCTGCATATTATTTTTAACTCGGTGGTGAATTTCTTTGAGCAATATTTCTTTTTCCCGGAGTGCTGCTTGGATGCGGGCTTCTGTAAATTTGCGATCGCTAATATCTTCGCAAATACCGGCGATGCGGTAAACTTTCCCCGACTCGTCATAAATGGGAAAAGCCCGATCGCACACCCAGCGAATTGTACCGTCTGGACGTACAATCCTATATTCAGTGCTAGTGGATTCACCAACCACGATGCGCTGAAAAGATTCCAGCAAAAGGTGTTTGTCTTCAGGATGTAGCCAATCTATCCAATTGCAGTTATTGATGTACAATGCTTCGCGCGATCGCCCCCAGATTTGTTCGTAAGCTGGACTCACATACAAAATATCGGTCAATTCAACAGAAACTAGCCAGAAGGAATCTTGGATATTTTCTGCTAGCTGACGGAAGCGTTCTTCACTTTCGCGGAGAGCTTTTTCGGCTTGCTTGCGTTCGGTGGTGTCGCGGGAAACCCCGACAGTCATTATCACTTGACCTTCCCTGTCAAAAATCGGCGATTTAATTGTGTCGAAATAGTGGACTTCTCCGTCACCACTTTTAATAGGTTCCTCTAATATTTGCTTCACTTTACCTGTGTTGAACACGCTGGCGTCGTCGAGGATATATTGCTGAGTATAATCGGGTTCTTGAAATTCAGTGTCAACGATACCGATCAGTTCCGAATTTTCCATTTGGTAATAGTCGCGAAAGGCTTTGTTTGCCCATATCATGCGGGATTGCGGCCCTTTTACCAGGATCATATCTGTAATCGCGTCGAGGATTTGCTGGTACATTTGCTTGGCATCTTGTAGTTCTTTTTCTACGAGTTTTCGCTCGCTGATGTCTTCTGCAATGCCAACTATACGGTAGACTTCACCCGTTGAATTTGTAATCGGAAAAGCCCGATCGCGAATCCAGCGATTTTCGCCGTCTGGTTTAACTAATCGATATTCTTCATCGTATTCGCCGCAGATTTGTTTTGGCAAAGCCGCAATAATTCGCTCTCTATCTTCTGAATGAATCTGGTCTAAAAAAGACTTGGGTTCAGCGTACAATTCAGCGCGGCTTCTACCCCAAATTTTTTCGTAAGCGGGACTGATGTAAATCGTTTTATTTTTAGGAGTATCAGTGATCCAAAACACACTTTCGATATTTTCTGCTAGCTGTCGAAACCGTTCTTCGCTTTCTTTAAGTGCTGCTTCTGCTTTTTTGCGTCCGCTAATATCACGCTGCACTCCAAAATGCCCCAGGATTCTGCCGTGAGTATCGTAAATGCAAATATAATCTCCTTCAACCCACATTTGAGTGCCGTCAAATTTGCGACTTTCACTTTCGATGTGAATTCTACCAGCCTCAAAAATTTTTTTAATTACCTCTCTGCTGTGAGTCATGTTGTCGCCCAAGAAATAGCTGAGCGAAGGGCCGATAAAATCTTCTCTGGTAGCCCCATATTGATCTAGCAAAGCATCGTTTACCTTCGTTACCCGCCCGCTAGCAAATACATAATCTAAGACTTTTTCCTGGTCAACTGTATCGTCCCACTGCACAGGTTTGTCCAGCATCATAAAGAAAAAGCCATCTAAAGATTGTGAAAAAAACAATTCTAATTGTTGCTGACTCTCCCGCAGGGATTCTTCGGCGCGCCAGTGTTCGATCATTTCTTCGCGCAATTGTTGGTTGGAGGCATTTAATACGGCGCTTTGCTTTTTGTATTTGATTTCTAGAGCATTTTTCAGCCGTTCCATCCCTATTAGTGCCTGCTTTTGTTCTGTAATCTCTTGGGTAAAAACCATCCCGGCAAAGATTTCTGACCGCTCGTTTTTGACGGGAACAACTGTTATTGAATAAATGCGAACGCCATATTTATATTCAAAAGTATGATCTTTTCCTGCCAAAGCAGCGCGATATTTGGATTCAAAAAGTTGCAAATCTTCTGGTGGGACTACTTCCTGCAAAGTTTTGCCTTCCAAGTTTTCTGTGGACAAGCCAATTACTGCCAAACCTTGACCGTCAGCCAGAGTGTAGCGCAAATCTCGATCGAACAAACATACCCAGCCCTTCGGATAGTTTTCGATCAGAATTCGGTACATTTCTTGACTTTTTTTGAGAGATACAATTAACTGATTTCGCTCCTCGGTGAGTTCAAATTCAGTTGCGGAACCCGAAGCACAGGCATGATCGACTGCTTTGAGTTGTGTCCGTAAATTTACGCACAATTCTTGATGCTGCTGTAACTCCTCTTCGAGTTGCCGGATTTTGACTTTTTGCTCTGCTACTAATGCTTCGCAGGTGTCAAGAGGTCGATCGCCTGTGGGATTAATACACATACTGGCTAATTAATTTGCAGTTCCAGACTTGAGTTTTTTTAAGCCTAACATTAACCAATAGCAGAAGGAAGAAGTTTCTTTAGACTCGGCGGTTTAAACCGCTTCTACACAGACAAAACCCGCCGGCGCGGGTTGAATTTCTTTAGTCCGCGCGGACTTCGTTTGTGTAAAAGCGAATTCTATTCGCCCTGAATATTCGCCCTGAATATTCGCCCTAACTTTTTAAAGTTGAGGAACGTATTGTTCTTTTTCAGGAACAAAAGTGTACTCAGCGACAATTTGCCGGAATTCTTCGCCGTCGATGGTTTCTTTTTCAATCAACAAATCAACTAGGCGATCGATCACGGTGCGATTGTCACGAATAATCCGGCGCGCATCTTCGTAGCAATGAGCGACAATTGCTCGAACTTGTCCGTCGATGCGAGAGGCGATTGCTTCGGAATATTCCGATCGCGCTGTGAAGTCGCGGCCGAGGAAAATTTCGCTTTGTTGAGCTTCCAGGGCGATCGGGCCCAAGTCAGACATCCCGTAGCGAGTCACCATTTGGCGCGCCATACCGCTGACTTGCTGCAAGTCGTTGCCGGCACCGGTGGTAACTTCGGCATCGCCGAAAACTACTTCCTCCGCTGCGCGGCCACCCAAAGCACCGCTAATCCGTGCCAAAATTTGCGATCGAGAAATCAAACCTTGGTCTTCGCTGGGTATAAACCAAGTTAAACCACGGGCTTGTCCGCGAGGGACTAAAGTTACTTTTTGAACCGGATCGTGGGCTTGAATGACGGTACCAACGATCGCGTGACCGATTTCGTGGTAAGCAATTAAGCGCTTGCTCTTGCTATCCACCAATGGAGTGCCTTCCATACCTGCGACTACTCGATCGACTGCATCGTCAATTTCGAGCATCGTAATCGCTTCTTTCCGGCGACGGGCGGTTAAAATGGCAGCTTCGTTCAGCAAGTTGGCTAAGTCAGCGCCGGTAAAGCCAGGAGTCCGGCGGGCGATCGCGTCCAAAGAAATATCAGGGCCCAGTTTTTTGTTGCGCGCGTGAACATCCAAAATCTCCAACCTGCCCTTGATATCCGGCGTATCTACGCTCACTTGGCGGTCAAAACGTCCCGGCCGCAGCAAAGCAGAGTCGAGCACGTCAGGGCGGTTTGTGGCAGCAATGATGATAACTCCAGTATTGCCCTCAAAACCGTCCATTTCCGTCAGCAACTGGTTAAGGGTTTGTTCGCGCTCGTCGTTGCCGCCACCGATGCCAGCGCCCCGCTGACGACCCACTGCGTCAATTTCATCAATAAATATGATGCAAGGAGCATTTTCCTTGGCTTTCTTAAACAAATCTCGGACGCGGGAAGCGCCGACACCCACGAACATTTCCACAAATTCTGAACCGGAGATGCTGAAGAAAGGCACGCCTGCTTCGCCTGCGATCGCTTTGGCCAGCAGAGTTTTGCCGGTTCCCGGAGGGCCAACTAGGAGCACGCCTTTGGGAATTTTGGCTCCGATCGCGGTGAAGCGTTCTGGCTTTTTGAGAAATGTCACGACTTCTTGAAGTTCTTCTTTGGCTTCTTCAACGCCTGCTACATCGTCGAACAGTACGCCGGTCTTAGCTTCCATTTGAAAGCGAGCTTTGGACTTGCCAAAATTCATGGCTTGGCCAGGCCCGCCTGGTACGTTGCCGCCACGGCGGAATAGGAAAAACAGCCCTCCCACCAACAGCAGGGGAAAAACGAGATTGCCTAAGAGTCCCCACACAGCGCCGTCGTTACGCAGCGGGTGAGTGTCGAAGCTGATTTGGGAGGCTCTGAGTCGAGAAACCAGTTCCGGGGCATTGGATGGTAAATCCACTCGCCACCGCTGTTCGTGATTGTCCAGTTCGGGATCGACTGCTAGGATAATAGCCGTCCGACCTCCGTCGTAAAGGTCAACGCTGGTGACTCGACCGGCGTTTAAGTAATCTAAGAATCGACCGTAGCTCAGGCGGGTGCTGGCGGTATTCTGGCTATTTTCGGTGGCGGATGTTGCAAAAGCCCCTTGCCATAGGAAAAAGCCGATGACTAAGGCGGGTAAAGTCCAAAGTAGTATAGTTCGCCAAGAAATTTTCATAAATCCGGGGGCCTCGAATTGTGGACTGATCGGGTAAGATCGCGTGGTCGGGGATGTGAGATAAAAGTTAACACTCAGAATCTTAACTAAATGTAACTTAACAATGCACTCTCAGGCAACAGGGTATCGCTGTGGCGATCGAGAAAAAGTTTAGTTAGTTAGAGCAATGGCGATCGTCCCGAATATAATGTTTGGTGCTGATTCCAATACCGATCTAGGTAAAGTTAGAAAAATCGCGACAAAATCCACTGTATTTAAGCGCGGCAGTGTCAAGGGATAAGGCATGATAATGGTGAGGCTCAGTGAGGTAACACATTTCAATGACAACTAGACAGCTTGTTCCTAATTCGGCTATGCTGACGCAGCAGACTAAAATCTCTTCTCACAAATCGATTATTAGTGCTGATTTGGGTCGGACGGCAACTAAAGCTTGCGTGAGTCGCAACCCGAGTGATGTTGTTTTCATCCCGGCCAATGTACTTTCTATGCCGGTGGAAAAGGTGCGGGGCGGCAGCTTTGAGTCCAAAGCAACAGACCCTCTGTTGGATATGTGGCTGGAGTACCAGGGCAAGGGTTACGCTATAGGCCAACTGGCGGCGGATTTTGGCGCTAATCTCGGCGGTGCTGACCAGTCTAAAGTAGTGGATGCTTTGGTTAAGGTTTTTTCCTGTGCTGGATATTTCCAAATGAAAGGCGAAATAGCAGTTGTGCTAGGTTTGCCGTTTTATTCGCAGGATCAGTTTGAGAAGGAAAAGGAAGAAATTGTCAGCCAACTGCGCTCTCCGCACGTTATGGTTTACCGGGGCGAGCGCGTGGATCTTAACATCAGCCACGTTTGGGTGATGCCGGAAGGGTTCGGCAGCCTGATTTGGTGCGAGGCTCAAGAGAACAAGGAGTTTTCGCCGGATTTGCCCGAACTATCTGTGGCTGTTGTCGATATCGGACATCAAACTACTGATCTGTTGATGGTCGATCGTTTCCGATTCGCCCGGGCTGCTTCTAAGAGTGATTCCTTTGCTATGAATAAGTTCTACGAACAAGTTGCTGCAAAGATTCCGGGAGCCGATGCTCAATCTCTGTCTTTACTTGAAGCCGTTAACAAGTCTGAAGGCAACCGTTTCTACCGTCCTAGAGGAGCTACTAAGCCAACTAATTTAGATCCGATTATTAAGGATTTGCGGGAGAGTTTCGCTAACGAATTGTCCGAACGTTTGGTGCAGTGGCTACCGGAACGGGTGACGGATGTGGTTCTGACTGGCGGGGGCGGCGAGTTTTTCTGGGAGGTTCTCCAACCCTTGCTCAGAGAAGCCAATCTCAAGGCTCACTTGGCTCAGCCTTCTCGGAAAGCAAATGCTTTAGGACAGTATATTTATGCTGAGGCTCAGCTAGCCACCATTAAGTAACGCATTAAGGCTTGAACCTATGGCACTGTGGGCAAAAAATAAGGCGAATTTCTCGGTGGCTTTTACGGAAGATGCTGCGGATCAAACTTTGCTGGCCGCTATTGAAAAAGAGCTGGCTGTGACTAGGTATCAGACTTTCAGTAATCTCTGCAAGCAAGCTTTGTGGCAGTTTTTGTCTGTGTCTGAGTCTGAGTCTGAGTCTGAGTCGGCGGGTTCTACACCTAGCTTTCAGCGGTTGGAACAGCGTATTGCTGAACTTGCGGTCAAATTTGCTGAGTTCGAGCACAATGTTTCGGCTGAGGAATTAAGCCGTTTGGAGGGACTGGAACATCACCTGAATCAACTCAGCGCGCAGTTGTCGCAGTTGCAGGGGAGTGTTAATAGTAAGTTTGCTCAAGTTTCTTTTGCTCAAGTTTCAAAAGTAGTAGAGCCTGACGCGGTTGAGTCTGAGTCTGTAGCAGATCAGAATGTAGTTTCTGATGCTGAGGTTGCTCCTCGTCGGCAATCCGATCCTTTGTTGGATCGTTTAAGTTCTTTGTTACCGCAAGATTTCTAAAAATGAGGTAGCCAAGGTTTTTTAGCCTTGAGATGTGCTGTTAGTGGCTGGCTGTTGTCAGCCAGTTCTGAATAAATAAACAAGGCGATCGCTCTTTTGAAAAAAATGGCGATCGTTTTGTTATTAGTTATTAGTTATTGGTTATTAGTTATTGGTTACTTGTGAGGTTCTACCCAGGCCCGATGCCCAATTCCCAATTATAGCAACCGCCAAGGCTGTTAAGGCGAAGAAGGTCATTGCTCCCNNTGGCCCCAGATTGTCTCTGAAATTTCTTTGCTAATTCGCCAATTTTTTGACCGCTAGCATATTCATTCTTCAACTTCTCATCTTCTTCTCGACTCCACTTGACATAAGCTCTGGGATACTTCTG
>DPLL01000489.1:0-304 GCA_003542015.1 Microcoleaceae cyanobacterium UBA9251 | reverse complement strand
CGCTGACGCAGATTCTCAACTGCTGAAATTAGAGAATGTACGTTTTCTCCTGGCTGAACATTGAGATTTTCGCTCTGAGTTTGAGAAATCGCCTCGTCTAAAGACTTGATGACAGTTTGTAACTGCTCGATCGCCCGATCGGTGTTAGTGGCTTGTTGATTTACCCGATCGAACGTTGAGGCCGTACTTACCCTAACTTGTCGCTGCAACTTTTGCCGGTTAACAAAATTCAACAGTAGCGAGATTACTACCGGCACCTCCGCATAGACGCTTTGCTGCCAAACCAAACTAGCAGCCAATCCAA
>DPLL01000344.1 GCA_003542015.1 Microcoleaceae cyanobacterium UBA9251 | reverse complement strand
CTAGCCCAGCCCGTCGATTACCGGATGGAAGTAGAACGCCAGCGCCAAAACCGCATACGCAGCCAGCAGCAAAGTACCTTCGAGCCAGTTAGACTTGCCGTCGGAACTGATCGAATTGGCAATCAGCACCGCTACCGCCACCGCCACGAGTTCAAACGGGTTGAAATTCAAATCCATCGGTTTCCCAAGGATAAAACCAGCCAAAACCAAAGCCGGGGCGACAAATAAAGCAATTTGCAAACTCGAACCAACTGCCACAGAAACCGACAAATCCATCTTATTTTTCATCGCCACCGTCACCGCCGTCGCGTGTTCGGCTGCGTTGCCAATAATCGGGACTAAAATCACCCCGGTAAACAGCGCGCTGATTCCCAAACTGGTGGTAGCTTCTTCCAGAGTACCTACCAGCAGTTCTGACTCGATCGCCACCATCAGAGTACAGGCCAACAGCACTCCAATCCACAGAGGCAAATTGATTTTGTGTTCAGAATTGTCTCCTGCCAAATTGCTCTCGGCGAGTTCTTCGAGCATTTCGATTTCAGCAATGCCAGCATCGTAGAGATAGCTGTGAGTTTTCATCGAAAACAGCAAAGTCAGTATGTAGACTCCAATCAGAACTACAGCGACGGCGCTAGAGAGCTTTTGCATCGTCTCCTGATCGATGCCCCTAGATGTGACATCAACTGCCGTCGGTACCAAAATTGCAATCACGGCTAAATTCATTGCCGAAGCGTTCAATCGGGCGACTGTCGGCTGAAATTCTTGTTCTTTGTAGCGCAAGCCCCCTAGCAGCATGGCAAGTCCCATTACTAGCAGCAGGTTGCCGATAATGGAACCGGTGATGCTGGCTTTGACGACATTAATCAGTCCGGCATTCAGGGCGACGATGCCGATAATTAGTTCGGTGGCGTTGCCGAAGGTAGCGTTCAGCAATCCCCCCAAATTGGGGCCGAGAACTACGGCGATTTCTTCGGTGGCGGTGCCCATCCAGGCTGCTAGCGGGATGATGGCTAGGGCCGATGTGATGAAGATTGTGGAGGATTCCCAGCCCAGAAAGTGTCCGGCTATGGAAATCGGGATAAATAACAGCAGGCTGGAAATTATGGTTTGTGTGTTCAGCATTTGGATTTTGAAAAGCTCTCAACCGTCAATCATAGCCTGTGGGAAAACCTTAAAAATGGGTTGGGTTCGGGAATTGGGAGTTGGCTTAAAGCTTGGGGCGATCGCCCCAAATCACGGGTCGATCTCTTGTACAGCGCGATCGCGACTCCCACACAGTAGAACCAGAACCCCAAAAATCCAGTCCTGGACACAAGGAATCAATTGTTACACTATCTGTAGTAGTAAGGTGCTGATAGTTGCACCCTACAAATAGAGTCTGTGGGTAAGTCCTAAATCGCTATTTTTAACCCTCCGGTATTTTACGATGTATTGCTGTTGGTTGCGACTTCTCAAATGCCATGCAATAATTAAACAAAGACTGTGTTTAGCATTGGTTTTTTTTTTATTTTCACTAAAATTTGTTCACTTTTAAGGCACAAATTATCAGGCAATTACTCATAACTAACAGCTAGATATATTCAGGAGTTTGTCTAATCAACCGAGTTGTTTAAATTCTCATAAATGGTCGTGGAAACAGCAAGAAGGTGGAGAACACTCACGGGAAAAAACGTAGTTATTCTGCGAAATATTGATCGGGGACTCACTCACATCGCGCTCCCCGTTTCAGATGTCGATCGAAGTATTGAATTCTACTCCAAGTATGCTGGAATGCAAGTAGTTCACCGCCGCATCGATGCAGAAGCTGGTGTTGCTGTGGTCTGGCTTTCTGACCGCACTCGACCTTTTGTAATTGTTCTAATTCAAACAGACTCGCGATCATCCCGTTTTGTCTCCCTCAAACACTTGAACGTTGGGCCGACCCATCCTCCGTCCCACACTTACGACAACTACGCTCCCCGATACCGGACACTGGAGAAGTGCTGGATGCGCCGGAGGCCAATGCTCGGGCGATCGATATCTGTTGAGATTGAATTTTCCTTCTTCCTGATTTTTACCAGCTCAGCTTCGCAGCTATAGCCTTCTTCGTTCTTCCCTTCTGGTATAAAGGCGCAAAGCGTCTATAGGCCAAATATTAAATTTTGTCAGCGGAAACTTGCGATTTAATCAATTACACTTTAGAATCCAGCAATGTGAATGAAAACTCAATCAACAATCCTGCGAACACTAACCTGAAATAGGTCGAAAGTGCCTGAAAGCAGGAACAGCAGCTTTTTGATCTCGCTGAATACCCAAGCATTTGCGGAAAAACCCAGGGTTCGATGAATGATTGGCAATTGGAAGCCAAGTTGCAAGGCCTTCACTACTACAGATATGTATCAAAACTTTTTGACCACAAATGATCCCGGACAAAGGCCTAGCTGAAAAGCTTGCTGCGTAAGGCGTCTGTCACCAAATTTGCTGGTTTTCTGGTCTTTAACTACCTGAGGATTCGATCGAATGGTTTACCTGTCTCAAAATAAATCTACTCAACACCCCTTGTCAGCGCCAACCGTAACCGCTGCAACCCAAAACAACCCAGCCACAGCAACAGGAGTATGCGTGACAGTTCACGGTCACTTCTACCAGCCCCCGCGCGAAAACCCATACCTAGACGCGATCGAGCGCCAACCCAGCGCCTCACCCGCCCACGACTGGAACGAACGCATATATCACGAATGCTATCGCCCCAACGCCTTCGCCCGCGTCTTGAACGATCGCACAGAAGTCACCGGAATCGTCAATAACTACGAATATCTCAGTTTCAACATCGGCCCCACATTAATGAGTTGGCTGGAACGCTACGACAGTGTAGTCTACCAGCGCATCATCGAAGCCGATCGCAAAAGCTGTCAAAGACTCAATGGTCACGGCAATGCGATCGCCCAAGTATACAATCACATCATCCTGCCCCTCGCCAACCAGCGAGACAAACACACCCAAATTCGCTGGGGGATCGCAGATTTCCGCTCCCGGTTCGATCGCCCACCCGAAGGAATGTGGCTCGCCGAAACCGCCGTAGACTACGCCACCCTCGAAGTTTTGGTGGCCGAAGGCATCCGCTTCATTGTCCTAGCCCCCTCCCAAGCCGAACGCTGCCGCCAACTTCCCGGCGCAGAAAATGCCGATCCCGAATGGCATGAAGTCGGCGGCGGTCAAATCGATCCCACTCGCCCGTACCGCTGCTATCTAAAACCAGAAATGCGGTTGATGAATACCCACCAACTCTCACCGCTGAGCAGTCACCACTTCAGCCACAACCACAATTCCCCAGTCGCAACAGCCAACACCCCCTACATCGATATCTTTTTCTACGACGGCCCCATCTCACGAGACATGGGATTCAACGACGTCCTCAGCAACAGCCACCACTTCGCTGGGCGTTTGGGTCAAGCAGTACGCGGAGACCACAGACCGGCCCAATTAATCTCCGTGGCCACCGACGGCGAAACCTTCGGACACCACAAACACAGCACCGAAAAATGCCTCGCCTACGCCTTCACAGAAGAATTTCCCCGCCGTGGCTGGACAGTCACCAACTTTGCTCACTATCTCAGCCAAAATCCCAGCACCTGGGAAGTAGAACTCAAACCCGTCACAGCTTGGAGTTGTTCCCACGGAGTCGATCGCTGGCAAGATGATTGTGGCTGTGGTGGCGGCGGGGGATGGCATCTCAAATGGCGCAGGCCACTGCGGGATACTCTGAATTGGCTGCGGGATCAATTGATTCCAATTTATGAAGAAGCCGGGCACAAATTGTTTGCCGATCCCTGGGCGGCGCGAGATGAATATATAGATGTCATCGGCGATCGCACCCCCGCGAATGTAGACAACTTCCTATCGAAACATCAAGTTCACATACTGGACAAAACAGAACAGATAGACGCATTGCGCCTGCTGGAAATGCAGCGCCACGCACTATTGATGTTCACTAGCTGCGGCTGGTTTTTTGAAGAAATATCGCGCCCAGAAGGCGTGCAGATATTGCGCTACGCAGCCCGTGCAGTGGAATTAGCCGGGGAAGTTACCGGCGTCCAGCTAGAAAAAGAATTGATCCATCGACTTTCCCTAGTCCCCAGCAACGTTGAGTGTTTCAAAACAGGGGCGGAAGTTTACCGCCAAATGGTGTCAACAGCCCAAATCAGTCTCCGAGAAGTCGCCGCCCACTACGCAATTAGTTCTCTGTTTGCCAAATATCCCCGGGAACAGCCAGTTTACTGCTATCAAACCCAGCAGCTAGATTTCCAGACACAGCGCATGGGTTCCATGACCCTCGCCGTAGGTCAATTGCAGTTAACCTCAGACATCACACGGGAAACAGAAATATTTGTGTTTGCCGCATTCCACCTCGGCGGCTGGGACTTCCACTGCTGCATTCAGCCCTTTGGCAGCCGCCGATCATACACAATGCTAAAAGAACGGCTATTTAGCGTATTGCAAGAAGCTTCCGCCGCCCACGCCATTCTCGAAATGGTTCGCCTGTTTGGAGACCAGTCCTTTAGCCTGCGGGATTTGTTTGCAGAAGAACGCCACCGCATCGTGCAGTTGTTGAGTCAGGAAAATTTGACCAGGTTGGATCAGCTTTACACTCAGGTTTACCGGGAAAATTACGGGGTGATGATGGCCTTCCACCGCGATGATTTAGCAGTGCCCGTGGAATTACAGGTGGCCGCAGAAGTGGCTTTGGGACACCGCTGTTTGACCGCCGCGAGAGCTTTGGAACAGGAAACCGCCAACAGCGAGTCGCTGCTGGCGGAAATAGAGGCAATTGCTACTGAAGCGGCCCACCTCCGCACCAAGCTCAATGTTCCTGAAGTTAAGCAAATTTTGGAGAGGCTGGTTTGGCGCTGTCTCAACAGTCTGCTGCTTGAGGGTTCGGGTGTAACGGGGCGTGAGCCTGTGGATTTAGCGCTTCGACTACGCTCAGCGACCAGTATCGTACCCTNNTCGTACCCTCAGCGACCAGTATCAGCAGCATCGAACGTTTGATTGCGGTGGGTAATCGGCTGAGTCTGGGCTTGTGTTTGGATCGATCGCAGGAACTATATTTCGATTCGATGCACAGTCAAATTGTGCCTCTGTGTTTGGGCGGGCTGCAACGACAAGCTGCTTTGATGACCGAAAATCGTGACCACCTTGCTGACGATGCGATCGTTGACTCGGACAGTGGCTGGGATTTGTCTGTGATTCGGCAGTTGCTGGAGTTGGGTCAAACTCTCGCCGTTGATGTTGAGTGTTGGTTGAATCAGTTAAGTTGATCGCCTCCCGATTGGCCAGGAAATCCACTCTCATGCTTTTTCATATTCGCCGCCAGGGGTTTAAACCCCTGACTCAAAGCGAAAGTCGGTTGCAACTGACTGGAAAATTAGCCGAATTTGGTCGGTTTCAACGGACTTTCGCTCTCTCGGTGGAGAATTGATTCACTCCCGCAAGCCTGCGGACGCAATGGAGTATCAAGAACTTGGCCCATGTGGATTTTGAGTGGCGATCGAAGCGATCCAAAGAAATAGCCAACTTTCTTTGAATTTTTGCTCTAGTTGTGTGGGAAGATCAAAAGACTATTCTCAAAGTTCGCAAGTGTTTTGCAGTTTTAAGCTTTGCGGATGGTAAAGAAGGAACACTAAAATTTGAATCTATGAAAGTTGGCGATCGCGTTTGCATTAAAAAATCTGTTGTTGTCTACCACCATCCTCAAAATCGCAATCAACCATTTGATGTCAAGGATATGGAAGGAGAAGTGGTGGCGATCGTTCACGAATGGCAGGGCAGACCTGTCAGTGCCAATTGGCCGATTCTAGTACAGTTTGACAAAAAATTTAAAGCTCATCTCAAAGAAGATGAGGTCGAATTGGTGTCTTCTGAAGTCTAGCTGTTGGATTGCTCTCCCTACCTAAATCGGAGATTCTAGGTAGGGATTCTGTTGGAATTATTAATTTTTCTGCCTGCTCCGACAGAACCAACCGAAAATGTTAAAATCTCCCTGCATTTTCTGCAATTCCTGTTGATGCTGTTGCGCTGTAGCATAATACCACTGGCAATAAAGTTCAAATTCTTGGCGGTACTTAATTTCGTCGTAAAACTCGCGGACAATTTGGTGCTGTTGGAAAATTTCGGCCGTTGGAGTCGGTTCTGGGACAATGTTTTGCAACTCGTGGGGCAACATAATTGTTTGGGGCGACTAGGGCAAATATTGGCTGTAATTACTTTAATATAACACAGGGATTTTGACTGGGATACACGGATTAATTTAACTGTGTGTCTCCTACTTTCCCCCTCTATTCAAGAATTGCCAGCAGAGAACTTGGCAACGATCGCCCTCAACGGCAAGAGTTGCTACCATATCTGAACCAGGGATTAATTCAATCAGAGTCCACCTGGATACTTCTTGGGGGTTTTCTTGAAAGTTTAATAGCGCTGCTGGTTCTCCCGGAGCCAGGGTGACATCAAACTTATTCAGGGGAATAGAAAGTCCTTTCCCGACTGCTTTGATATAGGCTTCTTTGCGAGTCCAGCCGGTGAAAAAAGCCTTTTGTTGGAGATGTACGGGGAGCGATCGCAATACGGCATTTTCAAAAGGCGAAAAAAAACTTTCGGCTATCTGCTGGTAGGAAAAATCTTTACGAATGCGTTCAAGATCAATGCCGACTTCTCGATTTTGCGTAACACCGATGAGAGCAATTCCGTAAGAGTGAGACACATTAAAGCAAAGTTTATCTTCAGAGCCTGCGGTAACTAAAGATGGTTTTCCGTAGTGGTTGTAGCTAAACCGCAGTTCGTCAGGATTTCTATTTAGATAGCGGCCCAAAATTGTCCTGAGAACACCGCGAGCTGCGATAAAATGCGCCCTGTCATTCTGAAAGTAAAAACGCTCTGCTCTTTTGAGTTCATCAGTATAGAGAGTCTCCTGCAAGCTTTGCAGGCAAGATGCTGTCATCTCCAGATCAACGCGCCAAACATGAACTTCATCGCTATTAAATATTAGGTTATTTGGGGGTATTTCCCAATCAGAAACATGAGCATTCATTAGTTATAAGCCGTTAATTTAAAGCCATCCCCGCAGGCGATATACGATTAAGCCGATGTATTCTTTTAAGGCTTTGGTTGACTGGTTTAACTGATAGGTATCCGGCAAAAAATCTAGGGCTGCTGCTTGCCAATTGCTTTGGGATGCTGCGAGATCCTGTTGGGTGATCTGAAAGTCTGTGGGGGCGGCAATTGCTTTGATTCCCTGACGCTGGAAGATTAAGAGCGATCGAGTCATGTGCATCGCCGATGTTACTAGCAATACTGGCCCTTTTATATTTTTAGCATCTAGGATTTTCCGCACATTGACGGCATTTTGATAGGTGTTGTTTGAATCTGGATCTTGCAAAATTGCTGATGCAGGTACGCCGACAGTTTGGGCAATTTCTGCCATGTCTGCTGATTCGGGAGTGCCACCACCTCTCCAGTCTACTCTACCGCCGCTGAGGATTAGCAGAGGTGCTTTGCCTTGACGATACAGTCGGGAAGCATAGATAATGCGATCGCCAGCTTCCCCTAATTCTACCCAACTTCGGGGAGGCAAAGCTGATTTTACTCCGCCGCCCAACACAATAATAGCTTCAGCTTCGGGGAATTGAGCGGGCGGTAGATTTTGCCATTCGAGCGATCGAACTAAGGATTTTGACACC
>DPLL01000269.1:8880-11865 GCA_003542015.1 Microcoleaceae cyanobacterium UBA9251 | reverse complement strand
ATGCCGCCCATGTCGCCCATGTCACCACCAGCTTTTTTCTTCTCTGGTTTTTCGACAATCACAGCTTCAGTGGTCAACACCATACCAGCAATGGAACCAGCATTTTGTAAAGCCGATCGCACTACCTTAGCAGGGTCAATAATCCCCGCCGCAATCAGATCTTCGTACACGTCAGTGAGAGCATTGTAACCAAAGTTTAATTCGCTACCACGGACGCGCTCGATCACGATGGAACCTTCAACGCCTGCATTATCAGCGATTTGACGCAAAGGTGCTTCCAAAGCTTTCGCAACCAAATCAGCGCCAAGCTGTTCTTCTGCGTCTAAAGTATTTCTGATCGCCTCTATCTTTGTAATCAAGTGAATTAGCGTCGCGCCGCCTCCAGGAACAATACCTTCTTCCACAGCAGCTTTAGTAGCGTTCAAAGCATCTTCAATACGCAGTTTGCGGTCTTTGAGCTCGGTTTCGGTAGCAGCGCCGACTTTGATCACAGCGATGCCGCCTGCGAGTTTGGCGATGCGTTCGGTTAGCTTTTCCTTGTCATACTCGGAATCCGTCGCCTCTAGCTGTTGGCGGATTTGCACAATCCGTTTTTCCACATCAGTTTTGTGCTCTTCGCCGGCAACGATAATCGTGTTTTCTTTGTCGATCGTAATTTTGCGGGCGGTACCGAGCATTTCTAGGGTTGCGGTATCAATGCTGAGTCCGACTTCTTCAGAAATCAGTTGGCCACCGGTGAGAACGGCGATATCTTGAAGCATAGCTTTGCGACGTTCACCAAATCCGGGAGATTTGGTAGCTGCGATATTCAATACGCCACGGGCTTTGTTGACTACCAGAGTTGCCAAAGCTTCGCCTTCAATATCTTCGGCGATAATTACCAGCGGTTGACCAGCGCGAGCGATTTTTTCGAGAATGGGGACAAGTTCTTGAATCGAACTAATTTTTTTGTCTGCGATCAGGATGCGAGGGTTTTCGTACTCAACTTCCATGCGATCGGTGTTGGTGACAAAATAGGGAGACAGATAACCGCGATCGTACTGCATCCCTTCGACAACTTCTAATTCTGTCAACAGAGATTTCGACTCTTCAACAGTAATTACGCCATCCTTGGTGACTTTTTCCATGGCTTGGAAAATCATGTTGCCAACTTCTTCGTCATTACCGGCGGAGACAGTAGCTACTTGAGCAATGGCATCACCTTCAACAGGTTTAGCCAATTTGGCGATTTCTAGTACCAAGTGGGCGATCGTTTTTTCAATTCCCCGGCGCAGGGCGACTGGATTTGCGCCCGCTGCGACATTCTTCAAGCCTTCACGAATCAGGGATTGAGCCAGAACGGTTGCCGTTGTTGTGCCATCGCCTGCGATATCTTTAGTTTTGGAAGCTACTTCTTGAATTAAGCGAGCGCCAGCATTTTCTAAGGGGTCTTCCAGTTCGATATCTCTAGCAACCGTGATACCATCGTTAACGATTTGGGGAGCTCCGAACTTCTTTTCCAATAAGACGTTCCGACCTTTGGGCCCCAAGGTAATGCGGACAGCATCAGCCAGTTGATTGACACCGCGTTCTAGTGCCCGCCGAGATTTGTCGCTAAATGCAACTATTTTGGTCATGTTTTGTCTCCATTTGCTTACATAGCAAATTTAGCACTCTCTGAGGCTGAGTGCTAATTCGATCGATTTTAGATTTGGGTTGCGGGCGATCGCCCAGTCCGGTTAAAGTCATCGCAGTGCACAATTCTCGCTTAACAGGCTTTCCGGCCTGTTCCACAAACAGTGAATTTTTTTTGTGGGGAGTAGGGGTTGGGCATCCTGCCCGCCCTAAACTGAATTATCTGTATACCCACGAACATACGGATATAATATGATTTGTCACATTTATAAGAAATACCCTGAAAACCCTGTGACTTTAGTCCAGGGATGAAAGGGCGTGGCAGGATAAATCCTGCCTGTTCGTAAGTTTCAAGATAACATAATGTTTAACCGTCCCCGGACAAATCCTTCTAGCAATTGAGACCAAGGTAAAGATTTGTTTAGGATTAATTAACTTGTTAATTCACGCTCTATACTAAACATAGTATCATAACAGCCAGTAAATTAAATGTACGCAGTACAAAAAGATGTTTGGCGTTTAAAGGGACTCGACAAAACCATTGTCGAACAACTCCTAAGATGGTCAAATAATCTGTTCAATGTCGGCACCTATGAAAGTCGGCAACAATACTTTAAGAACCAAATCGCAGTTAAATATCCAGATTTGTATAAAATAGCCAAGACCAACGAAAATTACGGGTTGCTATACTCTCAAGTTGCCCAACAATCTCTTAAATGTGTCGCAGAATCTTTTACTTCTTTCCGAGCCTTAGAGAAGTTGGCAAATCAAGGAGAAATCCATCAAAAACCGAGACTACCAAGGTACAGAACCAAAGGGGGAATGTACCCTGTTTCATATCCCGGTCAAGCCTTAAAGGNNTTTGGGAAAGATGCGATTTGGGTGCCGCTACCTGAACGGATCAAGAATTGCCAGATCAAAGAACTCAGGTTAATCCCTAGAAATGGTGCGGTATGGGTCGAATATGTCCACGAATCCCTCACTGAACAAGCCCCTAGTTGCAGCTTGGAAGTAACAGGGGTTCTGNNGGTTTAATAAAGAAAAAGCGAGAATTCAATCAGAACACGTAATACATAAATTCCCCAAAGGTTTCTCGTCAAAAAGATTACAACAATTATCAGAAATTCGCACTAGAAGGATGAGAGATGCTGTCAATAAAGCAGTTAGAACCATCGTAGATTATTGCGAAAATAACCAAATAAATGTCTTAGTCTTTGGTTGGAATAAAGGACAGAAGCAAGAAGTCAATATGGGGGGAGTGACTAACCAAAGTTTTGTCCAAATACCCACAGCTAAAGTCAAAGAAAGGCTCCAGCAAGAATGCGACTTAAGAGGGTGGCGATTTGTTGAACAAGACGAATCTTACACATC
>DPLL01000269.1:0-8840 GCA_003542015.1 Microcoleaceae cyanobacterium UBA9251 | reverse complement strand
TTCATCCCCCAAAGTTTGTCCTTAAGAATCCCCGTGTCTTTAGACCGGGGAGTGTCAATAATCAAATTTTCCCTCTTCCTCATTCCTTCTTCCGACCTTCATCGGACTTTCATCCGTTACATCCGTTACACTCATCCGTTGCCGAACTTCCTTCTTCCGACTTTCATCGGACTTTCATCCGTTACATCCGTTACATAATCCGTTGCCGAACCTCTACCTATGGCTCGTTATTCTCGACTGCAAAAACTGGGTGGTTATATGCGCCCCCACTGGAAAGCGACATTTTGGGGCGTTTTTTCCCTGTTAATTGTCAATGCTGTGGGCGTTTACATTCCCCTGCTGATTCGGAATGCAGTTGACACTCTGCAAGTAGCGCTCAAATTCGACCAAGTTTTAAACTACGTGTTGCTGATTCTGGTACTCGCCTCAATCATGTGGGTAATTCGGATGGCATCGCGGATTTTTCTGTTTGGCGTGGGGCGACAAGTCGAATTTGACCTCAAACAGCAAATATTTAATCATTTATTAACTTTAGAACCATCTTATTTTGCTGCTAATACAGTCGGAGATTTAATTAACCGCGCTACTTCCGACTTGGACAATATTCGCCGCTTGGTGGGGTTTGCGGTGCTGAGTTTGGCGAATACAGCCTTTGCTTATGCTTTGACTTTGCCCGTGATGCTGGGGATTAATGTGCGACTGACTCTGTTGGCGATCGCAGTTTATCCTTTCATGTTAGTTTTGGTGCAGTTATTTAGCGACAAACTTCGCATCCAGCAGTTAGCTGTCCAGGAAGAACTGTCAGCGATGAGCGATTTGATTCAAGAAGATATGAGCGGCATTTCCGTAATTAAAATCTACGCTCAAGAAGAGAACGAACGCCGCGCTTTTCGCAATTGCAACGAGCAGTTATTGTCAGCAAATTTAGAACTAGCAAAAACCCGAAATTTTCTTTTTCCGTTGCTGGGCGGTTTAGCAAGTGTGAGTTTGTTGGTGCTGCTTTCTGCTGGTGCGGGATCAATTGCTAAGGGAGAAATTAGCGTTGGCGATTTTGTGGCTTTGCTGATTTATGTCGAGCGTTTGGTGTTTCCGACGGCGCTGTTGGGTTTCACAATTACTGCTTATCAACGGGGAGAAGTGAGTGTCGATCGCATCGAATCAATCCTTACCGTGGAACCCAAAATTTATGATCAGGCTGATGCACTGGAAATACCAAATCCAGTCAAAGGCGAGATTGTAGCCCGCCACTTAAATTATACTTACCCAGGCGCTAATACCCCCGCCCTGAAAAACCTTAACTTTACCATTAAACCGGGAGAAACTGTAGCTATTGTTGGGGCGATTGGCTCAGGTAAATCGACTTTAGCTAATGCACTCCCCAGACTGCTAGATATTGCTCCAGGTGAATTATTTGTAGACGGATTAGATATTACTCAGGTAAAATTGACAGAATTGCGCGGGGCGATCGCCTACGTGCCCCAAGAAAGCTTTCTCTTTGGTACTACCATCAAGAATAACATCCGCTACGGCAATCCTTTAGCGGAACAGCCGGAGATAGAAGCAGCAGGAAAACAAGCACAAATTCACGCAGAAATCCTCAACTTTCCCCAGCAGTACAAAACAGTTGTCGGCGAGCGCGGAATTACTTTATCCGGCGGACAAAGACAACGGACAGCACTTGCTCGCGCTTTGTTAGTTGACGCTCCCGTGCTGATTTTGGATGACGCTCTTTCGAGTGTTGACAATCAGACTGCTACGGATATTTTGAATAATTTGGCAACGGGAACCGATCGCAAAACAGTGATTTTCATCTCCCATCAAATGTCGGCTGCTGCTAGTGCCGATCGCATTTTTGTGATGGAAAAGGGAGAAATTGTGCAAGTGGGAACTCACAGAGAATTAGTAGGGCAAACAGGGCTATATCAGTATTTGTGGAACCAGCAACAATTAGAGGAATTATTGCATTAATTTGGGCATGGGGCATGGGGCATNNGGCATCGGGCATCGGGCATGGGGCATCGGGCATCGGGCATGGGGAATTGGTAATGGCTAATTATTCCCTATTCCCTAAGCCCGATGTGCATTTAAACTGTATATTTCGATCCCACATCAAAATTCATCTCTCCTCCTATCCCCCTCTCCTACGCGATTTAGGGGGGTGTAGCCTGCTCTTAAAAAAGTCAGCATACAGGAGAGAGTAATGCCCAAGAAATTGGTTAGGTACTGGAGGCTTGCTCCCAGAATGACCAAAGATTAAGAGTTAAAAAGTTGGCTGAACTCGATGTTTTTGAGCGATTAGTTATTAAAGTTTCTTCCGCTATTGAAAAACTTCTTCTAACAAAGAATAAGGCAGCTCGTGCAATTCACCGGAGCGAACGAATTCAGCATAAGTATCGGCTTCGATCGCCCGTAAATCCCCTTCGATTTTCTCGATCGTCAATTCCCGCAGTTGAGGAGAGCGATCGTACATTTGGTTGATTTCTGCTTGTAGGGAGTCGAATTTTTGTGGAAGGCGACTGACTAGATGATGGTAAAACTCCGGCTCGATTTTGGGATCGCTAGATATTTGAGATAAATGGGCGATCGCCCGATGGAGAGCAACACGTTGAGCGATTAACTCCTGATATTGCTGTTGCAACTCTTGGTTGCTCAATAAACCCAATTTTTCCAGCAGTGGCTTAGTTGTTAAACCTTGTACCAAGAGCGTAAATAAAACTACGCCAAACACGATCGCAATAATGTTTTCCCGATGGGGTAAAACATCGGGCACGCTCAAAGCTAAAGCAATGGATACAGTGCCCCGCAATCCTCCCCACCAAATCACTGTTTGATCGGCTAAGGAAATTTCAGATTTTGCCAACCAATTGCTCAACCATCCCAAACCAAAAATAGAGATCGATAGCGTGAAAAACATCGCTGTAACAGTGATAGCAATCAGTCCTAAATTCGCTGCCAAACCAGCAAAACTAATCCGATCGCCAATCAGCAGGAACATGATCGAATTTACGAAAAACGCCAAAAAATTCCAAAATTGAGTTACCGCCAGTCTGGTACTGGGCTGCATACCGATCCGAGAGCCGAAATTGCCAAATATCAAGCCCATCGACACCACACCAATCACCCCAGAACCGCCCAATTCCTCCACAATTATATAAGTGCCGTAGGCGGAAACTAAGGTTAACGATTGCTCCACCAAAGGTAAATCAAACTGTTGGATGAGATAGGAGATCCCAAAACCGATCGCACTCCCGATAGCAATCCCAACTCCCACAAAAACTAAGAAACGCGCCACCAGCAATGGGATGCCAACTTCATCCGTCCCTAAAGAGAATCCCACCAAAAAAATAAAGGCAACAATAGCAATGCCATCATTAAATAAACTCTCACCCTCCACCAGTAAAGCTAGGCGTTTTTCAACTCCCAATTCCTCGAACAATGCAATTACTGAAACAGGATCGGTGGCAGATATACTAGATCCTACCAACAGGGCGATCGCTAAAGAAACTCCAGCTATTTTGTTGAGAGCAAAAACCACGCCAGCAACAGAAATAACGACACCCAAAATCGCATAAAGACCGATGGGCACTAAATCCCGCTTGAGTTTAGACCATTCCAGATTCCAGGCAGCTTGAAATAAAAGAGGCGGCAAAAAAATCAACAGAATCTGTTCGGGCGATAGCGTCACCAGCCGCACATCTACAAAAGCCAAACCCAAGCCGACAATTACTAAAAGCAGCGTGTAGGGAATTTGGCGCAACCAGCCCCATATTTGCGGTAGCACCGCCACAGTTAAGGAAACTGATAGCACTAAGAGAAATTGCTTAAGATTCCCCTCAATCGTCATTTCGCCCATTAGAGTTTCAGCGGCCATAAAATCCCCAATCAAATATTTAAGGTTTCAGTCGTCCGGCACCCTTTGAAGGCGATCGCTTCCCTGTACCGAATACAGCGGGGGACTTAGGGCGAATCAGCTAAATTTGCTGCATTTAATTTCGAGAGGGCGATCGGCAAAAATTGATTTATAATAAAGGTATCTACTCCACTCCCATCATACCAGAATCATGCTCGCAGAAACAAACGCCACACTTTGGCCCAGCCTAGTTACCGCCTCAGCATTATTACTCTATTTTGTTGTCACGATCAACGTCGGCAGAGCTAGATTCACATACAAAGTTTCTCCCCCGCAGATGTCAGGAAATCCCGACTTTGAGCGAGTGTTGCGAGTGCAGCAAAATACCTTAGAGCAAATGATTCTATTTTTGCCCTCGCTGTGGCTTTTTTCGCAATTTATCAGCCCAATTTGGGGTTCTGCAATCGGTGCAGTTTGGATAATTGGACGCATTTTGTTTGCTTGGGGTTACTATCAAGCTGCGGAAAAAAGAGCCGTGGGTTTTGGTATTAGTACCTTAGCTACTTTAGCTCTGCTTGGCGGTTCCTTTACTGGCATCATCATGTCGCTGCTGAAGGTTTTAGCATAGCTTTTTACCGACAGAATTGTTGTCTAGCACAGGCAAAATGCCTGTGCTTAATGTAATAAATTTTAGGAGGAAATATGTCAGAAACAAACAAACCTGTATTTCAAATTAGCTCGCAACTTTTTCAGCAACTTGTCGATTGGCAAGAAAAAATTGCAGAAGAAGATGAATTAGCAAGTGATTCCGAATCCGAAAAACCAACTGAGGTGAAAAATCCGATCGAAAGTCAATCGATTTTAGATTTTAGATTTTAGATTTTAGATTTACCCCACGTATAAATGCGGGGGCTTGAGGATTTTAGATTTGGGATTTTGGATTGATTCCGTCCTGAGTCCTCGAAGGAATAAATCNNCCACCTTTGAAATTATTGGTCATGAAGAACATTCTCAAACAGATAATTCCTAGCTTGTGGCTGGCGCTATCTTTGGGATTTCCGGTTGCTGTGTCAGCCCAACCGGTGACACCCAGCCCAATTCAGCAAATCAATAGCGGTTTGTTTCCTTCTAATTCTCAAGATTTTTTTCGACAGGGAAATCGCCAACTGGAACAGGAAATTAAAACTTTGTTGCAGAAGCGTTTAACTTCGGTAGGGGAGATTCTTGAGATTGATGAAAAATTGCGCTCTGAGCTTGGTCACAAAGAGTTTAAAAGATCATCGCGCAATTTTGATACAATAAATGCGGCTAAGATTGCCAGTGTCAAGACAAAGGTTAAGGACATTTGCAGCCACAATTAAAATGAAAGTGAGGGAACTATTCAAACTTTAGTGTTGGATCGAGAAGTAATGGCAAAATTGAAACTAGCCATGCTGGAAGCTGAAACTGCTGCTCAATTGACGGCGATCATTATTGATTACACTCATGAGGAAATGATGATAGTTTTTCAGGCGCTAGAATGGGAACAGCAGGAGAGAATTAAGACTGTTTGGAAGACTGTTAGTTAAAGTAGATTTGCAGACAGGGGTTTTAATTTTTCACCGCAGATGTAAGCAGATAGACGCGGATTAACGCAGATTTAATTGGATTTTTTCTTGTTCGCTGTGTTTAATCATCTGAATTTTTACACAGCGAACAATGACATATCTAAACTAGGGTTTCGAGGCACAATTGCCGGAAATGATCGCCCCGTTGCTCGAAGTTTTGGTATTGATCGAAGCTAGCACAGGCTGGGGAAAGCAGCACTACTTTTGCATTGTTTTGTTTGCCTAATTCTGCTGCTCTCTTAATTGCTCTTTCCATTGTTTCTACAATTTCCCAAGCGTTGTAATTTTCTTGTTCGAGCCGATCGCTAAAAATACCTGCCGCATCTCCAATTAGCAACACTGCGGCAGCTTTTGCTTTGATTGTATCAATCCAGGCGCTATCTTCGCCTTCTTTTGGGTCGCCACCTGCTATTAAAATCGCCGGTGCGCTCACAGAAGCTAACCCGACTTGGGCGGCGTCATAATTAGTGGCTTTGCTGTCGTTGATGAAATCTATGCCTTCCCAAGTGCGGATGTGTTCGAGGCGGTGGGGTACTCCGGGGAATTTTGCAATGGCTTGGGCGATCGCACTTTTATCTATCCCCGCCAAATTAGCGGCTGCTACCGCCATTAACAAGTTTTGCAAATTGTGTTCTCCCACCATTTTCAAAGAATCAGCCGGCAGAATTTTCTCGCTTTGAGCTATTACCCAACCGTCTTTAATGTACGCTCCCAAAGCTGCATTACCTAACACTTCATTTTCACCTTTGACACAAGTCCAACACGCATTTTGCCAAGTGTCAATGCCTTGTTGCCGCAAATATGGATCGTCGCCGTTGATTACTTGCAATTGAGAATTTTTCAGCAATTGCGCCTTAATTTTATAGTAATTTTCTAAGGTTTTGTGGCGGCTTAAGTGATCCGGTGTGAAAGTCGTCAAAATGCCAATGCGCGGCGCAAGAGATGACGAAGATTCTATTTGATAGCTGCTGATTTCTGCAATTACCCAATCCGGCTGTTTTTCGGCTAAAGCTAATTCGCACGCAGCATAGCCAATATTGCCGCAAGCGGGAGCGTAAAGTCCAGCTTCTTCAAAAATTGCTGCAATTAAAGCCGTAGTTGTCGTTTTCCCGTTAGTGCCGGTAATTCCCACCCAAGGTGACTTGAGATAGCGCCAAGCGAGTTCCATTTCTCCGATTGTTTCAATCCCTAATTCTCTGGCGCGCACTAATGCTGGAATGTCCCACGGAACCCCTGGACTTACTACTACTAATTGTACAGATTCGACTGGTTCAAAAGATTGACCTAACTCAACTGCTATTCCTTCGTTAGCGAGTTCTTGTTGCTGTTTGAGCAAGTTTGGAGAATCTGAGCGATCGCTCAGCGTTACTTCCCATCCTTCGCGTTTTAGTAGTCTGGCGGCGGCTATTCCTGATTTTCCTAGTCCAATGATATGAGCGATCGGCATAATTTTTGTGTGTGGTAGAGCGAACTTCCCTGGTTTTTTCCTTTTCGATCGGTTACGGTTTTTTTGGATTATTTAACCGCAGAGGGCGCAGAGGGCGCAGAGCAAGATAAGAGAGTATTGAATGTTTCCTATACCGATGGATTTTATCTTACATCCAAACCTTTGGCGGCTATCTTATTTTTGGGATTATTTAACCGCAGAGGGCGCAGAGGACACAGAGGAGGAGAAGAGAGAAGAGAGTATTGAATAATTCGGATACCAATGGATTTTATCTTACGTCTTAACCTTTGGCGGCTATCTAAAATCTAAAATCTAAAATCTAAAATCTATTCACGATCGCCCCAAAGTCAGCCAACACCCGCGCATGATTCCGCAGCAATCCCAGTAAACTCAACCGATTTCGTTTAATTTCCGGGTCAGAATCCATCACTAAAACGCTTTCTGGCCCATCAAAAAAGTTGCTAACCGTCGGAGCAATTTCAGTTAAACTATCTACTAATTGTTGGTAATTGCGAGTTTGCTTCGATAGCTGGGTTTGCGGCACTAATTGCACTACTGCATCGTAGAAAGCTTGTTCAGACGATTTTTGAAATAATTCTGGTTTCACTGCTTTTTTCGGTTCTAATTCAATTTTATCCAAATCTCCTTGAGCCGCCAAACGAGTTGAACGATTCACTGTTTCGTAAATCATATCCAATGTATTGTCATTGCGGATTTGTTGCAAGAAAAGCGCTCTTTCTAAAGCATCCAACAAATCTCGCAATGCTCGTTCTGTATATTCTGGGTCGTTTTCTCCCAAAACTGCATTTACCAAATCGTAATCTACGTGCTTTTCTTCTTGCAACAAAGTGCGAATTCTTTGCAGGAAAAAGTCGGATAATTGTGACAGTAATTCTGGGCTTGTTTCTGGGCGTATTGCTGTAAATTCACCAACACTTTCTGCGAGTAACTGATGCAAATTGACTGGCAACTGAGCCGCCCAAATAATGTTAATTATGGCATTGGCTGCGCGACGCAGGGCGAAAGGATCGGAGGAACCTGTCGGCAACATTCCTAAGCCGAAGATGCTGACTAATGTATCTAATTTGTCTGCGATTCCGACTATTTGACCTGTGATAGTTTGGGGCAAATTGTCGCCGGCACTTTTGGGCCAATAATGTTCAACAATCCCTGTGGCTACTGCTTCTGATTCGCCGCTGGCTAGGGCGTATTTCTGCCCCATGATTCCTTGCATTTCTGGCAGTTCGTAAACCATTTGGGTTACTAGGTCGGCTTTGCAAAGTAAGGCTGCTCTTGCTATGTTTAAGTTTTCTTCTGCTGTTACTTGCAGTTGATTGACAATGAGACTGGCTATTTTGCACAGGCGATCGACTTTGGCGCGTACAGTCCCTAAATCTTCCTGGAAAGTCACTGTTTCCAATTTGGGCAAATAATCTTCTAGAGGTTTTGCCAAGTCTGCTTTGTAGAAAAATTGACCGTCTGCTAATCTCGCGCGAACTACTCGCTCGTTCCCGGCGGCGATGATGGCTGATTTCGCAGGATCGCCGTTGGAAATTGTAATGAAGTAGGGCAGAAGTTCGGGAGATTTGGGTCTTTTGAGAATGGGAAAATACCGCTGGTTTGTGACAATTATTGTGGTGATTACTTCCGGCGGTAATATCAAAAATTCGTCGTCAAATTTTCCGACTACTGCGTTCGGCCATTCTACTAAATCGGTTACTTCTTCTAACAAATCGTCGCTGATGTCTGCGTAACCGCCTTGTTTTGTGGCTGCGGCTTCTACTTGGGCTTGAATTTGAGTTTTGCGCTGGGTTCGATCGACTTCAACGTAAGCGGCCCGCAGACTCTCGACATAGCCCTCGGCTTGCGAAATAGACACCCCCCCCGTCCCCCCCTTAGCAAGGGGGGGTGTCGGAAGCGATGTCCCCTCCTTAGC
>DPLL01000180.1 GCA_003542015.1 Microcoleaceae cyanobacterium UBA9251 | reverse complement strand
TTAGGGGGATCTGAATCTGATTGTCATTGTTAATTCGCTTATTTACCTCGCCACAAATGAACGGCATCGGGGTTAATTTGCGACCTTACTTGTAGCCAATCTTCTAACAAGTAGTCATCCTCGACTACTTCAGAATGCTGTGAGTCTTTGAGAATTGCTAAGACGTGAACTCCTGATGGATAGTTGATCTGACGGATTTCAGAGTGATCTCCTAAGTCTTGAATTTTTGCTAAAGTGCGATCGACAGCAACAGTCAAATCGACAACCAAAATAATTTGACCGAATTTAGCACCTGGTTTCACACACTCTAGAACAGCCATTAGTCTTTCTCATTGTAATAGATTTAATCAATATCTGCGTTTATTTGCTTCGAGGTTCTTTGACAGATTCTCAATTTTGAATCAGATTTTCTGGCTGGTTTTCCGATTTTATAAGTTATGTATAGCAGTCGCCAAGGTGGTTAGGATACTTCCGGTCACTGAGCGTAGTCGAAGTGGACATTTCGACCCTTCGACTGCGTTTATCCTGAGCGTAGTCGAAGGGCTCAGGGCGACGCTCCGCTCAATGACCAAAGCGCCTTGGCGGTTGCTATAACAACTGACAAGAATTAATCCCAAAAATAACACTAATTGCATTCAACAGCAAACTCGTGTAAAATAGAGCAGATATGTGCATCAAATCTCAAGTTCAACAGGGTTCAAAATATGGCAACCAGAATTCAGAACCTCCAAATAACTCAAGTGGTTGATGGCGATACTATTAAAGTTTCTCTCAACGGCAAAACCGAGTCTCTGCGGCTGATTTGTGTTGATACGGAAGAAAGTTATTCGGGTGGCTCAAAACCTGTAACTGTGGCGGGTAAAGAAGCTTCGGAAATGGCTAAAAAATACTTTGCTACAGCAGACGGCGGACTTGCTAAAGTTGATATTGAATTTGATACAGATGACCCGATAGAAGTGGCTGTAGAAAAACACCGCGATCACTACGGCCGCCTCCTCTGTTATGTGCATAAAGGCGAGGAAAATTACAATCTAAAACTGATTGTAGAGGGCTGGAGTCCCTACTTTGTGAAATACGGGCGATCGAGATTATATCACCGACAAATGACTGAGGCTGAAGCTGTAGCCAAAGCATACAATCTGGTGATTTGGAATCCGAACACAAATCCAAAAATTCCGTCTCGCAATTATGCTCATTTGTTACCTTGGTGGTCGATGCGCGCCTCAATCGTCGAAGAGTTTCGGTTGTCGCAAGCAACAGCGGAAGTTTTTTCTGTGAACTTGGATTATCCAAAAATCTTAGCGGCTTCCGAGACAGCTAAATCTATTACTATTTTCTGCGATTTGCAGGCGGGAATTAATAAATGGATCGGCGGTAATGCTCTGATTTATGCGGGTTCGTTTGAGCATAAATTAGACTTGTGGATACCGGATGCCGAAACTGATAAAATGGCACCTTTGAAGCGGCTGATTGACAAGCGTTATGCTGGTCTAGGACGTGGCTATGTTTATGTTAGTGGGAAGGTAGAACAGTACAAAGGGAAGCCTCAAATAGTTTTGAGGGATATTAAACAACTTTCTGATTTTCCCCGATAATATTTAAACTAGAGTTAATTTCATCGCTCATTTTTACTGGATCTAATGTTCTTAGGAAGTACGATCGCCAATTCCGTCCCTTCTCCTGGTTTAGACGTGCAAATCAGATTTCCTTGATGTCGATCGCAATCTGATAAGCTATAGACAATCCTAAATTGTATCATCGCCAGTCTGTAGCTGTCAATAGCTGCGGCATGAGTAGTCCAAACTTCATAAAATTAACAGTCATGTGCCAATTACTAGGAATGAACTGCAATGTTCCAACAGATATTTGCTTTTCTTTTGAGGGTTTCTCTGCAAGGGGCGGCAAAACAGACATTCATCAAGATGGTTGGGGAATCGCTTTTTTTGAAGGTTTAGGATGCCGCATCTTTCTAGACTCCAAACCAGCCATTACTTCTCCAGTGGCTGACTTTGTGCGTCGCTATCCCATTCATTCAACTAACGTCATTGCTCACATCCGTAAAGCTACTCAAGGCGAAATTGCTTTGGAAAATTGCCATCCTTTCAGTCGGGAACTTTGGGGGCGATATTGGGTGTTTGCTCACAACGGAAATTTGGAAAATTTCAATACTGAAAGTGCTGGATTTTACAAACCTGTAGGCAAAACTGACAGCGAAAAAGCCTTTTGTTTGATCTTAGAAAAATTGCGAGAAAGCTTTCCTCAAAACAAGCCTACTCTGACGGATTTTTACCCGGTACTGGACGCAATTACTAAAACTTTGGCAGAGTACGGAATTTTTAATTATTTACTTTCCGATGGAGAACACTTGTTTGTGCATTGTTCTACTAATCTGCATTATATTGTACGACAAGCACCTTTTGCTAGCGCTCACTCCATCGATGAAGATGTGACTGTCGATTTTCGGGAATTGACAAACTTGGGCGATCGCGTGGCGGTAATTGCTACTTTGCCACTTACGGATAATGAAGTTTGGACGAAAATTAAGCCTGGAAAATTGCTGGTTTTTCATGAGGGTTTTCCCGTCAATTTTGAGTGAATATTGTAAATAGGACTTATACCAATTTAATGGGTCGTTGCACATATTCTGATCCCCCTCGCATCCCCCTTAATAAGGGGGACTTTGATCGCGCTCTTGTCCCCCCTTACTAAGGGGGGTTAGGGGGGATCAAATTCTATGCAGCCTCACAAAAAATTGGTATTACGCATTTCAATGTAATTATGTCATTCGCAAGTGTTGCGAATAATCTCAAAACTTTGCAACACCGTCGAAAGTGCGTCAGTCCTATACGATCAGTATGCTCAGTATTAAAGGTAGAGAAATCATCTGTACTGTGGCAGTTCAATCAGATGGATATTGTAAGAAAAATTAAGTTTACACAAATTCGTCTGAAAATATGCCAGAAATGACTTCAGTACCTATTTCTCAGGTGAAACACATGGATTTACCTCATCGACCGATTTGGACTCTATCGGCTGAAGATGTCTATCAATCCTTTGGAATCAGCGAGAACGGTCTATCTGAAGACGAAGCTTACGAGCGACTGGTAAAATTTGGCGCGAATGAACTACCAGAACCGGCTCATCGCCCTCTCTGGCTCAGGTTTACCGATCAGTTAAGGCACTTCATGGCCCTGCTGTTATGGGTGGCAGGGATTTTAGCATTCATTTCGGGAACCCCTCAATTAGGTTGGGCGATCGTCCGCGCTAGGTCCTAATGATCTGCCGAACCTGGCTTTTACCAAGGGGGCACCGCTGGAAGTCTTGCGACTCTGCACATCTATCTTGCGAAATGGAACTGTCTCAGAACTCACTGAATCCGACTCGAATGAAATAGTTGCGGCTAACGATGGGTTGGCTCAGCAGGGTTTTCGAGTCTTGGGGGTGGCGGCTCGTCGTGGAGGGAGTGAAATGTTGGATTTGCGATCGCAAGACTTAGAGCAAAATTTGAGCTTTATTGGTCTGGTGGCGATGTTTGACCCGCCGCGTCCAGAGGTGAGAGATGCTCTTGCTGAGTGCCATCAGGCAAAAATTAAGGTGACGATGGTAACAGGGGATTACGGACTGACTGCGGAGGCGATCGCCCGCAAAATTGGATTAGTGACCGATTCTGTAAGGGTAGTAACCGGTGAAGGCATGGGGCATCTGTCGGATGCACAATTGCAACAAATTCTGAAATATCGATCGGGGCTAGTGTTTGCTCGGATGTCTCCTGAGCATAAGCTGCGACTGGTGGAAGCCTATAAAAATATCGGAGAAGTCGTTGCGGTGACGGGGGATGGAGTCAATGATGCCCCAGCATTAAGAGCGGCCCATATTGGTATAGCAATGGGGATGAATGGCACCGATGTGGCACGAGAAGCCGCCGATATTGTCCTCACGGACGACAACTTTGCGACGATCGTCGTCGCGATTGAAGAGGGGCGAGCCGTGCACCAAAACATCCGCAAATTTATCAAAAATTTGGGTTTAAAACCCTGTCCTTCTAGGACGGCTTTAATTTCTTAAAACTTCTTTCAAAAAGTCCAGTAAGTTCCTATATTTGTGATATACTATAAAAGTCAAGGTTAAATTCCTTTACCATCGTGAAACAGTTAAGACACACTTTTAGGTATAAACCGGGGGACGAAGAGCAGCGAAAACTCTTTAAACAGCTAGAGGTTGAATTAAACCTTAAACCAGTTAAAACAAACTATTCTTTTAGGATTGTTAAGTAGGGTAGGGCATACCCAAACTCTAGGTAAATATCCTAGTACGCTTTTGGAGATAGACCCGCTGGGGTGGCTGCGAATCAGGCTCGTTAATTGGTAGTTTTCTACGGTTAAAAGGTCTGAATATTGCCGAAAGGACGCAACACTTAAAGGTTAGTCACTGAATTAAGAATCCTCGCACCTTTAGGTCGGGGAGTGTCAAGACCTACATCCTGGCATCAAACCTGCCGGAATTAGTACCATTCCTGTTCATGGTGGCGTTGAAGATTCCTCCTGCACTGGTGATCATGCAGATTCTTGCTATTGATTTAGGAACTGACATAGTGCCTGCATTGGCCTTGGGCGCTGAACGGGCAGAAGTCGGAACCATGCAGCAGCCCCCCCGGAAAAAATCGCAACCGCTGCTCGATCGCTCCCTACTGTTACGCGCCTATGGCTTCTTGGGATTGTTGGAAGCAGCCCTGGCGATGGCAGCATTTTTTCTGGTGTGGTGGAGTTACGGTTATGACTTGGCAGAATTACAAGCCGTAACGCCAAGCATTCTGTCTCGTTCAGCAGATGCCGCCACGATCGCCATTTATACTCAAGCCATCACTATGACTCTGGCATCAGTCGTGGCTTCTCAAACGGGGAATGTTTTTGCCTGTCGATCGGAACGTGGGTCAATTCTGCCGCTTGGATTCTTTTCTAATCGACAAATCTGGCTCGGAATTGCCATTGAATGGGTCTTAGTTCTGCTGATTATTAATAACGCATCTTTGAGAAGCATCTTTTCGACAGCACCTTTAGCACCCTGGCAATGGCTGGTATTGCTGGTGTGTCCACCGATCGTCTTAGGAGCAGAAGAACTACGAAAAGTCGTGTTTCATGGGAAGTTCATTTCCAAGCAGAGCCGGTAAATGTGGCGATCGCGTGGGGAGTTAGAAACCGGGTTTCTTCGGAAAATCT
>DPLL01000266.1 GCA_003542015.1 Microcoleaceae cyanobacterium UBA9251 | reverse complement strand
TTCTTTTCAGAGATTTTGTATCCCAACCTAAATTATCGCAGAAACCGGGTTTCTTAGTCTGTGCGTAATTCCCAGAAACAAGGTTTTAGGCTTAAGTTGACACTACATACAGAGGTTCTGCGTAAGTCCTTCCTTCATTTAAGTTCAACATTTACCGTAGCAGACATCCCCGGTGCAATCCGTGATTCGTAGCCTTTAATACTTGCGGGATTAAATACAACTTTTATAGGAATCTGCTGCACGATTTTGGTGAAATTTTTCGTAGCATTATCGGGAGGTAATAATTAAATTTGATCGCCAGAAGCTGGGGAAAAACTATCAACTCTGCCCTCAAATTTATGGCTACCAAAAGCATCTAATTTGATTTCTACTTTTTGACCTGGTTTGATGTTTGCCAGTGGCGATCGCGACGGATACGCCTGCTTGGGCTTCAGCAACGGTAGCTTCCGCTGCGGGCACGCCTTGCTGGGCTTCTCTGAGTGCTGCTTGGGCGGTGGAAATGGCAGCGTTTGCACCGCTGATGTCTCCCTGGGCTTGGGTTGTTTTCCCTTGGCTGGTTTGAGATGCTAGGGAAATATTGGCTTGGGCTGCTTCGGCTTGGCGACGGGCGTTTTCTAGGGCTGCTTGGGCTTGTTGGACTTTAACTTGGTAGTCGCGGGGGTCGAGTTTGATTAGCAGTTGTCCGGGTTTTACTTGTTGGTTGTCTTCTACCATGACTTCGCCGACAGTACCGTTGATGCGGCTGCTGATTTGGTGGATGTGTCCGGCTACTGTGGCGTTTTCGGTTTCTTGGTGGATGGAGGCGTATTGCCAGTATTGATAGCCGAAGCTGCTGGCGGCGATCGCACCTACTCCCAATACTGCGAAAATCAGTGGTTTCTTGGACTTTTTCTGCGGTGTTGCAGCCACCGATCTGGGTGCTTGGAGTGCTGTTTCTGCGCCTGTTTTGACATCGGTGGGGGCGCAGATTTCTGGCTCTGCGGGCGTTACGGGTACTATTTTAGCTTGTGTGTCGTCGATCGGCTTTTCTAATAGCGCGACTGGTTTGCCGTTACCGTTGAATTCGGCTGGGTTGATTTCGTTGGTGGGTTTCATGGTAAGTTGACTCCTGAGATTTTTATAAGATGCCGTTTGGTTAGAGTGCGTAGTATTTATAGATTAAGACTGCTGTTTTTAAGAGTGCGTAGTATTTTGCGGTTATTTGTAGTCGTCTAGTAGGGGTAGATGCTGCTCTGCTGCGTCCGTGAGATTGATTTTTCGGTTTAGGAAAGATTGACGATCGCCAGATCGATCAGTTCTGAGAAGCGTTCTCGATCGGCCTGGGCAATTCCAGTCATTGACTTCTCTCTGATCTGATCTACCAGTGGCGGCAGTACGTCTTGCAGTCCCCTACCGGAGTCTGTCAGCCAAATTCGCCAAATCCGGCGATCGCGGGTGTCTCTCGAACGGCGGACTAAATCTCTTTCTTCCATGCGATCGATCACACCAGTCAGGGTACCGCCTACCTGTTGCAGTTTGTCGCCAATGCTGGATCACCCCTTAAATCCTGTGTCAGGGGGGCGCTGGGGCGATCGAGAACAAGAAAGCAAACATGATTGAGGACTGACGCAGAGACAACGTAATTATGTCATTCTGAGCGACAGCGAAGAATCTCAAACCCTGGCTACACCGTTACAATGGGTAAGTCCTGTGAGTGTAGGGGCGATCGGATTCGGGTGGCTAAATGTTCGTCAAACCTGTTTACAATTCTTAATTGTTTCTAAAATAGGAACGGTAAAGTTACGATCGCGATCGCAGATTATGTTACTCAAAGGCAATCAGCGCACCAAGTTAGACGACACCGACGATACATTGTTCTATGCCTCTCCTCGTTTTGTGACGCACGTAGACGAGGGATTCATTCAGCAATTAACCGACTTGTATCGGGAACGCCTGAAACCGAATACTCGGATTTTTGATATGATGAGCAGTTGGGTTTCTCATCTACCCGAAGAGATGGAATTTGCCCAGGTTGAGGGACATGGATTGAATCAACAAGAGTTGGCAAAAAATCCTCGGTTCAATCATTATTTTGTCCAGAATTTGAATGCAAATCCTAAGTTGCCCTTGCCGGATGCAGAATTTGACGCCGTTGTCAACTGTGTTTCAGTACAATATTTGCAGTATCCAGATGCCATATTTGCCGAGATTCATCGGATCTTGAAACCGGGTGGAGTAGCGATTTTTAGCTTTTCTAACCGGATGTTTTATCAAAAGGCGATCGCGGCTTGGCGAGAAGGAGCGGAGGGCGATCGGGTAGAATTAGTCAAGCGTTACTTTGATTCTGTCAAAGGAGCGAATATACCCGGATTTAGCAAGCCGGAAGTAATTGCTAAGCAGTCTAGCTTGCCGAGTTTTATGCAAATGCTGGGAATCGGAGGCGGCGATCCGTTTTATGCGGTAATTGCTTACCGCCAAAGTTAGGAATTGCAATATAATTGACTGGAAAAACCCGGTTTCTGAGCAAGATTATGTATTTAATCCACAAATACTGACATAGAAACCGGGTTTTTGACCCCGTGCGTAATTCCTATACGTATGATCAGAGCTTAGTCAGGGATTGAGATTCTTCGCTGCGCTCAGAATGACCAGAAAATATTTTCACTACATAATTCCTAATATAGATGAATCGAGATACAATTGTAGTTCACCAGTAACTATCGAAAATCTCAAAACCTTTATATGAAACCCTACCAGCAAATACCCATTCTCGAATGCAGCGAACCTTTAGTCTCAATTACCTCCGAAAATTTTGCCTTAGAAAATCCGCATCCTTATCAAAAATTAGGCGCACCATATCACAACAGCAAAGCTGATTCGCCTTACTATTTGCGGCAAGGAGTTGTAGATAGTTTGATGGTTGCTAAAACCCAGCTACAGCAAAATCATCCTCATTGGAAAATTCTGATATTTGACGCTTACCGTCCGGTGGAAGTGCAGCAATTTATGGTAGATTATACTTTTGCGGAAATTGCCCAAGCTCAAGGCTGCGAATTGCCGGTTTCAGAAGAAAAACGCCAAGTAATTTTAGACAAAGTATATCAATTTTGGGCAGTGCCCAGCCTCGATCGCACTACACCGCCTCCTCATAGCACAGGTGGTGCATTAGATGTAACTTTAGTCGATGAAAACCATCAAAAAATTGATATGGGTTCTCCCATAGATGAAATATCAGAACGTTCTTATCCCGATTATTTTGCTAGCAGCAATGAGCCGCAAGAACAGCAATATCACCGTCACAGGCAAATATTAAAAGATGTGATGATAGCTGCTGGTTTTCAGCAACATCCTCACGAGTGGTGGCATTTTTGCTTGGGGGATCAGATGTGGGCTTGGCTGACAAATCAACAGCCTGGCCGCGGTGCAGTTATCGCCCGGTACGGCCGCTATTAAAAAGGTAGGCAATTAAATGTATGGTGGGCTATAAGCACCTTACACCTAAATGCTAAAAGTTCGATCGCACAAATCATTTGTATCAGAAAACACGGCAGCTATTGCCAGCGGAGTAGCAGTGCTTTAGAATTAACGAGAGCGAACAAGTGCAGGCAAATCGAGCCAGCACCGTACACCCTAAAGGATAACTGAGAGTTAACCGAATGAAAGCATTAATCCTCTCTGGCGGCAAAGGAACACGTTTGCGTCCCCTCACCTATACAGGTGCTAAGCAGTTGGTGCCGGTGGCAAATAAGCCCATACTGTGGTACGGAATTGAAGGAATTGTGGCGGCAGGTATTACGGATATTGGGATTATTATTAGTCCTGAAACCGGGGAAGAGGTGAAGGCGAAAACCGGAAATGGCGATCGCTTTGGTGCAAAAATTACTTATATCTTGCAAAACGAACCGGCGGGACTGGCTCACGCGGTGAAAATTGCTAGACCATTTTTGGGCGATTCTCCGTTTATTATGTATTTAGGAGATAACTTAATTCAGAATCAACTAGATCCGTTTTTAGAGAGTTTTAAAAAGCACCAGCTAGACGCTTTGATTCTGTTGCGACCAGTCCAAAATCCTAGTGCTTTCGGGGTGGCAAAAGTAGATGAAAATGGGCGAGTTTTGCAACTTGTAGAAAAACCCAAAGTCCCGCCTTCTAATTTAGCTTTGGTCGGGATTTACTTTTTTGCTCCTACGATTCACGAGGCGATCGATCAAATTCAGCCTTCGCCCCGTGGCGAGCTCGAAATTACCGATGCGATTCAACAGTTGATCGATCAACAAAAACAAGTAGAAGCCTGCAATTTAGAAGGTTGGTGGTTGGATACGGGGAAAAAAGACGATTTGCTGAGTGCAAACCAAATTATTCTAGATAGCTGTATCGTAGCTTCAACCGAATTAAAAGTAGACGAGAAAAGTCAAATTATCGGGCGAGTGCAAATAGGCGAAGGAACTGAAGTAATTAATTCTACCGTTCGCGGGCCGGTGGTGATTGGGGAAAATTGCCACATCGAAAATTGCTTTATCGGGCCTTACAGCAGTATTGCCGATCGAGTGACGATGATTGATGCTGATATCGAACACAGTGTAATATTGCAAGGGGCGAAAATAGTTGGCATTCACCAGCGAATTGTTGACAGTGTAGTTGGACAACGAGCTCAAATTACTAAGGCCCCTCCGCGCCCGAAAGCTCTGCGGTTTATGATTGGCGATGACAGTCAAATAGAATTAGTTTAAATAGGAAATGGCAGGGTAAGTTATTTGGTATATTTAGGGTAAGGTGCTCTTCGGCGCACCCTACCTTAAATGTGGTTTGTAGGGGTAGTGCCCCCGTGCCTACCCCGGATAGATCGGGGCAACCACGGGGAGTAGGGGTCGGATTGCCCCTACAATAATTACACAATTGATTCAGACGCGCTATAGTTGATAGAAAGGAGGCGAAAGATTGCAGTACGAAAAAGTACCAACTCAACAGATAATAGATAAATTACGGCAAACTTTGGAGCCACGAATTGTGGCTAATTCGCCACAGTCTAGGAGCAAAAATAGTACGATCGCCCTTGATGAAGAAGACGAAGATATCGCCTTGCTAAAAACTGGTTTTGATATTTATAATGTCCCAATTACCTCTTATCAAAGGCGGCTTGGTTCCGTAGTCATCGCAGTTAGAAAAATAGTCCGAAAATTGCTCAGACCGGTACTGGAACGACAAGTAATTTACAATTTTGCCAATACCCGCGTCGTTCAAACATTGAGCAACCAGTTGCAAAAATTGCAGGAGAATCAAAAAAATCTCGATCAAAAACTGCAAGGGGAATTTAGTAATGGGTTTCTCGAAGTTAAAGCACAGCTTGAAACTCAGCAAAAAGCCCTAATAGCCCTTCAATCTGAAATAGAGCAAATTCAAGCAGTACAGCAGCAGCAGAGTGCTATTTTAGCTCAAATTAACGCTCAGTTGCTCCATCGACAATAATAGGACTTAGACATTTGGATATAATTCTGTCATTCTGAGTAAAACGAAGAATCTCAAAGTCTTGAAACACCACCCTTGAGTGCGTAAGTCGTGAATCAAAAATGACCCAAAGCAATTTAGTCACAAGCCCCCGAATTCATCTGCGAGATCAATCTAAAATCTAAAATCTAAAATCTAAAATCCCCAATGACCTCAATACCAATATGTTCGCTAATTATCGTCAATTATAAAGGTATTCGCCAGACGAAAGATTGCTTAAAATCTCTGCAAAAACTTGCCTATCCTGAACAGCAACTAGACGTAATTTTAATAGATAACTGCTCTCAAGACGAATCAGTTAACACTCTGAGCGAACTATTTCCCCAAGTGCGCGTTTTTGTCAACTCAGAAAACAACTTTGCTAAAGCTCTAAACCTGGGTATCAGCCAAGCTAAAGGACAATATATCGGTTTCCTAAATAACGATGCCACCCTTGATAGCCACTGGCTAGAAATCCTGGTAAAGCTGCTAGAAAAACACAAAAATGTAGGTGCTGCAAGCGGCAAATTGCTGTTTAAAGACGGGCGAATTAACAGTGTTGGCATCCAACAATTGCCTAATTTTTTTTGGCGAGATGTCGGCTTTGGCGAGAAAGATTCAGGACAGTATAACACAGAACGCGAAGTAGAAGGTCTTTGTTGGGCGGCCGTGCTTTTCCGCAGGGAATGTCTCGAAATAGTTGGTCAAATCGATGAAGATTTTGTGATGTATTTTGAGGATGTAGAATATTCTAAACGCTGCCAAAAACAGGGTTGGAAAATGCTTTATACTCCGACAGCTATAGCGCATCACGAATACCGAGGTTCGAGTAAAGGTAGCAAACTCACAGAGTATTTTTGCAACCGCAATCGGTTTTTGTATTTGGCAAAACACGAACCTTTGCAACTTGCCGCTTCTATTCACACTTCGGATTTTTTCACTCACAAACAATACGATTTGTTGCTGGAAAGTTTATTTGTAGCAATTAAAAAATTGTATGAATATCAGAAACCAGAAATAATCGAAACTGTACTGCCGCAATTGTCTGACAAGTTAGCTGTGATTTACAGTCGGCTGAAAGTCGATCGCATTTTATCACGGTTACAGGTGGTGCGAGGCGATCGCAAAATGTCGATCGCGATTTACGATCACGGACTGCATTTTATTGGTGGCGGACAAAAATACGTGGCTACGATGGCTTCGCTGCTACAAAATCAATTTGACATCACTTTTATTACCAACAAACCAGTTGCGATTTCCGACTTAGAATCCTGGTATGGTTTGAACCTTTCAGAATGTAAAATAAAAGTTATTCCCTTGCCGTTTTACGAAAAGCGCGGAATGCAGTGTATTGATTCCAGCATAATTACGGATGACTTGGAAAATCCCTTTGATGAAATTGCCAGAGAAAGCAAAAATTACGATATTTTCATCAACGCTAATCAACTGGAAAAAGTTAAACCGCTGTCGCCGATTTCAGTATTTTTCTGCCATTTTCCCAATACCTTTCGCAACCGCCACTTTGCCGTTGATGACTATACTTTCATTATTGCAAACAGTCAATTTACTGTCAAGTGGTTGGACAAACGCTGGAACCTAAAACCCACTTTTATGCTGTATCCGCCCGTGGAAATGGAAACAGTTAAAGTCCCAAAAGAAAACATAATTTTAGCTGTGGGACAATGGGAAGCTGGGGGAACGAAAAAGCAAATTGAATTGATTAAAGCTTTCCGCAGTTTGCTAGCGGATTATCCCGAACAAATGCAAGGATGGCGGCTAGTTTTAGTGGGAAGTAGCATTCCGAAGAATCCTTATTTAAAGACTGTCCAGAATTTATTGAAGCAAGATGCGGGTGCGATCGAACTAAAAGTAAATGCTGACTTGGAGGAGGTAAAATCGCTTTATGCTAAAGCCAGTATATTTTGGCACGCCTGCGGTTTGGGAGAAGTAAATCCTCAAAGATTTGAACATTTCGGGATGGCGACTGTAGAAGCAATGCAAAACCGTTGTGCTCCGATTGTTTTCAACGGTGGCGGCCAAGTGGAAATTGTCGAAAATAGGCGATCGGGTTTTTTATTCAATAGCGTTGAGGAACTTTGCCACCATTCACATCAGCTAATTGTTAATCCCGATTTGCTAGCAGAAATTCAAGCTGTCGCTTATCAGCGCAGTCAGTATTTTATACTGGCACATTTCGAGGAAAAAGTCAAGCATTTTTTTGAGATTATTCACAAAGAATATGCTACAATTCGTCTGCCAAATCCAGCGGATGTAGCTCAAATAGTCGATATCAATCGCGAGGGATAAATTGCGTAAATATAGATAAATTGTGTGCGAGGGAATCATGTCTAATTCATTGTTAATTAATTTGTCATTCTTAACTCCCGAACCAACGGGAATCGGGACTTATGCAGCCAATATTTTCCCCGAACTTCAACAGCTAGAACCAACATTACTTGTTTCCCAGCAGATTGACGATTATACTTGCTATCAAATCCCCGACAACCTCACACCAGATCGAGGAACAAAAGGACAAATAAACAGACTGCGGTGGACTCAGTTTAATCTGCCTAAAATTTACAATAAATTGGATTCAAACCTGATATTTTCTCCAATTCCAGAAGCACCTTTGTATTCCGGCTGCCGCTACATCGTCACAGTACACGATTTAATCCCTTTGCGATTTTTCAAACGGTTTTCTCGCTTAAGAGCTTATTTTCGCTACTATATACCGCAGGTTTTGCGGCAAGCAGAACACATTATTTGCGATTCTCAAGCAACCGCTGAGGATGTTGCTAACTTTTTTCAGATTCCCGCCAAGAAAATGACGGCAATTCCCCTAGCTTGTGATAGTATTAACTTTAGATATCTAGACTTGCCGACCAAAAATTATTTTCTTTATACAGGGAGACACGATCCTTATAAAAACCTGGAAAGATTAATTACGGCATTTGCGAGTTTGAGCGATCGCACAAACTACGAACTTTGGCTAGCAGGGCCTCCCAATACCTACACACCGCAGTTAATAGCACAAGTTGAAGAATTAGGACTAAAATCTTCCATCAAATTTTTGGGTTACGTTTCCTACGAACAATTACCCGTACTAATGAATCAAGCAATCGCCCTAGTATTCCCCACACTTTGGGAAGGATTCGGCTTACCAATTTTAGAAGCAATGGCTTGCGGCACTCCCGTCATTACCTCCAACCTATCATCAATGCCAGAAGTAGCCGGAGATGCGGCATTATTAGTAAATCCTTACAGCGTTGGAGAAATAGCCGAAGCCATGAAAACAGTAGCAACAGATTCAAAATTGCGATCGCACTTAAAAACAGCTAGTTTAGCCAGATCGGCTCAATTTAGCTGGAACAAAACCGGAGAAACAACTGCCAATATTTTACAAAAATACCTTTAAATCTTCTCTCTCTTAATCTCTCCTCTCTGCGCCCTCTGCGCCCTCTGCGGTAAAAAAAATCTTGGATTTCTCGAAAAAAGCAACGATTGTTGGAAGAAACCGGGTTTTTTGCGTACACTCTCTGCGCCCTCTGCGCCCTCTGCGGTTAACAAAAAAAATCCCACTAAAAAACCGCAATCTACATATTATCCCATGCCAAATCCCCAATCCAACTTACTAATCAACCTCTCCTTCCTAATTTCCAAACCAACCGGCTTAGCCATCTACGCCAAAAACCTATTTCCCCACCTAAAATCCCTCAATCCAACATTACTAACCGCCGCCGAAATACCAAACTACACCTGCTACAAAATCCCATCAAACCTAACTCCAGAACAAGGAACCAAAGGACATATAAACAGATTGCTGTGGACACAAACCCAGCTTCCAAAAATTTACAAAGAGTTAAAATCTAACTTAATATTTTCACCAATTCCCGAAGCTCCGGTATTTGCAGGTTGTCGCTATATAATTACAGTACATGATTTAATTGCCTTGCGATTTCCCCGCCGTTTCGATCCGCTGACACCATACCACCGCTACTATATTCCCCAAGTGCTGCGACAGGCTCAGCACGTTATTTGCGACTCTGAAGCAACTGCGAAAGATATCGCCGATTTTTGTAAAATTCCTACTTCTTTAATTACGCCAATTTCCCCTGGATATGATACCAGTTTTTTCCGTTTTCTAGATTTGCCAACTAGCAATTATTTTCTTTATATTGGCCGCCACAATCCTCATAAAAACTTGCAGCGAATCCTAGCAGGATTTGCTGCTTTACCCAGCAGTTGCGAGTGCGAATTGTGGATAGCTGGATCGGAAGATAAACGCTATACGCCGCTGCTGAAAGCTCAGGTGCAAGAATTGGGATTAGCCGATCGCGTAAAATTCTTAGATTACATTCCCGCTGCTGATTTGCCGAAAGTCATCAATCAGGCGATCGCCCTAGTTTTCCCCAGTCTTTGGGAAGGATTCGGCCTCCCCGTGCTCGAAGCAATGGCTTGTGGTACTCCTGTCATCACCTCTAACCTGTCTTCAATGCCAGAGGTGGGGGGGGACGGCGCGTTGTTAGTTAATCCTTACAGCGTCGCGGAAATTACCGCTGCTATGCACGAGCTTGTAGTAGATCCTCAAGTGCGATCGCACCTGAGAGCCCTCGGTTTGGCGAGAGCAAAACAATTTAGCTGGGAAAAAACAGGTCGGGAAACTGCTGCTATTCTTGATCGGTATCTTTAACGAAGGAAGTTCGGCAACGGATTGGGTAACGGATTTAACGGATGTCACGGAGGTTAGTTCGAGGGTAGAAGGAAAAGGGATGGAGGAAGATTTTTTTTTCTACCCCCACTCTCCCCTCTCCCATTCTCCCCCTCTCCCCAGATGGGGTGGGCACTCTTGGCACCGCCCCTACAAGCCGATTTACTTGTTGATACCCAACTGATCGCCGCGCTTGTACTGCTGATAAGCAGCAAAAAACAGCCCCGACAGAGTAACAAAGATCAGACCCAGAACAATACCTGAAAGCAACGGTTCTACCATGAGAGCTCCTTATCGTTAAGATTTAACAACCTATTTTTAATATTACCAGCAGTTACACAGATGAATTTTCCCAAAAGAACCATTACAGGGGTCTCAGAGCTTGATATCCCCGCTGCAAAGGATTAAGCTATGTTATGAGAAATAAACTTTCTTGTAGATTACTTTTTTTAATAGAACTCCTTTGAATAACCAATTTGCCAGAAATGAAACTAAAAACCCGATCGAGCGACTTGGCATATTTGTGCTATCATTCTTGCTCGCGATCGTGTTATCCACTTTAGCAATGCACCACTTTCAGGTCGCAGATCCCTACGTCAGTAGCGTACTGTCCTTGACAGGAGACCCGATTCAGGGTTCCGCCATCTTTCAAATGAACTGTGCCGGGTGTCACACATCCCTGTCCGACAGTCAAGTCGGGCCAAACTTACACTTAGTGTCCCAGCGCAAATCCGAATTCGATTTAATCCGCCAAGTCACCAGCGGACAAACCCCGCCCATGCCACAGTTTCAGCCAAATCCGCAAGAAATGGCAGACTTGCTCAGATATTTAGAACAAATTTGACACTCTCAGCTCTTTGATAGACGGGGATTCTACTCGTTACCAGGCAGAGCCCATTGGTGACAACTTAACGTTAAACGACCGTCTCTCTTGTTTGTATCGAAG
>DPLL01000020.1 GCA_003542015.1 Microcoleaceae cyanobacterium UBA9251 | reverse complement strand
CCCATTATCTAATTGTACTTGATTAAATGCTGAAAGTCAAGCATTTAACCCTAAAAAAAATGGCGATTTTTTTTATTTCAATCAATAAAAAATCCATCAAATAATTCCCAGGCTGAGCCTGGGAAAAATATCAAAAAATCAACTAGCTATACTGCTGATTGACATCCACATCCAAATTAAACAGCAATTGCAAAGTCTGCATTGCTTGTCGCCTCGCCTCAATGTCTTGTTGAGCGCGCAACTGCACCATCGGATCGTGCAAAATTTTATTCACAATCCCTCTTGTTAAAGATTCAATCACATCTTGATGTTTCTCAGAAAACTCTGAGCCCAGACGTGATAAAGCTTTTTCTAATTCTTGTTCGCGAATCAATTCTATCTTATCCCGCAAACAGCTAATAGTGGGAACAGTTTCCAGACTGCGCCACCAGACATCAAAAGCCTCTACTTCCTGTTCTAGCAAGCCCTCAGCTTCCATTGCCATTTGGCGGCGGGTTTCGTGATTTTGAGCTACCACTGCTTTTAAGTCGTCCACATTAAACGACTTCACATTAGCTAGATCCTTCACATCAGAATCGACGTTGCGCGGCACAGAAATGTCCACCAACATCAAAGGGCGATCGGGTGCTAAAACAGTTGCTAATTTAGCTTTATTTAAGAGCGGATCGGTAGCAGCCGTACTGGTAAAAACCAAGTCAGAACTAGCAATTACTGGCATCATTTCCGAGAGCAGATGCAAGTGTAATGGAGCATCTTTAAAAATACTTGCCAACTCCTCGGCACCGCGCATCGATCGATTGACGATCGCAATATGGCTAGCTCCTTTGGAAAGCAAATGCTGCACCAAAAGTCGGGACATTTTGCCAGCACCGATAATCGCAATCCGGCTGCTTGCTAAATGCTGACCTTTGAGTTGAGCCAGTTCCGCCGCCGCCGAAGAAATCGAAACTGCACCGGTACCGATGCTAGTTTCTGTCCGAACTCGTTTCCCTGCTGTCAGAGCTTGCTTGAGCAAGCGCTCCAAAATTCTGCCGACACCTTTATACTGTTGAGCGAGTTTGTGAGTTTGTTTCACCTGAGCTAAAATTTGCCCTTCTCCGAGCACCAAACTGTCGAGGCCAGAAGCAACTCGCATCAGGTGCATCACCGCATCTTCGTGCAGCAAAATGAACAGGTGAGGTCGCAAAGACTGCAAAGGAACTTTACTACATTCGGAAAGGAATTGATTGACTTCCCGCACACCAGGTTCTGACTCGCTGGTAACAATATAAATTTCTAAGCGGTTGCAAGTGCTGAGAATAGCAACCTCTTGAATATGGGGGTAGCTACGCAATTGGGCGATCGCCCCTTCAATCTTCTGCTCTGGAATGCTCAGTTTTTCGCGAACTTCAACCGGCGCTGTTTTGTGGCTAAGACCTACGACTGCAATATTCATGTTTGTCATTTGTCACTATTTATTTTTACTTGTCAACAGTCACCTGTTATTAGTTATTAGTTNNTTCGACTGAGAAGAAATTACCAAACTTTCAGTACGAGCGCCGCCACCAAAGAAGCGAACTCCATCCATCAGCGTTCCGGGAGTAATTCCGCAAGCTGCAAACAGAACTGTTTCCCCAGATGCCAATTCTTCAGCATTGTAAATCTTGTCTGGGTCTGTGATGCCCATTTCTNNAGTGCGTGGATATTAGAACCAGAAAACGCACAAGAAATCGCTGCTGAAACGTCGCCGTCGCTGATCAGCCGAACTCTTGCACCCGCTTGCCGGATTTCATTAATTAAATCTTTGTGCCGGGGGCGATCCATNNGAGATTGCCAAAACTGCCATCGAACCGTTTTGACCGTAAGCAACCAGGTTAGTACCTTCGCAGGGGTCAACAGCGATGTCAATTTCGATCAATTCATCTAGGTTGCAAACATCTTTGGCATCTTCGCGGGTACAAATACCTACTTGTTCCCCGATGTAAAGCATGGGTGCGTCGTCGCGTTCGCCTTCGCCGATCACGATGCGGCCGCGCATATGAATTTTGTTCATGCGCTCCCGCATGGCTTCTACAGCCACTCTGTCGGCTTCATCTTTCTCGCCTTTGCCCATCAATCGAGCTGAGGCGATGGCGGCCTGCTCAACTACTTCGATAATCTCTAAACCGATTACATTGTCCACAAACTATATCCTCCCAACTGAGTCCTGCGTGCCTTGTGCTTTTTTGCACTCCCAGCCATCAAGTTTATCAGAGGCGGGGATCTGTGCGAGATCGATCAGTCGCTCAGTTTGTGTTAACTTTTACTTCTTTGAGCCTGGGGCTGCAAAACTTGGTCAAACAAGCTCAAGGATTGATCCCTCGAATGCTGGGATTCTACAAGGGCGATCGACTTGTTTGAGGCCAGTCGCCAGACAGAGTGCGGTTAAATCGGTTAAAATTCGTCATATCATTATTTCAGATCGCAAGAAAGCTTTCTCCCGACCAAAGTTCGGGGAAAAACTAGAGTTGGACTAAATAGCAAAAAAGTTTACTCAAGTTAGTCATACTTAACTTGACTGGTTAACCATTCTGGGTGGTATAATTACATCAGTGCCGAAAACCAAGGCTTAATTATCTGGTTTGTAAAGCACAGTTTTGTCAAAAATGACCAGCCTGTTACAAGTTCGAACGGGAGTCCGCGTTTCCTTAAATTGGTTGAAAATATTGGATGACTCATGGCTAAAAGCTTCAACTAAAATTAATTCGATTAGGGCGATGCTCCACCCGAATTAACGCCTGTGGACAACAAGGAGCCGACTCCCTTGGGTGAAGCAGGAAGCAGACCCGACCGGATCAATCCCGATTGAATCGTGAGACTTAAATAAGTTTAGCCAAGTTTTGTGTAGCAGTTGATCATGTTGGAGCAATAGGAAGTCAGGAACTCAGGGAGTCAACGACACTGAGCTTGCAAGAAATTGTGAGCTATCCTGACCAGTCTAAGCCTTAATTGGCTACGTTATTTGGGTCACGACACCCTGAAATGCG
>DPLL01000265.1:0-17500 GCA_003542015.1 Microcoleaceae cyanobacterium UBA9251 | reverse complement strand
GATTGCCTTCTCCGTCCCTCTGCACCAACAATGTCAGGTACGGGAATATTGACCCGTTATCCATCGACTACGCACTTCTGCCTCGCCTTAGGACCTGACTCACCCTCCGCGGACGAGCCTGGCGGAGGAACCCTTAGGGTTTCGGGGTGTGGGATTCTCACCCACATTTGCGCTACTCAAGCCGACATTCTCACTTCCGCACAGTCCACACCTGCTTGTCGCTAGTGCTTCACACCGTTGCGGAACGCTCCCCTACCAATACATGATTCTACAATCATTTATTCCACAGCTTCGGTAGACTGCTTAGCCCCGTTCATTTTCGGCGCAGGAGCGCTAGACCAGTGAGCTATTACGCACTCTTTTAAGGGTGGCTGCTTCTAGGCAAACCTCCTGGTTGTCACTGCACTCCCACCTCCTTTATCACTTAGCAGTCATTTGGGGACCTTAGCTGGTGGTCTGGGCTGTTTCCCTCTTGACGATGAAGCTTATCCCCCACCGTCTGACTGGCCGAGTACCAGTTGAGTATTCAGAGTTTGCCTCGATTTGGTACCGCTCTCGCAGCCCGCACCGAAACAGTGCTTTACCCCTCAACTTAATCTCGACCGCTGTGCCTCAACACATTTCGGGGAGAACCAGCTAGCTCCGGGTTCGATTGGCATTTCACCCCTAACCACACCTCATCCGCTGATTTTTCAACATCAGTCGGTTCGGACCTCCACTTGGTGTTACCCAAGCTTCATCCTGGACATGGTTAGATCACCCGGGTTCGGGTCTATAAACAGTGACTTGTGCTTTCACACGGACGCTCTTGTCAAACTCGCTTTCGCTTTGGCTGCGACCCATAGGGTCTTAACCCGCCACTGCCTATAACTCGCCGGCTCATGCTTCAACAGGCACGCGGTCAGACGTTAAATCGTCCTCCCACTGCTTGTAAGCTAACGGTTTCATGTTCTATTTCACTCCCCTTCCGGGGTTCTTTTCACCTTTCCCTCGCGGTACTGGTTCACTATCGGTCACACAGTAGTATTTAGCCTTACGAGATGGTCCTCGCTGATTCACACGGGATTTCACGGGCCCCGTGCTACTCGGGATACAATCGCGTCCTCTCTACTTTCGACTACAGGACTTTCACCTTCTCTGGTGCAGCTTTCAACTGCTTTGTCTAGCTTTAAGGTTCGCTGGTGACTGTCCCACGACCCCAGAAGTAAAAACCTCTGGTTTAGGCTGTTTCCCGTTCGCTCACCACTACTAGGGAAATCGCTATTGCTTTCTCTTCCTCCAGCTACTAAGATGTTTCAATTCGCTGGGTTCGCCGCACCAATCTATGTATTCAATTGGTACTTACTGGGTTGCCCCATTCGGACATCTCCGGATCAATGCTTGCTTCCAGCTCCCCGGAGCTTATCGTCGGTCGCCACGTCCTTCATCGCCTCTGTGTGCCTAGGTATCCACCGTTAGCCCTTTGTAACTTGACCACTTGATTTTTTGATGGTCTGAGTAAGATATTCCGATTTCTCGGAAGACTTACCTGCTGATTGATGACTTAATTTCTATGCAGTTTTCAAGGTTCTGACTAGAGTCGAGACTCCAGCATTCCCACGAGCCCAAAGAGCCGGTTAGGGTGCTGATTTCTATATTCTGAGTTGATGATTATTTTTGGTTGGGGGAGTGAGAGTGGAGGTAAGCGGACTCGAACCGCTGACTTCCTGCGTGCAAGGCAGGCGCTCTACCAACTGAGCTATACCCCCACTAANNTGACTCATTACTTAAATTTCCTTACTTTTTTTCCAGGTGGGCCATCCTGGATTTGAACCAGGGACCTCACCCTTATCAGGGGTGCGCTCTAACCAACTGAGCTAATAGCCCATGTTCTGAACCTGTTAATAGTTTGAAAGCTTTGACTCTATTATCTCGAACGACCAGGGATGACTGACTGCGACCTATCATTTAGGTTCGGTCAGGAGTCAGATGGTCTCCCTAAAAGGAGGTGATCCAGCCACACCTTCCGGTACGGCTACCTTGTTACGACTTCACCCCAGTCATCAGCCCTGCCTTCGGCATCCTCCCCCCCTAAAGGTTAGAGTAATGACTTCGGGCGTGGCCAACTTCCATGGTGTGACGGGCGGTGTGTACAAGGCCCGGGAACGGATTCACCGCAGTATGCTGACCTGCGATTACTAGCGATTCCGCCTTCATGCAGGCGAGTTGCAGCCTGCAATCTGAACTGAGGCAGGGTTTACGGGATTAGCTCACTCTCGCGAGTTGGCTGCCCTCTGTCCCTACCATTGTAGTACGTGTGTAGCCCAGGACGTAAGGGGCATGCTGACTTGACGTCATCCCCACCTTCCTCCGGTTTGTCACCGGCAGTCTGTTTAGAGTGCCCAACTTAATGATGGCAACTAAACACGAGGGTTGCGCTCGTTGCGGGACTTAACCCAACATCTCACGACACGAGCTGACGACAGCCATGCACCACCTGTGTTCGCGCTCCCGAAGGCACTCCTCTCTTTCAAGAAGATTCGCGACATGTCAAGTCCTGGTAAGGTTCTTCGCGTTGCATCGAATTAAACCACATACTCCACCGCTTGTGCGGGCCCCCGTCAATTCCTTTGAGTTTCACACTTGCGTGCGTACTCCCCAGGCGGGATACTTAACGCGTTAGCTACGGCACTGTCCGGGTCGATACAGACAACACCTAGTATCCATCGTTTACGGCTAGGACTACTGGGGTATCTAATCCCATTCGCTCCCCTAGCTTTCGTCCCTGAGTGTCAGTTATGGTCCAGCAAAGCGCCTTCGCCACCGATGTTCTTCCTGATCTCTACGCATTTCACCGCTACACCAGGAATTCCCTTTGCCCCTACCATACTCTAGCTGTTCAGTTTCCACTGCCTTTCCGAGGTTAAGCCCCGGTCTTTGACAGCAGACTTGAACTGCCACCTGCGGACGCTTTACGCCCAATCATTCCGGATAACGCTTGCATCCTCCGTCTTACCGCGGCTGCTGGCACGGAGTTAGCCGATGCTGATTCCTCTGGTACCGTCATTTTGTTCTTCCCAGAGAAAAGGAGTTTACAACCCAAGAGCCTTCTTCCCCCACGCGGTCTTGCTCCGTCAGGCTTGCGCCCATTGCGGAAAATTCCCCACTGCTGCCTCCCGTAGGAGTCTGGGCCGTGTCTCAGTCCCAGTGTGGCTGATCGTCCTCTCAGACCAGCTACCGATCGTCGCCTTGGTGGGCCTTTACCCCCCCAACTAGCTAATCGGACGCGAGCTCTTCTTCAGGCTATAAATATTTGCCCTTTCGGTTCATCGGGGGTTAGCAGTCGTTTCCAACTGTTGTCTCCGTCCTGAAGGTAGATTCTCACGCGTTACTCACCCGTCCGCCACTAATGTATTTCTACACCCGTTCGACTTGCATGTGTTAAGCAGACCGCCAGCGTTCATCCTGAGCCAGGATCAAACTCTCCGTGTTGTTGAGTTTTTTNNTTTGACCTTGACTTTTTTCTCGTTGTTTGCGATATTGAGTGCAGGCTTTCGCTTTCACTCTCTATCTGTTAATTTTTTGACGAGGTTAATATTGCTTTAAGCTTTCAAACTATTCTTTTTTCTAGGTTCAGCGCGCGTTTCGGTGAATCGCTTCTCTTCCGGCGCTTTATTAATATACTTACTTCGCAAGGTGTTGTCAAGCGTTTTGTGAAAGTATTTTTGAGTTTTTGTTAAATCTATACACTGTAAGGGTTTCGGCTTTTGGCCCTGGCTCCGACATCCGCTGGCTGATGCCTCTTTTCAGGNNGATGTAGATGTCCTATATATAGATGTTCGATCGCCCGCTCATGAAAAAACCTACTCTTCGCCCTACTGTCTTATTCCTTACCTGTGCTTCACTGCTGCTGGCTTGCAGTCAGACGAACACTCCCCAAACCTCTACCACAGCATCTCCGGCGACTTCGCCATCTGCCGATACTTCTCCACAGGGTTCGGCTGGGGGAAATTCCAACACTATATATATAGGGATTGGGGTGGCGCAAACTAGCAATGTGGCTTTACTCGGCCAGGAACAAGTCGCTGGGGCGAAAATTGCCGAGAAGTATTTTAACGACAAGGGCGGTGTGGATGGGACGCCGATTAAACTGGTGTTCCAAGATACTGGTGGAGATGAACAAGGGGCGATCAATGCTTTCAATACTCTGATCAATCAGGATCGGGTGGTGGGTATTGTGGGGCCAAGCCTGTCGCAGCAAGCTTTTAGTGCCGATCCGATCGCCGATCGCGCCAAAGTTCCCGTACTCGCACCATCCAACACCGCTAAAGGGATTCCCCAGATTGGCGATTATATTGCTAGAGTCTCCGCGCCTGTAGCCGTGGTAGCACCTAATGCTGTGAAAGCTGCACTGAAGCAAAATCCCAATATTAAGAAAGTAGCTGTATTTTTTGCTCAGAATGATGCCTTTAGCAAATCTGAAACTGAAACTTTCCAGACAACGATTAAAGATATGGGGCTGGAATTGGCAACTGTCCAAAAATTCTTGACTACTGATACAGATTTCCAATCTCAAGCCACTAATGCGATAAATGTCAAGCCAGATTTGATAATTATTTCTGGGTTGGCCGCCGATGGAGGCAATTTAATTAAGCAATTGCGGGAGTTAGGTTACAAAGGCGTTATGATTGGGGGCAACGGTTTGAATACTTCTAATATATTTCCTGTTTGTAAAGCGCTCTGTGATGGGGTTTTGATTGCCCAAGCATACAGCCCGGAATATGAGAATGAAATGAATAAGGCTTTTCGTGAGGCTTATCGCGCTCAATTTAAGAAGGAACCGCCTCAGTTTAGCGCTCAAGCTTTTACTGGTGTTCAAGTTTTTGTTGATTCATTAAAGGTGATAAATTCTCAGTCGAAGGTTAGCCAAAAGCCTTTGGGAGAATTGCGTACAAATTTGAATCAGCAGTTGTTGGGTGGAAAGTACGATACGCCTTTGGGAGAAATTTCTTTTACGCCTGAAGGTGAGATTAATCAGAAAGAGTTTTATGTGGCACGGATTAAGATGGAGGCGGATGGCAATAATGGTAAGTTTGAGTTTTTGAAATGAGGGAAGTTCGGCAACGGATTCTGTAACGGATTTAACGGATGGAAGAGGGAAGTTCGGCAACGGATTTTGTAGCGGATTTAACGGATGTATAGCAGTCGCCGAGGCGCTTTAGTCATCGTTCCCTGAGCGGAGTCGAAGGGTCGAAGGATTCAATCACAATAAATACCTTAACAGCCTTGGCGGTTGCTATAATGGATAGATGGAAGAGGGAAGAGGGAAAATCTGTGACGTATTTGTTGTTAAATGATTTCGGTGTGATGCTCAATTCTTAACTGGTGATGGATTTAACTCTGTTTCTGCAACAATTTTTGAATGGTTTGTCGATCGGCAGCGTGTATGCTATTTTTGCCCTGGGATATACGCTGGTGTTTTCTATTCTGGGAATTATTAATTTTGCTCACGGTGCAATATTTACCTTGGGTGCTTATTTCACCTATGCGCTGATGGGGGGTACTTTCGGTTTTAATGGGTTGTGGGCTAATGCTCGAATTCCGGTGGATTTGCCTTTTGCTGTGGCGTTAATTTTGGGAAGTGTCATGGCTGGTTTGGTGGGAGTAATTGTTGAACGAATTGCTTTTTTACCTTTGCGCCGCCGACACTCTGATTCTCTGCTGACTGTGGTTTCTAGTTTGGGTGTAGCAGTGGCGATCGCCAATATCATCCAATATCTAGTGGGTGCGGAAATCTACACTTTTCCTGCTAACACTTACGGCTATTTGCCTGCTGCAATTAACTTCGGTACAGTGGATAAACCTATTCCGATTCGGACTGTTCAAATAGTAATTTTTGCGGTATCAGTTGCGATTGTGGCTATCTTAACTTATTTAATAAATTTTACTAAGTTTGGCAAAGCAATGCAGGCTGTGGCTGAAGATGCTACTACTTCTAGTTTATTGGGGATTGATACCGATCGATACATTGTATTGACGTTTTTTGTGAGCAGTTTTCTGGCTGGTTTGGCGGGGAGTTTGGTGGGTTCTAGTGTGAGTATTGCTGGGCCTTATTTTGGTATTGCTTTTGGTTTGAAGGGTTTGGCGGTGATTGTGCTTGGTGGGTTGGGAAGTATTCCTGGGGCGGTTTTGGGTGGGTTTATGATTGGTTTGGTGGAGGCTTTTGTGCCTGGTGATTTTTCGGCTTATAAGGATGCTGTGGCTTTTGCTATATTGTTTATTATGTTATTGGTTAGGCCGCAGGGTTTGTTGGGACGGCGTTTGATTCAAAAGGTTTAAGTTTGTTATTCCCTTGATGATTCGGCGATTGAAATCGCTTCTACACAAACGAAGTCCGCCTTCGCGGACTAAGAAGTAGAGGTGTTTGATTTAAAAGATAATTCGGCGATTGAAATCGCTTCTATACAAACGAAGTCCGCCTTCGCGGACTAAGAAATAAAGAAAGTTATGAATGATTTTTTTACTACTTATGGGTTTCTGATTGTCTCGATGTTGTTGGGTGCAATGTTGGGAATGTCGCTTTATTTGCCTTTAATGACTGGTCAGTTGTCTCTGGCTAGCCCTGGTTTTTATGCGTTGGGTGGGTATATTGCGGCGATTTTGTCTACGACGGTGTTTAAGCCGACAGGGGGTTTATTTCCTCTGCCATTGCTGTTGGTGGAGATGATAATTGCAGGGGTTGTTTCGGGGTTGCTGGGGATTTTGGTGGGAATTCCGGCGCTGCGTTTGAGTGGGATTTATTTGGCGATCGCAACTATTGCTTTTGTGGAAATTTTGCGGGTTTTATCCCTGAATCTGGATATCACTGGCGGGGCGGTTGGTATTTTTGGGATTCCGCAACCGTTTGCGACGCCGATCGAGTATTTGTGGATTGTACTGCCTTTACTGTTGATAAGTATGGCGATCGTCTATCGGCTGGAACGGATTCGGGTGGGGCGGGCTTTTGCGGCGATTCGGGCTGATGAGTTGGCGGCGGATGCGATCGGCATTAATCCAACTTTTTACAAGGTTTTGGCTTTTACGTTGGGTGCTATTTTGGCTGGGGTTGTGGGTGCGATTAGTGCTCATTTTCTGAATACTTGGAACGCCCGTCAAGGTACTTTTGATGCTAGTATTATTTACTTGACTTCTGTGTTGATTGGTGGTAGCAGAACGTTTCTGGGAGCTGTGTTGGGTGGGATGGTGTTTACTGCTTTACCGGAGGTTTTGAGGGGGATGGCGACTATTCAGGGATTGCCGATTTGGTTGGCGCAATTTCTGCGGGATGGGCGGTTAATTGTGTTTGGGGTGCTGATTGTTTTGGGGACGATATTTTTTCCGCAAGGTTTGGTGACGCCGGAGTTGTTGAAGAGGTGGAGGAAGGGCGATCGTACTTCTGTTTAAAATTAGATTATTGGTAAAGAAAAGACGAAGTGCGATCGCATCCCCACTCCTTATAGATCGCCTATCTATAAAACCGTGTCTCACAGATAGTTTATGATAAATGTATCCTCGTATGTCTGGGAGTTTAAACCATGTCTCTCGCTGAGTTAATTCCTTTGGTGGACAGTCTGAGCCAGTCAGACAAATTATCACTCTTCAAACTCCTAGCTGTGCAAATCCCAAAGGCTGAACTACAAGTTATCTTTTCTGCATCAGAGTATCCGGTTTGGTCGCCCTACGACGCAACGGAAGCTGCAAACATTATGATGCAGATGATTCGGGATGACCGAGAGGCATCTACTCATGCCTAGTACGATCGAGTTTCCCTTTTCTGACGATGAAGCATTACCCACGATTCCGATCACTCTGATGTCATGCAGGCTTTTCTGTCTCCGCGAATGCACTGCTAGATACTGGGTCTGCGGTCAACCTATTACCTTATGACATAGGGCTGCAATTGGGTGCAATTTGGGAGGAACAAACTATCCGCTTGCCATTGGCTGGAAATCTTGCAAGGGTTGAGGCGCGGGGTGTATTTGTACACGTTCAAATTGGGAATCTGGAACCAGTTCGTCTAGCATTTGCCTGGGCACAATCCTCTCAGGTGCCCTTAATTCTTGGGCAAACGAATTTCTTTCGAGAATTTGATGTTTGTTTTCAGAGATCGCGATGCACGATCGAGATTATCCGCTTCTAATCAGCGTCGATGTCGATCGGTAAAAAAGAGAGGGCGCTCGCCTATCAATAAAAAAGCACTCGTGCGATCTCGTCTCGCCAATCAAGTGAAAATTAACCAACCTATTAGCTTTAAAACCCTGTACTACTACTTAAGTTCTAATAATCGGGTCTGGAGCAATGTTTAAGCGTTTTGGCTGAAGTGAAGTTGCATACAGTTTATATCGTTCGCCGCCTTGCAATTGACGATCAAGTGAATAACGAGCGCCAGTTCCATCACCATATTCGGTATAGAAACGAAAGGTAGTAGACCCAGAAAAATTGCGACATTCATTAGGCTTTAAAGTCGCTCCATTATCGTTAACTTTGAAAGATGATTGTCCAGTTAGTCTGTTGCAGATAGTAATCTGATTAGGTGCAATTTGAGCATTAACAGCCAGTGGCACAAATCCTAACAAAGTGTTTAAAGCAGTCAAAACGACTGCATGGGTCACATTACGCATTTTACTCAATCCTCCATTAATGTCTAACGATATATCAGCAAACCAAGTTATGACCCTTCTATCCAAACCCAAGCCCGATCGCCCTGTCAGTCGGATTGAGTCGGAACTTTCCAGAAAAATTTGCTCAAATGTCCGAAAGATCGGATAATATCGGAAAAACCCGCCTATCTGACCGATCGATAGACATTAGAAGCCTGAAAACTGGTAGATGAAATTCTGTTCGCAATACAGCCGATCGCCCAAAACCTATAAGATAGTGTAGAAGTGCGATCGCAACTCGCAAAACAGTAAAGCTCTATCGCTTGCTGTTGATCAGCAGAATTGGATGTGCAGCCACTTCCTCCCGCAAACCTGCTTTTTCGCTCTTCCGTATCATAAACCGATCGCACAAAACTGCCAAGAGAAAAAAGACGGAAAAAGACGGGTATTTCTAAAATCGCGATGCAAGGCGGAAAAAGACTGATAAAGACGGATAAAGTCGGGTATACTAACTATAGTTCTCTGACAGCCCTACTGATGGACACTGCCCATATCTTACAATTTGTAGATGAAGTGGTCTGCGCGAAGACTGGCAAACATCTCAATGACTTGCAACGTAAAATTATCAAGGGAATACTGAAGCAACAAAAGTATTCTGATATTGCAGATACTTACGGTTGTACGGCGGGTCATGCTAAGGATGTAGGTTATAAGCTTTTGCAAATGTTATCTGATGTTTTTGATGAACCAGTTGATAAATATAATCTTAAATCTGTCCTAGAACGGCAATTGAATCTGAATATAAATTTTGGCGATCGCAATAATAATACTACTAATTTTGGTAATAGCCACACAATTAACTATATCAATGGTTGCTCAGAACTACCCAATACTACTCCAGATAAAACTCGGTCTGAAACTCCTGACTTCCAGGACAGCACGAATCAAGTTAAGATTGAAATGGTTGGTAAATTACGACAGTTGGGATTGAAGGATGAGCAAATTGCAGAGGTGTTAGGACTAGCCTTGGAGGTGGTGAGGCAGATAGATTGATAATATTTTTTTTATGCGGTTTGTAGTGAATACTTCTATACTCTACGAAAGCTTTTAGTCAATAATGACTAAAGTCCTTACTACAAAAAAACTTTAATTATTGGTAATCAAACAAACATGATATTCTGCCAAATCTTAATAGTTTTGTCACTACTGCCGCTAGCCAAAAACTCCCCTTCCGGGCTAAAATTAACAGAATAGACCGAGTTAGCATGACCTGCAATATTACAAATTTCCTGACCATCTTTAACCCGCCAAATCTTGATAGTTTGATTGCTGCTGCTAGCCAGAATCTCGCCATCTGGACTAAAAGCAATCGAATCAACATACCACGAATGACCTCTAATAGTTAAAACTTCTTGCCAATCTTTGACCCACCAAATTTTAATCGTATTGTCGTGACTGCCGCTAGCCAGAAACTCGCCATTTGGACTAAAAGCTATGCAGCGAACGCAGTCTGTATGACCTGTAAGCGTGCGAATTAGCTTCCCATCTTTGACTCGCCAAATCTTGATTGTTCGGTCCCAACTGCTGCTAGCAAGAGTTTCTCCATCAGGGCTAAAAGCAACAAAATAAACTAAATTGATGTGACCCGCAAGCGTGCGAATTTCTTGCCCGTCTTTGACTCGCCAAATCTTGATTGTTCTGTCCCAACTGCTGCTAGCAATCAGAGTGCCATCGGGACTGAAAGCTGCCCCGTAAACTGAGTTACTGTGCCCGCTCAGGGTGCGGATTTCTTGCCCATCTTTCATCCGCCAAAGTTTTATAGTTTTGTCATGGCTGCTGCTGGCTAGCATCAGTCCATCGGGACTAAAAGCTACTGTATAAACCGAGTTAGTATGACCTGCAAGAGTCACTATTTCTTGGCCGTCTTCTACTCGCCAAAGTTTTATAGTTTTGTCATCGCTGCCGCTGGCTACAACTTCTCCGTTGGGGCTGAAAGCAACAGAATAAATTAAGTTTTTGTGACCTGTTAGAGTGTGAATACATTGCCAGTTATAGGTTTGCTGCTGGGGCTGGCTGGGAGTTTTTTCTGGTTTAACTAACTTGGAAGTTGTTTGGGGAATTGCTAGGTCGATCGCAGCTTGGGGATTAATTTCTTTTAATACTTCAACAGCCGTTTGATAGCGGCGGTTAGTAGCATTTTCAATCAGTTTATCTAAAATTTTACCTAGTTCTTCACTGACTGGGTTGTTTGCTAAATACTGTCGCCATATCCAGGCATCTTCACCGGGATCGAACAGGTCAAATGGGGAAACTTGAGTTAGCAAATAAAGGCAAGTTACGCCTAAACTGTACAAATCGCTGGCAAAAAATGCTTTACCTCTGGCTTGTTCGGGGGCGATGTATTCGGGGCTGCCAATGCTGGTTCCTGTTTTGAGTAAAGCCGTACCTGTGGCAATTTTTGCCGCCCCAAAATCAACTAAAACTAATTGTTTGTCGGCGCGGCGAATGATGTTTCCTGGTTTGATGTCTCGGTGAATAATGTTGTGTGAATGGATGAAGTGAATTACGGGTAGTAAGCTATTGAGTAAGTCTTTAATTTGAGTGTCTGTAAATGTGCCTTCTTGTTCGACGATTTGTGCTAAATTTTGTCCGTCGATAAATTCTTGTACTACATATTGTCGGCTGTCTTGGATGGAATATGCTAATAGTTCTGGAATTTGAGGGTGTTTCCCCAATTCGTCTAATCGCATTGCTTCTTGTTCAAAAAGTTGGGCTGCTTTTTTGCTGTTGCGACTGCTTGCTGATGGGATGAGTTGGTTGTCTGTGGGTAAAAATTGCTTGATGACGCAGCGGGGTTTTGAGGGTTTGTCTTCGTCTACGGCGAGAAATGTTCTGCCAAAGCCGCCTTGTCCGATCGCCTTTATGGCCCGGTATCTGTCCCGCAACAGTAATTTCGATCGGCAATTTTTGCACAGTTTGACTGCGGGGGGATTTTGGGGCTTGGAACAGTTAGGATTCAGACAGTAACTCATTCGATTTTAGATTTTAGATTTTAGATTTTCAGCAATGGCCTAGAAACCGGGTTTCTTGACAAAATACCTCCGATTTTACGTGAGTCTGTAGCAAGAAACCCGGTTTCTGATATTGTTGCAATATCTGAGTAATTATCCTCTATTTTAAAAATTCCACATGACGGGATTGTCATCTAGATGATCGGTAACAGTTCGCCCGATCGCGTCAATTTCTTTTAGGTCTTCTGCACTCAATTTAACAACAGCAGCTTGAGCATTTTCTGCGGCTTGTTCGCCATGACGTGCACCGACAATGGCATTTGTTTGTGGCTGAGAAATCAACCAAGCTAAAGCTAAATTACCCAAGCTTATTTGATGTCGATCGGCAATTGGTCGCAGTTGATTTAATGCTGCTTGTATCCTTTCGTAATTCTGTGGTTGGAACAGCTTATTTTTGGCGCGGTGATCGCCCTCCTCAAACTTGTGTTCTGGCCCAAATTTACCCGTCAATATTCCCTGAGCTAGAGATGAATAGGCAAGAATTGAGATAGAATTATCTACACAGTAAGACATCGCGTCTTTTTCTACCCAGCGCCAAAACAGAGAATAGGGCGGTTGTAAACTGTCAATGCGTCCGTACTGGGTGGCTTCTTCTATTTGGGCGCGGGAGAAATTAGAAACGCCGATCGCCCGAATTTTTCCCTGTTCTTGCAACTTATTCAGGGCGCTCATTGTTTCGGCAATTGGCACTACTTCTGAATTCCAAGTCCCAGAGGGCCAGTGGATTTGGTAAAGGTCGATATAATCAGTATTGAGGTTTTTTAGCGATCGATCGCAGGCTTCGATTACCAAATCGTACTTGAGGTGATTGGCAAAAACTTTGCTAGCATAAACTACTTGCGATCGCACATCTGAAAGTGCCTCAGCGATGATTTGTTCGGAATGCCCTTCTCCGTAAACCTCAGCAGTATCAAATGTGGTAATCCCAGCCTCAAAAGCCTCGCGCATGGCTTTGACAGTTTCGGCATCCTCAATTCCCACCCACATCCGCTTCCCAGCTTGCCAAGTCCCCATAATTATCGGGGTAATATAAATTTCCGATCGGCCCAATTGTCGCTTTTCCATATCTTCAACCCTGCTTTTTTTTGTTAGCATTTATTCAGACGTCATATAATCTTAGCAGAATCAAGTTACTGTGGTTGCTGTCAAAGGCAGATTTTGTTACTATTATTAAAATCCCAGTGAATTGCTATGAAATCAACTACTCGCGCACTGAAAGAATGGAATGTAGTAGTTAATGCTTTGGAAGGGGGCAAAACGATTATGTTGTTGCGAAAAGGGGGCCTTCGCGAAGAAGCTGGACATTTCCATGTTCCTGACAAGCAGGTTTTGCTGTATCCAACTTTTGAACACCAACAGCCGGATTTATTAAAGCCGGATTTTGCGAGTCAGGTAAAGACTGTCGAATCTGGCTGGCATCCGCAAACAATTAGAATTGGTAGTTGGGCCCAGATTACCGATGTTTTGTTAGTAGCTTGGGAACCTGCGATTGCGGCGGTTTTTTCCTATCATATTTGGAATGAAAAATTTGTAAGCGATCGCATTAACTGGAAAAGGACTCAGCCAATTTATATTTTACTATTACGGACGTATCAGTTAGCTACAGCGCCGGAAATTCCCTACATTGTACAATACGGGGGATGTCGTTCTTGGATTGATTTGGCTGCACCGGTTTCCCTGGAGGGAAGCGTGCCTGTTTTGAGCGAAAAAGAGTATATTAAACAATCAATGGAAATTCGCAATCTTATTGCAAATGGGTAATTGGGCGAAGCGAAGCGGAGGGATGGGGCATTGGTAATGGGTAATGGTAATATCATGTCCGGTCGAATAGTTGTCATTCTGAGTGAAGCGAAGAATCTCCGAGATGCTTCGCTCACTCAGCATGACAAACAAGCTTTTATCGTAAGCGATCGATCGGACATGATATAATTGGTAATTGGTAATTTGCAATTGGTAACTGGCACAAACTTAATTGATAGTTTTTACTACTGTTTTCGAGAGGCGCTTTTCTACTAATCCCAGCCCAAAATCGGCAGCTAATGCCATCAAAGCCGCCGGAATTGCCCCAGCAAAAAGTAACTGATTGTTGACTGTAGCAACGCCCCGAAAAATAAATACTCCCAAGCCACCAGCGCCAATTGCAGCGGCGATTGTAGCGAGTCCGATCGCAATTACGGCGGCCACTCGCACCCCAGCTAGAATCACGCCCAGTGCCAAGGGAATTTCTACTTGCAATAGCAGTTGCATATCAGTCATTCCCATGCCTTTTCCGGCTTCGCGAATCGCCGGATCGACACCGATAATTCCAGTATAAGTATTGCGGATAATTGGCAGTAAAGAATACAGAGTGAGGGCAATAATTGCCGTGCGATCGCCTATTCCACCTAATACCGGAACCGGAATTAACAAGCCAAATAGTGCTAAACTGGGAATTGTTTGCATAATATTAGCAAATCCCAAAATCGGCTTTCTCAACTTAGGTTTTAGAGTGACTAAAATACCTAGGGGAATCCCCACAATAATAGCGATGAAAATTGCAACTGTTACTAAATATAAGTGTTCCATCGAGTGCTGAACCATCTCAGCGCCATAGCGATTTATAAATTCGATCATTGAGTTATTAGTTATTGCTGATTTCCGTCCAAGCATAGAAGTCTGTCTCGTAAAGACTGTGCATCGTTTGATTATCAGCTTAGTTACTGAAACTATATTATCAAATTTTTGCAAAAATCATTCAAATCTAGCTAATTGCAAACAATCCAAAAATGCGCGAGCTTCCGGCTGCTGAGATTTGACAAATTCCTTGGGCGATGCCAATTCAACCAACTTTCCATCTTGCATCAAACCAATTCTCGAAGCTAAGAAAAAAGCTTCTTGAATGTCATGAGTGACCAATATAACAGTTTTGCCGAGTTGCTGCTGCAATTGATAGAATTCCCGTTGCAATTCTAGACGAGTAATGGGGTCTAAAGCACCAAAGGGTTCGTCCATTAATAGCACCGGAGGGTCAGCAGCAAGTGCTCTGGCGACGCCCACTCGCTGTCGCTGTCCGCCGGATAATTGGCTGGGATAGCGTTTTGCGAAGTGCTGGGGGTCGAGGTTGACTAATTCTAGCAGTTGGCGGACGCGAGATTGAATGCGATCGCCCTCCCAACCTTCTAATTTTGGCACTAAACCGACATTTTGCTCGACAGTAAAATGGGGAAACAGACCGATTTCTTGAATTACGTAGCCAATTTTTCGCCGCAGTTGAATAGAGTTCCACTGAGTTGTTGGTTTCCCCATTACCAAGACTTGGCCGCTGGTTGGTGTTAGCAAATTGTTAATCAATTTCATGGTAGTAGTTTTGCCACTACCGCTGCGTCCTAGCAAGACTAAAACTTCTCCTTGCAGCACTTTAAGATTCAGGTTTTCTACTAAATATCTGCGGTTAATCCGATAGGTAACATCGAGGCATTCGATCACAACTTGATTAGTGGGAGCCATGAATATTTTCGGTAAATTGAGTTTTTCTGTCAGTTATTTTAGTCGCAATTTTAGCGATTAGCAGCCGATTTAATTCCCTGGTTTATGAAAAATCGTGACTTTGCCATTCTAACAATAAGGCTCGACATTGGAGACAAGTTAAATGTTTTAGTAAATCCCGAATTCCGGCTGGTTCGACAGAATATGCAGCACCGATATGTTCGGGATTTACTGTTGCTTCATGGTGCAATTCTGCGACAAAACCGTAGATTTTTTGATTGGAAAATGAACTATTAATTGCCCATCCGATCGCATTGAGAGGTCGGATGCGGGCGATCGCACTTTCCGTCACACCTAATTCCCTCTTGATGATAGCAGGAACTGCGGCTGCTGGTGTTTCCCCCGCAGGAACGCGACCTCCGGGAAAATCGAGGGTTGTTTCTGCGATACCCGGACGATACATTGGTACGGGAAACAGCAATTTCTCATTTTGAATTGTCAAAATTACTACTGAATCGGCTCTTTCTACCCGCCAGTATTCAATGACTTTACCTTCGGTATTTTCGAGGTGTTCGGCGATTAGTTTTACCCAATGCGAGTTAATTTCTACTAAGCGGTCTAGAGTTTTCCACTGGGATGTTTTAGTTGCGTTCATATGGGAATTTTTGAAATAAATTATAGCGCTACCACTAGGACAACTATAGATGTTTTTTGCGATCGTAATTGATAATTGCCGATCGCCACAATAACTACTCACTCTTTTGTGCTTTGGGCCTGTTTTGGACTCTCGATTGTAAAGTTTTACTACAGCAATGCACTTTTGCCTGTAAAATTCTGTATCTTAAATTACAGAATACATTTTTCTGCGCCTTCGCCAGGGGTTGTGTCAACCCCGCCCTGGTGCAGAGTCTTAGCTCGATAATAGGAGTAGTTATGAAACTGCAAACAGATATTCGGACTTCGCAGCCTAAATCGACCCAAGCCAGTGTCGAGAGTGCGCGAGGCTGGTGTAGATTGGTTGATAGACCCACTGCACCGAAATTTGCCCCTTCTACCTGGGTCAAACTATTCAATCCGCCGACAGCATTCAGTTTTGACGAAGCGTGGCTTTTGTGTCAGTCTTCAGAAGAAAAATGGCTAGCTTGGATTCCTGACTACGGGGAAATTCTGCTGAGTACAGATGAATTTTGCAATCCCGTTTAAAGCAAGCTAAGTAAAATCAATTGAGTGACAAAGAAATATTTTTTGACAACAAAAAGAGCAATAGCTTTTCTCTTGCTCTTTTTGTTCAAAAATGCCCTTAATTTTTTAGTTTCAAGTAGCGGCACTTACTGGCTTATTTGCAAACTGCACGGTTATTTGCATTTCTCACAATCGTGCCTACTTTGCCATTAAACAGAACCGGATTCTTCGTACTAGCACGAATCAAGCGCGGTTGTTTGGCTAGACATTCTTTGATTGATTCTGACCAGGTGGTGAGAGCTCTGGTATATTCTGGACGAGTCGCTGGCGCGCGAAACTGATCGGTAATTAAGTGATCTGTGGTGATGCTAGTATCAACAGCAACATTGGTAATAATTGGAAAGTCAAAGGCTTTGGGCAAAGTTCTGTCAGGTATTTTACCAGGTAATAACTGGTAATTCATCGAGCCACCTTTGTAGTCAAAACGTACTTCCACAGGTTTGGTTTCAGCGAAGCTTGGCATCGGCAAGCTGGCGACCAAAACGGTGCAGCAACTCCAAAATAATTTCGATTTCATTAGATTCATCTCCTCACTTGATTACGATTAGCACTAATTAGGTCAGCTCAAAAAACATTAGCTTCAATTGTAAAAATTCTGATGATATTGAGCTTTTGAGATTGAGTTTAACGACCTAATTTATTACCACACATCTTCAAAAGTTTTCAAACTGGCTTCCATGACCAACTGTAAAATGGTTTCAGTTCAGTTATATTTTTACTGGTCTGAAGTTGTTACAGCTTTGGGAACAGGGTTTTACCAGCATGATTTATTTTCGATCGATGCCTGTGGGAACTTTATCAAATTTTGTCTCTGATATCAAGCTTTGTCAAGCAGATATCGGTTTTTAACACTGGTTTTTGGCTGGCTAAAGATTTGAGTGTGACTGGTTATACCTTGGCATGGGCATGGGGCATGGGGCCGAAGAGCACTTGTGCTACCCAACGACTGCGTTTACCTGCTCGCGTAGCGGCGCACTGAGCGTAGTCGAAGTGTCGAAGGGCTCAGGAATGGTTCGACTACGCACGCGCCTACCGCCGCGAAGCCGAAGTATGGGGCATCGGGCATCGAGTATCGGGTATTAATCTGCCTACTAACTAATGACT
>DPLL01000415.1 GCA_003542015.1 Microcoleaceae cyanobacterium UBA9251 | reverse complement strand
GGTTGGGGTGGGGTAAAAAACTTTACTACTCGTGCAAGGACTGCTATATAAAGGGAAACCGATATATTTCGCTTTCCCAATTATCAGCCCTGATAGCGCTACCTGACATTTTTTTGGGTTGTACCTGTGTTTACACAGCCGATCGCATTACAACTTCACCAAAACTAATCATTCTCCTCCGTCGGTGCATTGGGAACTTGCGTATCTATGTAAGCCTGAGTCACGTCAGGAACAAACCAATTCGCATCCCCAGGCTGGAAAAATTTAGCAGTAGGAACGTTAAATTCAATAGCCGCCGTCTGGGGATTAGCTGTCGCTACAAATTGAGTTCCGTCAACTATTTTAACAGCTACGCGGCCGGTCAATGCTTGTGCAACTCGATCGCCCACACTTAAATCGGTGGCTTTGACATCGCTGGGTAGATAAACTCCATCACAATCCCATTTGTGTTCTGTTATTTTGCCAGCCCCCAGAAAATAAAGAGCATTCTCGTAATCCGAAGCTGCTTTTTTTGGGTTTTGGCCCGTAAACTGCAAGGGTTTTTCCTGTATCGTTGCGACATTGACCCCAACTTTTGCCAGTTTCTAAAGTGTATTTTTGAAACTCCAATTGAGCGTTTTTTTTATGAAGTTCTTCCGGCGTGTAATTCTGATTTTATTCGGTGGATTTTTTCGCTTATAATAGAGTGTTAAGAGTTTGAGTGACCTCTAGGTAGTCGGGATTGCTAGTGTATTTAGGCTTGTCTGAACCAGCCAGAGAGGCGGGAGCAAAAACTAAATTTGCCGCCATGACTAAAACTACTAAAACAATTTTCAATAATGTCACGATTTTTATCCTTGGGTAGGTGCTTTTGTGATTGTCCTATTGCCTGATCTTGGGAATGTTAATTTTGAGGCAAAATAAGACGTAAGATTACGATTAATATTATCATTTTTGTCACTTTTGTCAAGTCTAATTCCATGATTATAAAAATCTTTATTGCCAAATTTTGTTGACAATTTGAAAAACAACATCTATCTTTAGGGGGAGAGTGGCAGTAAGCGATAAGTACCGCTCTCTATCAGAATGAATAGACCCAAGCCAATCAAGATAAAAGGGACGATCGCCTGAGTATAGCGAGTTAAAATGTTGGCGATCGCCTGAAGGCGAGTTAGTCGATAAGCCACATAGCACCAAACTGCGATCGACACATAAAACACCGCCAAAATTACCGCCAAACTGGGTAAGTTGCTGCTAGCAAACAAGGGCAAATAAATGCCGATATTGTCACCGCCATTGGCAATGGTGACAGCAGCAACATTAAAAACTTGGGGGTTTAAAAGATGGGCTAGTTTTGATAGTAAAGATGAATTATATTCGGGGTTAAATTCACCGGATACGGCTTGTACTTCATCGGGTTCTTTGTCTTTATTTACTAAATGGCTGATGCCGATCGTGATCGGCACAAAACCCAGCAAACCGATAATAGCTTTTGGTACGATTAACCCACCAAAAAAACCGGGTAAACTCGCTCCAATCAAGGCTGTAAACCCCAGATACTGACCGACAACGATATGCCGGGGCCGGAAACTAGCATTTACCTGGGCGAAGAACAGCATCAAAATCACAATGTCATCGATGTTGGTGGCGGCAAAAGATGTAACTCCGGCAATAATCGCTGCGGCAAACCAACTCATAATGATGCCCCTTTAATTTTATTCAACTTCTGGTTCGCCGCCGTTATTTCTGCTGAGAGTTATCAAACAGAAACAGCAAGCAACTAAAGTTATTATACTTAAAGTTGGACTAGCCAGAGTGCCACTTTGCACCAGAATCGCAACTCCCAATCCAATCAAGACAAAAGGAACGAGATGATTGCCGTAGCGAGTCAGAGAATCGGCGATCGCCCTCATCTGAATTAACCGATAAGCAGCATAGCACCAAACGCCAACCAGGGTAAAAAATACAGTGATAATCACCACCAGATTCTCCAAGGTACTGCTAGCAAACAGCGGCACGTAGATGCTGATATTGTCACTGCCATTAGCCACCGTCACCGCTGCTACACTGTAAGTTTGGGGAGACAGAAAACTGCTAAAAAAAAAATTCTCAGATTGCTTTAATTCTCCCTCAACTTCCGAATCGTCAGTGTCGGCAGATTGTTGAGACGGTTTTAATTTCAGTCTCGACTTACATGAATGCAACGAAGATATCCACCCTTCTCAAAACTGTACTCAAATTTATAAAAGCTAGAATTAAGAGGCTTATATTTAACTCCTTCCTTTTGATCATTAGCCCATTCAACGAAGTTATTCTCTACCCCTCGTCCGCCTGAAAAATAGAATGTGAATGCTATTTTTGCAATAAGCTTATCTCTACTAATTCGATCGGAAGCAAAAGTGTAGAAATTATTGTAAGTCGCACCAGATCCACCACTTGTCTCTAGGAGAAGTTCATAGCGCCCGGGCTTAAGCCAGATACCTTGAACTGTTGACTCACAATTTACTACTTGTCTCTCAACTGGCCTAGCTACTGCTCCAGTTACAGCATGAATAACCATGCAACTAGCGAGCGTAAAAATTTCTAATCTCTTCATTCTTCAACTTCTATCTATAATCATGATTTTCTACCATTGGCGTGATTGGCTTTGGCAGCAAAGGAACAGCAGGAAGACGCTTCGCCGTTCCTTTGCGGGAAAGTCGGGTTGCGTCAACGAACCTTATCTGTTTATTGAATGTCTTCTGCAACTTTCCATTTAGAAATAAACTGTTTTCCTTCTTGCGTTAATTCGTACCGCATCGTTTCTCTACCTCTTGCTGACACTGTAACTGAGCCTTTGTCAGGTTGAGGAAGTAGTAGTTGATCTCGAATCAAAAACATCAATAGAATATCTGTATTTTTTCCCTATGGAAGGTTAATGAATTCAGCATCAGAATTATCAACAAAATACTGTAAAATCCTACGCTCGTAATCACCATACCTGCTGTTTACGATAGAAAGATTATGCTTGTACATCTTGATTGATTTTCTGTCAATGTCACGGTCGTTCGCTCTTCTATGACAGTTAGGACACAGGGCTATAAGGTTATCAAATTCGTGTTTTTGGCAAGTTTCCCAAGGAACGATATGGTGTAGATCCACAGGTGTTTGTTTGCATGTAGGAATAGCGCATCTGTGTCCCGATTCCATCTTCACTTCTCTTACCAAAGCTGCTGGTATTGCGGGTCTCTTATTCATAATGCTTAGCCTAATTTATTCTAAAATTTACCAGATATTTTATTTCATGTCAAAAAAAGAGGAGATTACGGCTGAAAACCTTATTATTTCGTATAGATTTGCAACTATGAGATGCGCCCTCGTCAGTTTCTGGATTCAGCAAGCGGCTAAGCCCGATCGCAATTGGCAGCAAACCCAGCATTCCGATCCAATCTGGCGGAAAGATTAAGCGGCCAAAAAACCCCGGAAGGCTAGCTAAAACCAGTACACTAAAGCCCAGATACTGACCGAAGACAATATGCCGGCGCCGAAATACTGCATTCACCTGCGAGAAGAACAGCAGCAGAATCAGAATATCGTCAAGATTCGTAGCCGTAAAAGCCGTCATCCCCGTAGAAATTGCTGTTAGTAATTCATTCATTTCTGTCTCTCCTTAATTTCAGCGGTCTTTGCGGTTGCTCCCGCGATCCGGCAGGGGTTAAAACCCCCGCCTCAAAGCTCAAGTCCTCTCAAGAGGACTGAAGAAATTATTAGTCCTCGACCGAGGACTTTTGCTATTAGCCAGGGAATTAATTCCGTGGCTGTCTTTGCGGCTAAATTAACATCTATAAACACCGCCTTGCAACTAATCAAAGCTGTTGTCGATCGATACTGCATTCAATCGCACACCGCCGTAAAAGGAGAGGCAGTCCGGCTTTAAGCCCTGTGCACTCTGATTTTTTGGGGTTTTCTTAGTCATTTATCTTCTCTCTTTTTGTCGATCGACTTTTGACGATCGGCTTAAACTTATTTGTTCTGCTTTAGCATCGGGCCCTGCGTTAGAAGCTTAAGTATCAGCTTAAGGCTCTTGACGGGTAGAATCAAATGTTGTTTTTTATCGAATTAATAAATACAAGTAATGCAGTGCCGCCGCAAAAGAACTGTTGGAATACCAGACGTATCTGTCGCCACAAGCTCAAACCCTTGACGTTAAAAGGAAAATTTAAATAGTGGCTGGCAACCGTGCTTTCTTGTTAATTCCAACCTGTACAATAGAGTCGATGGAAAAGTTCAGGTCAAAGTTTAGCCGCCAAAGATTTTAATCTCGAAAAGTAACTGTATTTGGCATCATAGTACCCAAAAATGGCCGGAATGACCCTTGACCAACTGCGAGTTTTTCTAGCCGTAGCGGAACACCTGCACTTTAGCCGTGCCGCAGAGGAACTTTGCATTACCCAACCCGCTGTCAGCGCCGCCATCCAATGTTTAGAGGTGCAATATGGAGTCAAACTATTTCACCGGATTGGCCGCCGCATCGAAATCACAGAAGCTGGGAAGTTGCTGCAAGTAGAAACACAGAAAATTCTCGACCAAGTTGCTTTGACTGAGAGAGGATTGCGAGAACTAAACGACTTGCAGCGAGGACATTTTAATTTGGGTTCCAGTCTGACAATTGGCAACTATTGGTTGCCGGAAAAACTTTGCTATTTTAAACAAAAGTACCCCGGTATTACTGTCAATTGCACCATCGCAAATGGCGATGAGATTTGCACGGGGACGGCGACAGGATTTTTTGATTTAGGTTTGGTGACAGGAGAAGTTAAACCCGCACTTCAGATTAGCTTAGACACCGAAGTTGTCGGTAGCGAGCGCTTGCTAATTTTCGTTGGCAAATCCCACCCTTGGTTTGAGCGAACCGAAATTAGTTTAACTGAAATTGCGACAACGGATTGGGTGATGCGAGAACCGGGTTCGGGAGCTCAGCAAATGTTTGAACAAGCTTTGCAAAGTTGGATCATCAATCCTACTGAATTGAATGTCATTTTAGTTTTGAACAGTAGCGAAATGGTAAAAGCAGTGGTTGAAAGTGGTGCTGGTGCTGCCGCTATTCCTGAATTAATGGTAAAAAAAGAACTACAGTTGGCGACAATGCGATCGCTTCAAATTGTAGATTTTAGAGAAAATTATCAGCGGAATATGGCAATAGTTCAACCTGTTGTAAAACTGAAGCACAGACAACGTTTTTAAACAGCAATTAGTAAAGCATTTGAACAGATTTTAACTGAATTTGCGAGTAATTGGTAATTGGTAATGGGTATCATGTCCGGTTAATCACTGACTATAAAACCCGCTCTGTCATGCTGAGTGGAACGAAGCATCTCCGAGATGCTTCGCTACACTCAGCATGACAACTATTCAAGCGGACTTGATCTAGGTAATTGGTAATTAGGTAGTCCTAGACGCACTAATAACCTAAATTATGTCATTCTGAGTAAAGCGAAGAATCTCAAACCTTTGCCACACCGTTACCATGCGTAAGTCCTGTTAGGTATAAACGCTGTTAGAGCCCCGACTTATTTAAGAAGTCGGGGCTCTGTTACCTAATTACCGCTGTTGAATAGTTTGATCGCGTCCCAGATATTTTTACCACCATCACCAACTATCAGCGGCAATTTTCTATTCCATTTTTCGATAGCTTGTCTTGACAAAATTTCCGCAGTCAAATTGTCCCGTAACAATCTTTGCACTTCTGCCTCTCCTTTGGCTAAATTCACCTTAGCCTCTGCCTCTTTTACAGCCTTCAGTGCTAGAAACTCTCCTCTTTTTGCTTCCTGTTCGGCAATTTCTTTTGCTTCTACTGCGTCGCTAAATCCAGAGGAAAAGTGAACGTGAACCAAGGAAATATCATCCACAGCAATGTGATAGTTAGCCCGTCGCTTTGTCAAAAAATCATCTACTCCACCTTTCACTTCTCCTCGCTTGGTAATAATTTCTTCCGCAGTGTACTTAGCCATGACTGCTTCGATCACTTCTTCGACTGCTGGATTGATAATGCGATAGACTACTTGTGCTTCGTCTCCTATTTGTTGAAAAATGGCATTAGCTTCCTCTGCAATAATATGCCAATTGAGCGCCACATCTGTAAAAACATCTTGAAGATCCTTTGAGGAAGCTTCCGCAGAAATTTCCTGCTTTTGGATTCGGACACTCAAGTTTTGTACAGTATAGATGATGGGGAAAATCAGGTGAATTCCTTCTCCTAATACCTGTTCTTGTACTTTGCCGAACTGCATGAGTACGCCTCGTTCGCCAGCATTGACGATCGCAAAAAACTTCGACAAGATAGTTAGCAGCAAAATCAGGAGAGTTAGTTTGACTGCAATGTAAACATCTCTATTGGTTTGATTAGGAGATTTTAAATTAGCAATCTTACTGCTAGACTCTACACTTTTAGATGACATGACTGCTTTACTCCCACCTCTAGTTTTTTTTCCGAAGCCGCCTNNCGATCGCTTTTTACGTTTAATTAAGGCGACCTACTTATATCAAATCCGCTCTTCATCGGAATTATTCATCTCTCTCTTCTCTTTCTCTGTGTTCTCTGCGTTCTCTGCGGTTAAATCATTCCGATCCAACTGGAATTGATATTACCGGATTTAATATCAAATAAAAAAAGGCTTTCCCCCCACAGAAAGCCCCTACAAACTACAAACCGCTTTAAAGTTTCGCGCCGCATTCCGGGCAGAACTTATTGCTCGAAACATTCTTAGCCCCGCAACTCGCACAGTAAACTAACTCTGCTGATTCCAAATGGCTGCGATCGGGCAAACCTAGCATTTGAGCATTGCTCTTACCGGGAGCTACCATCGGATAACAGTTTTCGTCTCTCGTCACCTTGGCATCCAACAGCACCGGGCCATCGTGAGCCAACATTTCGGCGATCGCATCTTTCAACTGATCTGGATGGGAAACCAGCATCCCCTTCACCCCATAAGCCTGTGCCAGCATCACAAAATCCGGCATCCCCACTTCCATGTTCGACGACGAATAACGCTCGCCGTAAAACGTCTGCTGCCACTGCCGCACCATGCCCTGCCAGCCGTTATTGACAATTACAGTCTTGACATTAATGCCATACTGTGCTAATGTTCCCAACTCTTGAATATTCATTTGGATGCTAGCATCGCCAGCAATGCAAATCACTTGCTCGTGAGGCAGGGCCATTTTCGCGCCCATCGCCGCCGGTAGCCCGTAACCCATCGTGCCCAAACCAGCGCTAGAAATCCAGCGCCGGGGCCCGTTGTTCAAAAATTGAGCCGACCACATTTGGTGTTGACCGACATCCGTCGTGTAGTAAGCATCAGGCGCTTGAATTCCCAACTCGGAAATCACCTCTTGGGGAGACAAAATTTCGGGATAGTGGGGCACAACTAGGGGATAGTCACTTTTCCAGCGATCGATCCTGTGCAACCATTCCGCAGTTTGTTCGGGATTACCCGAAACCCCAATTTCCCGACAGCGACGCAGCAAATCGATCAAAACTTGCCGCACATCTCCGACAATTGGCACTTCTGGGCCGCGATTTTTGCCCACCTCAGCCGGGTCAATATCGATGTGAATCACCTTGGCGCGAGCGGCAAACTCGTCTAGTTTTCCAGTCACGCGATCGTCAAATCTCGCTCCCACAGCAATCAGCAAATCGCACTCGCTCACCGCAAAATTAGCGTAAGCCGTGCCGTGCATCCCCAACATCTTCACAGACAAAGGATGATTTTCATCAAAGGCACCTTTGCCCATTAGGGTTGTAGTGACCGGCAAGTGAAAAAGCTCCGCCAGTTCCTTAATTTCCTCATGAGCCGC
>DPLL01000414.1:4064-4296 GCA_003542015.1 Microcoleaceae cyanobacterium UBA9251 | reverse complement strand
GGCATGGGGCATCGGGAATTGGTAATTCGTAAATAGCAAGTCAGAAACAGCTTCCAGGTATCCGTGACTTCCATGTTGTGAGTGATGGTAATTGGCCCTTGACATCTGCCTCTCAAAATGAGAGTATAAGCATAGTAGCAAGCAAATCAACGAAACAATGAATGTGTCACAAACATGAAAAAAACTAAACAAAAAACTAATGCACCTAATGTCGATCAAAAACCTCCGTAAT
>DPLL01000414.1:0-3973 GCA_003542015.1 Microcoleaceae cyanobacterium UBA9251 | reverse complement strand
TCGCTCCCAAGGTAATCGAAACCGAAGATGAATACGATCGGCTCCTGGTAATTGCAGAACGGCTAACATTCGCTAAAAACAGCACTCCAGAGGAGAGAATTTTATACAAGTTGTTGGTAACGCTCATTGAAGTTTATGAGGCCGAAAACTATCCGATNNGCTAAGGCACTTGGCGATTATTTTAAAGTCTCACCTATAGCCTTTCTCAGTAACAGTGCGGTGCACGCTTGATAAGCGGGCATAGGGCATAGGGCATAGGGCATAGGGCATACCTCACTTTATTGACAACTGCTATAGCTTGTTCATTTAGTTGTAATGTGTGCAGTATACACCCTACAATTGATCGAGGATCTGCCTCCATTTTAACTTGCCTGCCGTAAAGTTCCAGCAAAATGATATAACTATATTTGGGATTATTTCGCAAAATGACAATGGGAAACTACAACCGACAGCTTCAAATATCTATAAAACCTTCAGTAATTAAAGCTATAGCTCTGTTCTGTCTGTGCTGCTTGTTAACTGCAAGCTGCGGACAGAGGGCCAATCGATCGCCTAATTCGAGCGGCGACAATGCTAATAACCGCGTTACTATTGGCACAACCTTGAAATTACGGACGATCGACCCTGGGGACGCTTACGAAGTTATATCTGCACAGTTGCTGTACAATTTAGGCGATACTCTCTACAGATACGAGTCAGGCACTACAAAGTTAATTCCCCATTTAGCAGCAGCAATGCCGAAAATTAGCACAGATGGATTAACATATACAATCCCCCTGCGTCAAGGCGTTATTTTTCACGATGACACGCCTTTTAATGCCGCAGCAATGGAGTTTTCCTTGCAGCGGTTTATCAAAAATGGCGGTCGTCCAGCTTTCCTATTAGGCGATGCAGTAGAATCGGTGAAAGCGACGGGCGAATATGAGTTAACTTTTCAACTCAAAAAGCCTTTTGCTGCTTTTCCTTCCCTGCTAACATTTGCCGGTGCTTGTGCAGTTTCTCCCAAAGCTTATGAAATTGGAGAAGGCAAATTTAAACCAGATACTTTTGTGGGAACTGGACGCTACAAGCTGGCAAAATATGGCAGCGATTCTATAAAAATTGACGCTTTTGATAAATATTGGGGTGAAAAACCTGCTAATCAAGGAATTGATATTTTGCTGCTTTCTAGTTCAGCAAATTTGTTCAATACTTTTCGCACGGGTGCGATCGATGTGGCTTATTTGTCTCTGGATGCCGATCAAGTTCAAAGTTTGGACGAGGGATCAAAACAAGGGAAATGGCAGGAAATTGCGGCTGAAAGCAGTACCGTCAGTTACATGACGCTCAATATTAAGTCTAAACCGCTGGACAATTTAGATGTGAGACAGGCGATCGCAGCCATGATCGATCGCCCGCTGATCAACGATCGCGTACTGCGGGGACAAGCACAACCACTGTACAGTCTGATTCCCACAACCTTTGATGTCCACAAACCGGTTTTTAAGGAACTGTACGGCGACGCCAACATGGCAAAAGCCAAGGAACTTTTAACGAAAGCGGGATACTCAGCCACAAATCCTTTTGTTCTGCCAATTTGGTATCCTTCATCTTCCACAAAACGAGCTTTAGTGGCGAGTATGATCGAGGCGCAAGCTAAACTAAAAATGGACGGGATCATGCAGGTACAAATTAACAGCGTCGAATCTCCGACTTTGTTTCAAAACATAGAGAAGGGAATTTATCCTGCGGTTTTAGTAGATTGGTACGCCGACTTTTTCGATGCCGACAATTATATTCAGCCGTTTTTGGATTGTGCCACGGGTTCGGCCGCCGGGGGCTGTGAAAAGGGTGCTAGTCAAGGCCAGGGTTCGTTTTATTATAGCGATCGGGTAAATCAACTGATCGACCAGCAGCGAAAAGAACCAAACCCGCAAACCCGCAAAGCCCTTTTTGCCGAAATTCAAGATATACTAGGTCGAGATGTACCTTTCATCCCGCTTTGGCAGGACAAAGACTATACCTTTGCTCAAAAAAATATCGCCGGATTGCATCTTGAACCGACGCAAGCCTTTCCCTTTTGGTTCCTGAAAAAGCAATAATTGTTTACCAGAACTTGTAGGTGTAGGAATCTCTGTAATTATTGCATATTTTGGTGCATAACAGGGTGATGATTGTCACAGTTTATCTAAGAGGTCGATCGCTGAATACTCTCAAAAAATGTCCGATATTATTAAATAGAGACATCGCTGAGGGTGAGTATATGAAATTTGGAATTTTAACAACTACAGGGCTACTAATTGCGATCGGTTTCGCCTCTCCAGTTAAGGCTGAAAACGTATCACAAGTCAAGCAACTATTAGAAACTAAAAAATGTAGCGGATGCGACTTGACAGGAGCGCAGCTTGCTGGTATGAATCTCAGCGGTGCCGATTTGAGCGGGGCGAATTTGAGCGGTGCGAATTTGAGCGGTACTAATCTCAACGAAGCCAAGCTCAATCAAGCCAATCTCAACAATGCAAAATTACCAGGTGCGAGCTTAATCGCTGCTAGGATGCACGGTGCGAATTTAGAGGGTGCTGACTTGAGCCGTGCTAATCTGAGTTTGGCTGGTTTGGTGATTGCCAATTTGAAGGATGCCAACCTGAGTAGAGCGAATCTAATCGGAGCTAATTTGGAAAGTGCTAATTTGACTGGTGCAAACCTCAAAAATGTCCGTCAGTCATTATTGAATCTAGCGAATGTCAGTCTCAAAGGTGGCACTTTGTTGGGAATGGATATGCTGGGGGTAAACCTGCGGGATGCAAATTTGACCGGTGCAAATTTGACCGGTGCAAATTTGGTGGCTTCGGACTTGACTGGTGCTAACCTCAGCAATGCAAATATGGCGAATGTAGAGTTGAAGAATGCTGCTTTACCCTAGGACGATCGCCTGTTGTGAGCTCAGATGATCGTGTTTAACAAGCTTAATATAAAAATATAGGGGCAATTGAGGAATTGCCCCTATATTTTTAATGGTCAAGTTTCACTCTTCGTCGTCAGCATCCTGGGGAAAACGGATGATGTCATCCTCGCCGAGATATTCGCCATTTTGAATTTCAATCATCACCAGAGGAATAACGCCTGGGTTTTCCACACGGTGAGGCGTATTCATGGGAACGTAGGTTGACTGTTTTTGCATCAAAATAGTTTCTTTGTTATCGCAGATCACTTTCGCGGTACCGGAGACAACAACCCAATGTTCGCTGCGGTGATAGTGCATTTGGGTGCTGATGTGGTGGCCCGGTTTGAGTTGAATGCGATTGATCCTGTAACGATCGCCTTCGTCTATAACTGTAACTGTACCCCAGTAACGAGTTCGCGTGCGATCGTCCATTGTTTCGACTGTTTCGACTGTTTCCATTGTTTTCGCCCTGCTGCTGGTGTCGCCAACGGTGCTTGCTGTGAATATTAGTAATTGAAGTATAGCAGGAATAGGGCAAGTGCGATCGCATTAAACATTAATGAATTAACCATGATGAGAGGCCTAGGCAATTATTTTTGATCAAACCCGCCCCTTTCTTCCTTCGTGTCCTTCGCGTCTTCGCGGTTCAATATATCCTCAAGCAGTTTATTATTGTTCGGCTTTAACTTCATCAAAACAACTTAATTTCAAAGCTTCTTCGATAGAAAAAGGCGATTCCTTCGGGAAAAAGTTTAATTTAATCCCTGTTTCATCCGCAGCCTTCTGGCAAGCTTTTTCATAACAATTATCAAACAATTCTAAAATCAGAGGTTGTAAACTCGGACTATCTTCTAGCAATCCTTCAATACAGATACGCTGTTCTGCGATGGTGCTCCGCCAACTTTGGCTACGTTTTTCTGGCTGATATTCCCATTTTAGTAAGTTCATCAAAAGCACAATTAAACAATTTTTCAATTCTCGTTTTTCACTTCTGCCCATGCTTTCGATTTGTTCAACTAAATTCGGAATATCTATCTGATTAAATTTGCC
>DPLL01000417.1 GCA_003542015.1 Microcoleaceae cyanobacterium UBA9251 | reverse complement strand
ATTTTTTAACCGCAGATATTAGCCGATGAACACAGATGAACGCAGATAATATCCCATCCGCGTTCATCTGCGTTTATCTCCTGTTTTCATCTGCGGTTAAAATTTTTTCATCATCAATTACATAAATTCTATTTCCTCTTTTCTCTTCTCTGCCGCAAAATAAATTCAGCTAGTGCTAAATCAACGGGCGTTGTCACTTTCAAATTCGTCTCTTCTCCCTCCACAATTCGTACTGGTAAACCGCATTTTTCAAACAAAGCCGCATCGTCTGTAACTTCCCAACCCTTCTGTCGCCCTTCTTCGTGACACTGCTTTAACAATTTCACTTCAAATCCTTGGGGAGTCTGGGCCGCCCACAAATAGCTCCTTTCCGGTGTGTATCGCACGATCTGACGCTCGTCTACGACCTTAATCGTATCGGCTACCGGGATGGCAACAATTAAGCCTGGACAGTGCAAAAGTGCCTCTGCGGAGCGATCGAACAATTCAGGAGTTGCCAAACATCGGGCCCCGTCGTGTATCAAAACTCGATCGCTCTCTGGTGGCAAAGCCTGCAAACCGTTGTAAACTGACTCTTGTCTGGTTGCGCCTCCTTGAATCAGTTCGATCGGCTTTTTCGGAGATAAATCCCTGATAATTGCTTGAAAATCAGGAAAATCCTCTGGCTGACCCATGATCCCAATCCAGCTAATCTGCTGGGAAGCCTCAGCAGCAGCCAAAGTCCAACTCAGCAAAGGTTTTCCCAGCAAAGTCAGCAGCAGTTTGTTCCGCTGACTCCCCATCCGTCGCCCCGAACCCGCGGCCGGAATCAATAAGTGCATTAACTAACCCTTCCTAACCCAACTAGGTATATATTAAGAGCGTCCTGTACTTTTGGGTCAGTTGTTTAGCTGTCAGCCAGTAGCTTTTAAAGTCTAGAAATACTATAAGCTGATAGCTGAAAGCCGATCGCTGAGAGCTACTTTGTATAAATAATAGCCCGATCGTTATGATGCGAATACTAGCACTTGTCCCTGGCGGGATTGGCGACCAAATTTTATTTTTCCCCACCCTCGATGACCTCAAGCAGTCTTATCCCGACGCTCAAATTGATGTCATCGTGGAACCGAGGGCAAAAAGTGCTTACCGAGTCTGCAAGTCTGTTAAAGAAGTCTTGACCTACAATTTCAAAGACCGGAATGCGATGGCGGATTGGGGTAATTTACTGGGCGTAATTCGCGATCGCGAATACGAAGCAGTAATTTCCCTCGGCCAGCGGTGGAGTGTCGGACTTTTGCTATGGCTGACAGGTATTCCCAAAAGAGTTGGCTATGCGGGAAACAACAATGGTTTATTTCTCACCAATCCCGTACCGCTGAAAACTGAACAGTACGCAGCTCCAATGTACCACGATTTGCTGCAAGGATTCAAGATTAAAAATCCTTGTCCGGCGCTCGCAATTAATGTACCAAAAATGGACATTCAGTGGGCGGAAGCGGAACAGCAACGGTTAGGAATTAAAGAAAGCGGTTACATTTTAATTCACGGCGGTTCCAGTCAGTTAGCTCTGTCTAAAGGTATTGACAAAATTTACCCGATCGACAGTTGGAAAGAAATAATTGAAGATTGTCAGCAGCGGCAGCCAAATTTGCCCGTGGTTGTGGTTAAAGGGCCAGAAGATGCTGATTTTGTGACCGAACTAATTAAGTTGTGTCCGAAGGTGAAAGTTACTTCGCCCGATGATGTTGGCAAGTTAGCTGCGACAATTGCTGCTGCTAATTTGATGATGTGTACTGACAGTGCACCGATGCACTTAGCTGTAGCAGTTCAAACTTATACAATAGCTTTGTTCGGTCCCACTGAACCGGCGAAATTACTGCCCAAGAGCGATCGCTTTTTGGGCATTAAATCTCCTACTGGCAAAATGGCGGACATCTCTCCTCAAGATGTTTTAAAGAAAGTTTGGGGCGGCTAAAAACTAACTGGTTCCCAGGCTCTACCTGTTTCTGTCTGGGAACGAGGACAATTTATTCAGTCTCGCGTTGCGCGGACTTTGCTGGTGTAGACGCGATTTCAATCGCCGAGTTATATCAAATATAGTACAACTATGAAACGAGCAGTATTTCTTGACAGAGATGGCGTATTAAATATCGAAGCCGGCTACATTCACCAAGTAGAAGATTTGCATTTAATCCCCGGAGTAGCTGAAGCTGTACGCAAATTAAATGACCAACAAATATTTTGCTGTCTGGTTTCCAATCAATCGGGGCCGGCGAGGGGTTATTATCCGCTCAGCCATGTAGAAGCTTTGCACAAACGTCTCTGTCAGTTATTAGAAAATGAAGCAGGAGCAAAATTAGATGCTCTTTATTATTGTCCTTATTTGAGCGAAGCAGAAGGCGGAACCAACCCAGAATTTACGCGGTATACAACTTGGCGAAAACCGAATACAGGGATGTTGGTAGCCGCCGCTTGGGAACAGGATTTAGATTTGCGAAATAGTTTTATGGTGGGGGATAAAGCAACAGATGTAGATCTGGCTCATAATGCCGGCTGTATTGGTATTTTGGTACAGACTGGTTACGGTGAAAGTGTGTTGAGTGGGGAATATCAGCACCATACTAAACCGGATTTTATTGCAGCAAATTTAGCCGCAGCGGTTGAGTGGATTTTGCCAAACTTTTGATGACTAGAAAACTTATTTGTAGGGTGCGCAATGCGCACAGAGAAGCCTTATAAAAATGGTTAAAACCGCGCCTACACAAACGAAGTCCCTCTCTAAGAGACTAAGAAATAAAGAGGGAAAATTTCTAGATTCAGTGAGTCTTACAGGAAAGTGCAACGTAAGGAAGCGCGACTGTAAACGTTGTGCCCATGCCGACTTTGCTTTCGCAGGCGATCGCACCTCCTTGCAATTCAACGGCTTTTTTGACAATAGTTAATCCTAAACCATTACCTTTAATCTTCCCAGTATTTTTGCACCGATAAAACATTTCAAATATTTTCCCTAATTCTGCTTCTGAAATGCCCATACCTTCGTCTCTAACGCGAAAAATTACTGAAGGAGATTTAAGATTTGTCAAGTGAGAATTTGCAAATTGATAGTCAGGTTCTTTGTCTCCTGACTCTCCCTGACGATACTCCAATTCCAAGGTAATTCTGCCACCGTTTGGAGAATATTTTATAGCGTTAATAATTAAATTAGAAAGAATTCCATGCAGTAATTGTTGATCTAAGATCGCACTGGTAACGTTTGATGGGATTAATGTCAGTTGGTGCTGGGCTTCATTTCCTAACTGCAATTGATCCAGCAAGTCTTGACAAAATTCAACTAAATTTATTGGTAATGGATGATATTTTAGTTGACCTGCTTCGGCTTGACCCATGAACAGCATATCATCAATTAGCTGGTTCATTTTCTGGGTAGCTGAGTGGACGAGTCGCAGGGTTTTGGTTTTGGATGAGTCGCTGTGAGTGCGATCGATCTCTAGGAGTTCAGCAGAGAGTAAAATTGCGTTGAGTGGGTTTCGCAATTCGCGGGCTACCATTGAGATATATTGGTTTTGGCGGCGCGCTTTTTCTTCAGCAGATTCTCTGGCTGCTTTTGACATAGCGCAGGTGAAGGCGCAGAGGTTCAATGACGGAATCAGCAAGGATGGTGATGCGGTCATCTTCGCCCTTACCGTCGCGGACGATGATGGTGTGGTTGTCGAAGTCAATGTCTTTGACGCGCAGGCGCATACATTCCATGACACGGAGTCCGCCGCCGTACATCACTTGGGCAATTAATTTGTTAATGCCGGTCATGTTTTGAAAGACGCGTTTGACTTCATCTTTGGACAAGACTGTCGGCTCGGTTTTTCCGCGTTGGGGACGAAATTCAGACAGGCTGGCTTCGTCCAATCCGATATGAAGAACATGGCGGTAGAGGAACAAGACGGCGCTGAGAGCCTGATTCTGCGAGGAGGCAGAGATCTTTTTGTCCGTTACAAGATGGGTGAGGAATTGGTTGATCTCAGGCGCGCCCATTTCTTTAGGATGGCGCTTGTTATGAAAGAGAATGAATTCCTTCACCCAAAAGATGTAGGTATCGCCGGTGCGCGAGGAGTAATGTTTAAGGTCGATGATGTCGCGGTAGCGGTCAAGGAGTTTTTTCTCCTGCGGGGGCTTGGTTTCAGGAACTTTTGGAGATGGGAATGGTCTGGGTAGGTTTTGTTGTGTCATTTTATTGCCTTTTCTGAGAATGTGGGCTTATAATCTATGCATCCGCACATAGTCTATTATACTGAACAATCAGTATAACACCCCCACAGGCTGCTTAAGCCGACTTGTCGGCTTAAGCAATAGTTGGGCTGCTAAAGAGTCATGTTTTTTCAGCAACGAAAAACAAAAGATGATGAAACTATTTTCATATAACCCGAACAATGCTGATGAAATTAAAAGCCTTTTTACAAAGGTGTTCACAGACTCAGAAGGTCAGGCTGAAGGTATTCTTATTGGGAATTTGGCGAGTGAATTAATAACAGAAACGGACGAGAAAGACTTATATGGGTTTGTCGCCGTTGACAAGGGAAAAATTATCGCCTGTATATTTTTTAGCCGATTAACTTTTGAAAGCAGTATTTGTGCATTTATATTATCTCCAGTTGCTGTGCATACTGACTACCAAGGCAAAGGCATTGGTCAGAAATTGATTAATTATGGTATCAAGAGATTGACAGATGAAGGAGTAGAATTAGTTATGACCTATGGAAATCCTAATTACTACTCAAAGACTGGCTTTAATCCTGTAAAAGAAGAAACGGTGAAAGCGCCTTTACAACTTACATATCCAGAAGGATGGCTTGGTCAATCACTAATTAGTAATTCTATTGAACCAGCAGGTCAATCATTTTGCGTAAAAGCGTTGAGTAAACCTGAGTATTGGTAAAAGTTAGAAAATTAATAAATTTTTTAGGATGTGCAACAGATATTGCTCTTTGATAAATTCGCAGCCCAACAAAGCGTCCTTAGAAACCATCCCGTCACGAGGGCCCCAGATGTCATCATCCGGAGCGCTGTTGTGGGAAAACAGCTTCGACCTTCCGCCTAAAGCGATAAAACCATCAAAAATCTCGCGGGATTAAATGCAAAGCAGGCGTCTTGTTCACAGACGCCAAGCCAGCGGCATATTTTTTGATTCCCTTATGCCGGTACCAATTGATCACCGAGTTTTGCCGCCTTCTTCTTCATGTACTTCACTTGCTTCTGAAATTTGGAGAGCTTGCCGCATTTTTACTTCGATGTCGCGTCTGTGCAGGGCAATCTCGATCGTCACCCGCAAGTCTTGTTGTTGAAATGGTTTGACTATGTAGCCGAACGGATCTGTAAGTTTGGCTCTTTGCAGTGTTTTTTCGTCAGCATAAGCTGTTAAAAATACTGTTGGTACATTTGTATTGATTCTGATTTTTTCGGCTGCTGTTATGCCGTCCATGTCTCCTTTAAGCACGAT
>DPLL01000274.1 GCA_003542015.1 Microcoleaceae cyanobacterium UBA9251 | reverse complement strand
GACTCGACTACAAGCGACATTTATTATGGGTTTCAGTCTTAAATTGTCGCCAATGACTTTGGGCTATGAACCAGTTAATGTTTAGTTTGGAGAGAATTAAAAAAATGATTGCAATCACCAAACAAAAATTAAAATTTAACGAATTTATGGCAATTTGCCCGGAAGATGGTATTTATGAATTGGTGAACGGAGAAATTGTCAAAATGGCAACTACCAGAAATCACGATGATGTTGCTGAATATACAGACAGACAGTTTNNAATCTTATACCGCACTGGAATCGCCGATTCAGTTAGCTGTCGAGGTAGTATCTACTAATTGGGAAGATGATTATGTTGACAAGCTAGATGAATACGAACGCTTGGACATTGCTGAATACTGGATTATTGATTATTTGGCAATTGGCCAAAGAGAGTATTTGGGAAACCAGAAAAATCCGACGGTATTTGTGTTTTCGCTAAATGCTGAAGGGAAATATCAGTGCACTAAGTTTAGAGATAATGAACAAATTGTTTGTCCCACTTTTCCCGAATTATTGCTGACGGCGACTCAAGTATTGTCAGCTTAGTTGTGTTAGTCTTGAGCAAGATTGAACCTGCAAAAAATACCTGAAAATTCTCAAATAAATATCAAATTATGACTCAAGAATCTGAAAAAAGGCAAGCTTGTTGGGAAAGATGGAACCGAGAAGATGATCTAGCTTTGACTCCCCAAGAACGGAAACGGGAATTGGTGAGAATTCAACTTTTCATTGATGAGTATGGGCCCACACCAGAACAAAAAGCTGATTTGTTTTTAGAACAAGGTTTATTGTATAGCTTTGCTGAAGAATACGCAAAAGCGATCGCCTCCTACGACAAAGCCTTAGAATTACAACCAGATGCTCACAAAGCATGGTACTATCGGGGCAATGCACTGGGTAATCTAGGAAGATTAGAAGCAGCGATCGCCGACTACGACAAAGCCTTAGAATTAAAACCATATCAACACGCAGTATGGTACAATCGGGGCCTTGCACTGCGTAATTTAGGCTTGTTTGAAGCAGCGATAGCCTCCTTCGACAAAGCCTTAGAAATCAAACCAGATCAACACACAGCCTGGTACTGTCGGGGCCATGCACTGTATAATTTAGGAAGAGTAGAAGCAGCGCTCGCCTCCTTCGACAAAGCCTTAGAATTCAAACCAGATTATCACGCAGCTTTGAACATTCGAGGCGGTGCACTGTATAATTTAGGCTTGTTTGAAGAGGCGCTCGCCTCCTTCGACAAAGCCTTAGAAATCAAACCAGAACATCAGAAAGCTTGGTACTGTCGGGGCTATGCACTGTATAAATTAGGCTTGTTAAAAGAAGCGCTAGCATCCTTCGACAAAGCCTTAGAATTCAAGCCAGATTTACACAAAGCCTGGAACAATCGGGGCTGTACTCTGCGTAATTTAGGCTTGTTAAAAGAGGCGCTCGCCTCCTACGACAAAGCCTTGGAAGTCAAGCCAGATTATCACCTAGCCTGGAGCAATCGGGGCTATACACTTCGTAATTTAGGCTTGTCAAAAGAGGCTATCGTCTCCTACGACAAAGCCTTAGAAATAAAACCAGATTTACACAAAGCATGGTACAATCGGGGCCTTGCACTGCGTAATTTAGGAAGGTTTGAATCGGCGCTCGTCTCCTACGAAAAAGCCTTAGAATTCAAACCTGGTTTACACAAAGCATGGTACTATCGCGGCTGTGCTCTGTATAAATTAGGCTTGTTTGAAGCAGCGATCGCCTCCTACAACAAAGCCTTAGAATTTAAACCAGATTTTCACGCAGCATTTTATAATAAAGCTGGCTGTCATGCGTTACACAGTCAGATTGACCAAGCAATTCAGAATTTGCAGCAAGCCATCAGTCTGAATCCAGACAAATGCCGAGAACTGGCAAAAACTGACTCGGATTTTGACAGCATTCGATCGGATACTCGGTTTCAAGCCTTGATTCAAGGATAGGGATTTGCTGTTGGGCGGAGGCGGGTTTATGAGATTGTCGGTTTGAGGCAATTATTGTTGGTAAAACCCGCCCCTACGGTATCATCAAAAATACTCTTCAACCGAAGCTAGCCGACAGGATATGATAGAATAATTAAGTGAAGCATCTGTGAGATTCTTCGCAAAGCCTACGCTCAGAATGACATAATTACATTGAAATCCGTCCAGGATTGCCTCTTATTTCTTAGTCCGCGCTTGAGTGGACTTCGTTTGACAAGACGCGGTTTCAACCGCCGAGTGTTCTTGGGTGAGGTTTGTCATACCTCAGTCCGATCGCCCTTTCTTCTATTCGACGTAGTAACAATCAAAAATTAGTATGAATCTATACAGACAAACCAAACACCTAAAAATTTACTAAAAAAACTTGAAAAAGTTGCAAAATTCCTGTAAAATGATCGGCAATAACAAATTTAGTGGCGGTCGAAAACGCTCCAACGCGATCGAGATCGCCTCTTAAGATAACATCTCAAAAACAAGTGCTGTCTTTGACCGAATAATTTGACAAAAAATGAGGTGAAACCTCTTGCAAAAATTAGCTAGTAGAGAAAAGCCGATCTCTAGTGGGGAAAAAGCCATAGAACTCAATCCTCAAGACCCTCAAACCTGGTACGATCGAGGCAACGCCCTAGAAGCAATGGGACGATTCCAAGCTGCGATCGAATCCTGGGAAAAAGCGATCGAACTTGAACCAAAATTTCCCGAAGCCTGGTACAACAAAGGCGTAGCCCTCAGAAAATTAGGACAGCTACAAGAGGCGATCACAGCATACAACAAATCCCTAAAAATCCAACAAAAAAACCCAGAAGCCTGGTACAATCTCGGCAATGTTCTGCGGAAATTAAACAGGCTCTCAGAAGCGATCGCCTCCTACGAAAAAGCGATCGAATTAAAGCCAGACTACCACGAAGCCTGGACAAACCTTGGCAACACCCTAGCCAACTTGGAACGCTTCGACGCAGCAATCGCTTCCTACGACAAAGCCATCGCAATCCAAGCAGACTACTGCGAAGCCTGGTACAACAAAGCATTTATTCTCAGAAAGTCCGGGCACAACATAGCAGCGATCACAGCTTACGACAAAGCACTCGAACAGAAACCAGATTTGCACCAAGCCTGGTACAACCGCGGCGTAGCCCTAGCAGATGAAAAACTCTACTCAGAAGCCATCGCCTCCTACGACAAAACCCTCCAACTGCGCCCAAATTCCCCCCCCCAAGTCTGGAACAAACGCGGTACAGCGATCGCCCAAATAGGACAATTTGAAGCAGCAATCGACTCTTGGGACAAAGCCCTCGCGATCGAACCAAACGACAGCGAAACCTGGTACAATCGCGGCCTAGCCCTCGCTAAGTTAAAACACTTTGAAGCAGCAATTGCCTCATGGGACAAAACCATAGAATTGCAGCCAGATAATGTCGAAGCCTGGTACAACCGCGCCGTAGCCCTCAAAAAAATAGGACGATTTGCCGAAGCGATCGCCTCCTACGATCAAATCATCGCACTCCAACCCGACGATCCAAACCTCTACTATCAACAAGCCTGCGTGTACGCCCTAGAAAAACAAGTCCTGAACATTGTGAAGGATCTAAAAAAAACAGCCAGGAAGCCCTAGCAACCAGCACCCGCCAAGCGATCGAAAATCTGTCCAAGGCGATCGAACTCAATCCCCAAAAATATCGTAAAATCCGCAAAAATGACTCAAAATTGCATACAATACGGGAAGATGTGCGGTTTTTGGCTTTATTTCAGGGTAAGCAATGATTGATTAATATGAATGCCGCACTGCAACCTTTGTCGGCAAAACAGTACCGCTAACCCCAATCATGCAAACCCTAGACAAAACTCAAGTACAATTTGCTCAACTCGCAGCCCGTCTCAGCGAAATTACTGACATCGAATCAGTCTCGTCCTTGCTGCACTGGGATCAAGCAACCTATATGCCGGCCAAAGGTGCGATCGCCCGAGGCCGCCAACTTGCCACCCTCAAACAAATATCCCACGAAAAATTTACCGACCCGAAAATAGGGGAACTCCTAGAAGACTTACGTGGCTACGAACAAAGCCTCCCCTACGACTCCAACACCGCTAGCCTGATTCGCGTCGCCCGCAGAGATTACGATCGCGCCGCCAGAGTCCCCTCCGCCTTCATGGCGAAACTCTGCCGCCACCAAGCCGACTGCTACGAAGCCTGGGCTAGTGCTAAAGCAGCCAACAACTTTGCCGCCGTCTTACCAGAACTCGAAAAAACCCTAGAATTAAGCAGGCAATACGCAGACTTTTTCCCCGGATACGAACACATCGCCGATCCCCTGATCGATCGTAGCGACTACGGCATGAAAGTATCCATTTTGCGCCCGCTTTTCGCTCAACTGCGTCAAGAATTAGTGCCCATCGTCGAAGCCATCGCCTCCCAACCCCCGGCCGACGACTCCTGCTTACACCAAGACTTCTCAGAAGCCCAGCAACTAGAATTCACTCGCACAGTCGTAGAACGTATGGGCTACGACTTCCAACGGGGACGACAAGACATCACCTTGCACCCGTTTATGACCAACTTCTCCATAGACGACGTGCGGATCACCACCCGCGTCTACAAAGACCACCTCGATCAAGCACTTTTTAGCAGCATCCACGAAGCAGGACACGCCCTCTACGAACTCGGAAATTCCCCCGAATTTGAAGGCACACTCCTCGCAGGTGGCATTTCCTCCGGTGTTCACGAAAGCCAGTCCCGGCTTTGGGAAAATTTAGTCGGTCGCAGTCGTGGCTTTTGGGAATGTTTTTACCCGCAACTGCAAGGCGTGTTTTTGCGGCAGTTGGGACTGGTACCCACTGACCAATTTTACCGGGCAATTAACAAAGTTGGGCGATCGCTCGTTCGCACCGACGCCGACGAAGTAACCTACAACCTCCACGTCGCCATCCGCTTTGACCTAGAATTGGCACTGCTAGTTGGAAAACTAGCAGTGCGAGACCTCCCCGAAGCCTGGAACGAACGCTACAAAACCGACCTCGGCATCGTCCCCGCTAACGATAGCGAGGGCGCAATGCAGGATGTTCACTGGTATGTTGGGACGATCGGCGGAATGTTCCAAGGCTACACCCTCGGCAACTTAATGAGCGCCCAGTTCTACGAAACCGCAGTTAAAATTAATCCCGAAATTCCCGTAGCAATAGAACAGGGCAATTTTACCCTACTCCACGATTGGCTAAAACAAAACATCTATCAGCACGGCCGCAAATACACTGCTGTCGAATTGCTCGATCGAGTTACCGGTTCTCCTTTAACTATCGATCCGTTTGTCCGCTACATTCGCCACAAATACGGCGAATTTTACGTCATTTGAGAATAGCAATATCTACCCGGTAATCGATGACCCCCAAGGTATACAAGTAAAGCCGATAGTGGCCAGCCCAGATATTTTTCAGAAAGCAGTCCGGGTAATACAATTAGATTTAGAAACATTAGAATAGGTAAACTTTATCAACCACATGAAACTTATGCGTGTAACTACTGCTACGATTCTCGGCCTAGTGGCTATGTTCGCTCCTGGCTTAACCAGGAATGCCAACGCAGCCTTCGACTCTCAACCCTTTGTCCAAGAACAGCAGCGCCAAGATTTTGTGGCGCCTGCCAACCCGGAAGCCTCAGCATCCCCAGACGCAAATTCCCAGCAGGAGATGTTTAACAAGCCTTTTTATGCAGGGGAGCAACAGCCAGTCAAAAAGGAAAAAACTATATCGGTAGGAGCCGACGGGCCAGAAGTTGCTGCTATACAACGGCGCTTACAAGTTCATGGTTTCGCGATCAAGACGATCGACGGCTCCTATGGCTCCCGCACCAAATCCGCCGTCAGTGACTTTCAACAGTCTAAGGGGTTGAAGTCAGACGGCATCGTAGACAAAGACACTTGGACTGCTTTAGCTGCCGAGCCGGCTAGCGTCCCTAAAACTGTTGAGGAAAATGCTGCAATTGAGAACAATGCTCCTGTTGAGAACAATGCTCCTGTTCTTAACAATGCTCCAACTACCGTAACTACTTTAACTAAAGGCGCTGCTGGTTCCAAGGTGAAGACACTACAGGTGCGTTTGGAAGTAGAGGGTTACGATCCAGGCCCGATCGACGGCATTTTTGGGGCCCGCACTGCTGCGGCTGTCAAGAGCTTTCAAGAGTATAAAGGTTTGAAGGCAGACGGCGCGGTGGACGAAATCACTTGGAAGATGCTGGGCAAAAACTAGGCGACGAGTCAGAAATTGGGAAAATTGCTGTGGCTATAACTCAGAAGCAAACCCGGTTTCGGAAAAAAAACCGGGTTTCTCGATTTTGATTGACATATCAAATAGTTATGTGCTATGGTTGTTAAATGTAATCATGCGGATATGGCGGAATTGGCAGACGCGCCAGATTTAGGTTCTGGTTCCGAGAGGAGTGAAGGTTCAAGTCCTTTTATCCGCATTAGACTCAATACTTGATATCAATGGTTTCAGCCTTGCTATCCCCTTAAGAATTCCGCTTTCCGCTCAATTTCCCTCATCCTACTCTCCTGAGTGGCCGAGTCTCTTCAAACAACATTTCAAAACCGCTTCTAGATCTGCCAAAATTGGATCGGGCTT
>DPLL01000275.1 GCA_003542015.1 Microcoleaceae cyanobacterium UBA9251 | reverse complement strand
AATTGGCGTCGGAATTGGCGTCGTATCTACAATAGTCAAAACAGCCGTAGAAATCGTTCCCAAATCAGCCCCATTAGTCGGAGAAATCAATCTGAGATTAACAGTTTCATCACCTTCTACTAAGGTGTCATCAATAATTTCAATAGTGAAAGTTTTACTCGTTTCGCCGATCGCAAAATTCAAAGTACCCGATGTCGCAGTATAATCGCTACCAGCATTCGCCGTGCCATTACTTGTGTTATAATCGACACTAGCCACTCCATTAATATCATCAGTGCGAGTCACAGTAATTGTGGCAAACTTACCGTTTTCATTAACCGTATAATCTGCATCACTAAAGTTAAATGTACCTGTATTATTGACGTTGATAGTGAAAGTTTGATTTGGCGAAGTATCCACGCCGCCGTTAGCTGTACCGCCACTGTCTTTCAGGTTTAGAGTAATAGTAGCACGGCCAGTTTTACCTGTGGCGGGCGTAAAAGTTAATTGTCCTAAAGAGTCGATCGCCGGTGCTACACTAAATAAACCTGCATTGTCATTCCCCACCACTTGAAAGTTTACGCTTTGTGCCGACTCGTTGGCGGGGCCTGGAAAAAGGGCTGTAGCCCATCCAGTAACGCTTTGTGGGCCTGCATTGCGGTTGACGGTGCGATCGAACCCTTTCACAAACGAGGGGGCATCATTGACTGAATTAACGGTAATTGTAGCTGTGACGGCATTAGTGCTAAACGGCGTTGTTCCCCCAGTAACACCAGCGTTGACACCCATTNNCTGTAATAGTCTGGGTTGGGTAAAAAACGCACTTTCCCAGGCGTTTGCACCGAAACCCGCGTCAGGTTAATATTAGCTTGGGCCTCAGTAGTATCGTCTCCTAGGAATAGGAAATTAGGAGTTTCATAAGGATCGATCGCACCGCTAAATGCAGCATAATCTCGCAGCGGGCCACTTAGTATTACCTCGCTATCATTAGAAAGAAAGTAATTTTCCCCTTGCACTTTCAGAGTATAATTAGTAGCAAGATTCGTGTTGTAAGCAACATTTTCCGCAGCCACAAACAAGCTATTCGTTTGCCCGCTTGCGTTGGGAGTAATACCGTATCCCTGGGCAAAAATATTCCCGGAAGTTGCAGATAGCTGTTGAAAACCGATTTCAATGGCTTTGCGATCGCTTGTTACCGCCACAATACTAAAACCTGCTCGATTAGGATTAGTGCGCGATTCTGAGAGAATTTGCAGATTAAAAGATATACTAAATCCCGAAGTGCGATCGAGCGCCGGAAATGATGGATTTAAAGGATTGTTGCTATAGCCCGCATAGATGTTATTAGCAGCAGTGCTATTTAAATTAGTTCCATTCCCGCTAAATATTTCTGAAGCAGTAATCTCAGGAGAAACAACATTTAAATTGGTCAAATTCAGCCAACCTTGAGCATTGGGGGTGTTACCAAGTAAACCATTATAAACAACAGTTGGCCCGATCGCAGTTGCTGAACTTTCAGAAACAGTACCAAAATTTGTCCAAGTATTGCCGCCATTAGTCGAGAATTGCCAAGTGCCGTTAGTATTGTCAACTCCCGTAACTGCGACACCTAAAATATCCTGATTAGCATCACCACCTAACTCGGCAAGATAGCCACCAAAACTAAATCCTGTGTTAGCTAAGTTGGTTATATCTTCGTTAATTTGGAACGGTGGATTAACAGTAGGATTTGCCAAAGTTGGAGCGCTGTTTGCCTGCCGGTTGCGAAGGCTGTTAATATAAATAGTGTTAATTCCGCCGTTGGGTAAACCGAGGTAACCGGGGCTATTTACAGCATAATTCGCAGTTTTGTTGACTCCACCAATAGCACTAGAAAATTCGACATTTCCACCATTATTTGGTGCTGCAATTTGCACTTTAGCTGCATTTCCAAAGGCTCCTAAACCAGTAGTCGGCCAGGCGATCGAATCAATTGAAGTAATCCCCTCACTGCTAGTATCTACCCACGCAATATCGGAAGCTGCAAAATCCCCTCCAAAACCATTAGTGCTGGATAAAACATTGTTTAGGTATGTGCCACCAGCACCATTATTGATCAGCAATTGAATGTTCCAGTCAGCATTAGTTCCGCCGGGAACTGGGTTGTAGGTAATATCATTAGCAGGAATTACACTTGAACCGCCGATCGCAATTATGGTTCCTGCCTTGAATATAGGAGCAATATCTCCCATATTCCTGAACTGATAAGCAGATCTTTTGATAGTAGTTGAACCATCTGCATCGCCTACAAAATAAGACTGAAGTTGAGTTGCAGTCAAATCTTCTGTCAGCAGCAATTCCACATACTCATTGCTCTGAAACATTCCATTGCGCCGGAATTCGTTGATTATCATCTGTCCCATATAGATGCACCTAAATTTCAAATAAAAATGACGTTTGCTCTGCCAAACACTGCCGCCCTAGGACTAGCGACCTAAATTCATTTTTTCAGATTATTTGCGTGATTATACTGAGCTAGAAATGTAAATTGGTGTTAAATATGATATTAAATCATAACTGTACGGATTGGCTGTGTCAAGCACAATCTTAAATAACTGAGTTTGTCGGGATGATGAAGCGCGGATTTGAGATGATGAGTTTGAAAACCGCAGGTGTAGTAGGGACAGGGCTCCGTGCCCTTCTTCTTAGTGTCAACTTAAGACTGAAAGCCTTGAGAAACCTCATTTTTACCTGAGTCTAGATCCCCCTCGCATCCCCCTTAAGAAGGGGGACTTTGATCGGACTCTTGTCCCCCCCTTCTTCAAGGGGGCTAGGGGGGGTCTAGGCTTAATAGTCA
>DPLL01000276.1 GCA_003542015.1 Microcoleaceae cyanobacterium UBA9251 | reverse complement strand
TAATCACGGTAGGGACACGGCACTGCCGTGTCCTCTATATCATTCCGGCGCGGCCGAAAGTGATATCATTACCTGAGATCGAATAGAAATAGTTATTTTAGAAGTCTATATGGCAAAAATGACTGATGATGAGGCACTAAATATCGTTGAGGAAATTCTGGAAATAAAGCAATTAAACAATGTGCAGAAGATAGTCTTTTGTCAAGCTTGGGAAGGACAGTCTTATATGCAGATTGCTAATGCTTTTGACTATGACTATAGCTATATCAAAGATACTGGATCGCAACTTTGGCAGATGCTCTCAACCGCTCTACGACAAAAAGTGACAAAGTTGAATTTTCAGAGCGTCCTCAAGCATTATGCTAAACATCGAAAATCTCAGTTCGCTAGTCAATCTGCTTTTTATAGACCAGAATTTGAACTATTAGAGAGTTCACCGTCACCCAACTATTCTACACTTTCCATAGATGAGGATGAAACTCGTTGGGTTGGGCGCGAATCGTTAGTTGATGCGCTAACTGAGAAGATTCAAGGCATTTGTCTCGTCCTAATGCTAGTAGGAATTACAGGGATTGGCAAGTCCTCTCTGGCAATTCGAGTGAGTTTAGAACCAGCGATCGCTCAAACATGGCCATTCCTTCATGTAATTCGCTTTGATGCTGAGCAGCAAACCTTTGAACAATTCGCTCGCTTACTTTTAAAAGAGCAGATGAGATCGGATTTTGAGTCAGAACACGAGTCTCAAAAACTGGTCATCGATTTAGTTAATTATTTGCAAACCCATCCCTCTTTGCTGCTCCTCGACATGGTTGAGGAAATCCTGGAAACGAGCGTGAGCGGCGAGTTTCACTACAAAGATCCCTTATTTGCCCAATTTTTCGATCGCTTTATCCAAGTAGAACCAATGCCATCTCGCTTGATTCTAACTTCTCAGGATCGCCTCCCTGTCATAGCCGAGGGACGGTATTTAGATCGATCGCACCTAGAATACCTCAAAGGCTTAAATCCCGATGAAGCCCTCGAACTTTTTGGGAGTTGGGAAGTTTATCCTCAGACAGATGAGGAACGTGAATATTTACAACGCATCGTTAGGGTTTATGAAGGCCATCCGCTTGCTTTGCGAGTAATCGCTGGAGAAATTCGAGAAAGTCCATACAACCGCGACATTCAAGCCTACTGGCACGATTATGGCGAAGAGATTGTAACCATTGAACAACAGCAAATAGCTTCTGATTTACGTTCGAGCGCCGACTCAGTAACTTTAGCCAATTACAGCATCAACTTAACCGATCTAGTTAAGTGCCGCATCGAACGAACATTTATCCGTCTGCGCGTTTCATCTCCTTTGGCTTACATTCTGCTCTGTATGGGAGCTACCTATCGATGCTCTGTAGATCGAACTGCTTGGCTATTATTAATTGCAGATTCTCCTAAAGAAGCGCAAATAATTGCCTTTCAAACCTTACAACGCCGCTTTCTCCTAGAAACAGACTCTAAGGTTGGGCGCGTATTCTATCGGCTTCACAGTTTAATTCGCAGCATCGCGCTCCAGCATCTTGTTAATTTTAAACCAGAGATCCTGTTATGAATTTTGCCTTGGATCGAGCATTGCAACTGAAGACGCTAACAGAATCCCATATTTTAAATTGCTGCTTGACACCAGCAGGAGAGTTGGTTCTAAATAATGCACATCCTCTCGATCGACAACCGACTCTCTATGAAAAAGCGCATTTACGAGCCGCTTTTTACTGGCTCAAGCACTATCAACCCCATAACCAAGCTTCTCAACTCGAACAAGTCCGAGGCTACTTGGAGGCGGCTCACCATCTAGAACAGTTAAAAGCCTGGGATCTGATTCGCCAAATTTTATTTGTTCGTCCTAATATCGAAGGGAATTCGCAGGTTTTACACCAACAGCTTGGAATTTGGGGACTTTACCGAGAACAAATCGCTCTATGTCAACCTTTATTAGGTAAAGTTAATCCCCAATTGGATTGTCTTTGTCTCAACGACCTGGGCTCTGCTTATACCCATCTTTGTCAGTTTCCCACCGCAGTCGATTACTATCAGCGTTTATTACAATTAGCCACAGAGAATCACAATACAGAAGCTCGAGCTAAAGCACTTGGTGGTTTAGGACTTTGCTACGGCAATTGGGGACAATATCAAACAGCTTGGAATTACTGCCAGCAGCAGTTGCAGGTATTGGATCGAATTGATGAATCTCGCTGTCGCGTTCAATCGGAGGATGCCGTATCGCTAGAAAGCTTGGGGTGGGAGCAAGATAGTTACGGCGAAGGCTCGTCTACAGCGGTTGAGAGAGGTCAAACTTTGGCGACTTTGGGATATTTAGCCATTCACCTGCGACAGTTTCATCAGGCGACTCATCACTGTCAGCAAGCATTAGCGATCGCCCGTACTATTAACGATACGCAAACCCAATGGTACGCTCTCGGACGGCTTGCCGTCGCCAATGCTCAGTTGGGTAAACGCCAAAAAGCTTTAGATGCCTTAGAGCAACAGTACCAGCAACGACACCAAAACCGCAATTGCCATCAAGTTAGTGTTGTATTGGTGAATTTGGGCTTAGTCTACTGTTACCAGCGCAACTTTAGAGCCGCTCTAACCTGCTCCCAAGAACTTTTGGAAATTAATCAACACAGTGGTGATATAAGCGTTCAATGTTACGCCTTACTAACTCTGGCATTTATTCATACTTGGCAAGATGAGGTTCAACTAGCTTTAGAAAAAACCCAGCAATGTTTGGATCTGGCCCGTCAATATCACTATCAACACCACGAATCTCAGTCATTATCGCAATTTTCTTATCTCTATAGCGCACTGGGAGACATTTCTAAAGCACTAGATTATGGAAAACAAGCTTTAGCGCTCGCTCAAACCGTTAATAATTCTTTATTTAAAGGGATTGCACTGGCAGTTTTAGGATTGGCTTACCTGGAAGCGGGTAAGTTTATACAGAGTTTGCGTTTTATCGTTGCTAGTTTGATCGCGCTCCCTCCTTGGCGCGGTGGAGATAGCCAATTGTTGCTGGCGATAATTCTCAAACGATTATTCAAATATTATGGCGATCGGTTCTCAAGATTTTAGTTGGGTTGAGCTGTGAGGTGGGTAAAAGACTGTCGCGCCCGATCGCCGCCTATTTGCGTTACATTGAAGGAATTAAGCGCGATCGGCAATTAGGGTCTGGATTAAGGGGGCGATCGCTCAATTTAAAAAAGCAAGTACAAAAAGTCGTATTTGCCCAACAAATATCGGGCAATTTAACCAACTGCGAAACCATTACAAAGAAGTTGTCGAAGCTCAAACCCGAGATTTCAAACTATACTTGGCAATTCCAGCTAACTTGTACGATAATAAATTTCAAACCCCGCTGAAAGATGGAAAAATCTGGATTGAAGAAGACCGGACTGAGGACGGTATTGCAACCGATTTACTGCAAGCGGGGGTGTCTTGTGAAGATATTGTCCTCGCCTTTCATCCACCGCGTTTGCGTCAGTTTACCGAATTTGCGACTGCGTAAGGGGATCGCTCTTATGGATAAAATAGCACATCGCGCATCAAGAGCGATCGCGCACTTATCTAATTCGCAGCCAACAAACCCGACATATTCAGCACTTTTTATGACCAGATTTTTACCTGTTCGCTAACTTTTATTCGTTGCTGAACGTTCGAGCGAATCTCAGCCCAAGAATACTGCCAGCAAGCTAACTGAACCTGCAACTCAACTAACTCAGCAGCTATTTCTATCTCTGTATCGGCAGCAGTCCATTCAATAAACAGCTTGCTTTCTTCCAGTAAATCTTCAATTATTTCGCTATGATCTGCATTTTGACATCGGGATTTAATCCGTGCCAAATTTGATGCTAAATTTCCCAGACGAACCGGCAGTTCGTCTCGCAAATAGCGTGACTTTAAAGCATTCCAATCTCTCATAACTCTCCTAATAGCCGTTGAACGATCTGAGCAACTCGATCTCGAATCATCGGATCTTAAATTTCCATCGAACGATTGTTTTGGCGGGGGCGGATATTGATGAGAGATTCATAGCCTACTTCTTGTGTCAGCGGATACCAATCTGCTCCCCAAATATCTACTTGCTTGCTCCCATTTTCCAGCAATACAGCTTCGCAGTCAGCGTGAAGCTCTCCACCACCAGCTAAAATTCCCCGTTCGATATCCACTGCCAGTTTAATATAACTGCTCAGGATTTCCAACATTTCTTCAAGTTGCTCTTTGGTAGCACGCTCTTGTATCAGATTAATCATCTTTGTCTGCGCTTTCGATAAACTACTTTTTAAGTTACGTTAACTGTGCTTGCCTCAAAAGCAATTGCTTGTCGAACAATACAACATTTTTCACGGGATTTAGGAACATCAAATTGATGATTGACAACTATCATTGTAGAATAAATTTAGTTGTATCTATCCACAACTTGGTAAATTACTGTCATCCCCTAGAGGGTTTTCCTGAAATACTTTATCTTGAATATAACATAAAAAAGGTTTTTTTACGTGCAGTTTGAGATTTTTTGCTGCTGTCGTTTGCTGCCGCATTTGTTTCGATTTCAGGATTGTTAAGATTGCGATAATTGTCAGTTCGATAGACTGCACGGATCTCGGCTTTACCCCAATTACTCCTGTTACTCATTACTAATTATTTGGTCAAGATTGCGCTGCTTCAACTCGAACGAGTTTATTTTTTAAACCGCGATCGCGATCGCAGTGCTGAAAAATTTTCCCGATCGACTCTAAAGCTGAGAGCGATCGCCTCATAGCAAGGCATTTTTTTGAGAATGGGTCTCTCTATCGATTAAAACTATTGACAATCATTACATCTTGTGTTTTCAGGGTTCCCTGACCGATCGGCATAACCTAATTTTAAGAGGCGCTGGTGCTCCTAGCTGCAAGGGAGCCGTGCCTACTTTTTTGAGGCTGTTTCTCGATCGTTAGCTAAAATGTCATGTATGTGTCACATTTGTTAGTCCAGGTACAATTAAAATGTGACAGTTGACATTGCTAATGGTTTGTCAATTAATGCTAAATTAATTAAAAGTATTTTGATCGGCCTACTTTTATTCATCATAAACAAAGTACCCGATGCCTGGAACCCACGTCTAGGAAATATCGTCCGGGAAAGGCGACAAGATTGAATTTAGTCACCCACCAGAATCGTCGCTCCGATGTCTCCCTGAATTACTCCCAGCCAACTGTATTATCTGCCAATCGCAAACATTATGTTGGAATTAGTCAAAAATATATTTTCTCCTACTCAATATATGCCACACGGTCATTGCTATCTGTGGCAAACGCCTTTGGTGTGGCTCCACGTAACGGGCGATTTTTTAATTGCGATCGCCTATTTTTCAATTCCCATGATGCTGATTTATTTTGTATTGAAACGGCGGGATGTTCCTTTTTTAGGAATTTTTGCTTTATTTGGTGCATTTATTATTCTGTGCGGCACTGGTCACTTGCTAGAAATTTGGACTCTGTGGCATTCCGCCTATTGGTTATCTGGGATAGAAAAAGCCATCACTGCACTGGTTTCCTGTTACACGGCGGGACAAATGGTAACACTATTGCCACAATTTCTTTCATTAAAAACCTCCCAAGAATTAGAAGAAATTAATAGCAGATTAGAGGCGGAAATCTTAGTAAAAAAACAGGCAAAATTAGCTTTGCGTATTGCCTATGACGACTTAGAAATAAAGGTGCAAGAACGCACATCCCAGTTGATAGAAACGAACAAATGCTTAGAAAGAGAAATTGGGGAGCGCCAGCAAGCCGAGTTAAAATTGCGCTCTGTTACCGAACGCTTGCAATATTTATTGGCGACAACTCCTGCCGTAATTTTTAGCTGCCAAGTAGGCGGAAATTATGACGTGACATTTGTTAGCGAAAATATTTTTTCAATGATTGGTTACGAAGCGGAAAATTTTCTGAATGGTTCCCTTGATTGGCATAGCCTGATTCACCCAGAAGATCGAGAAAATGTGAGTAATTTGTTCGCTCAAATATTGGAAAAAGAATCAATTTCCTACGAATACCGCGAACGGCACAAAGACGGTAGTTATCGGTGGATATACGATGAGGTTAAGTTGGTAAAAGATGCTGCTGGTCTACCTATGGAGTGCGTTGGTTATGGAGTAGATATTACTGCACGCAAACAGGCGGAAATCACCTTGCAGCAACAACTCAAAAGGGAGAGGCTAGTGAATTCCATTCAAGAGCGGATTCGTTCCTCTCTTAACCTGGAAGAAGTGCTGACAATGGCTGTGGAAGAAGTCCGGGATTTTTTGGCAACTGATAGAACAGTTATTTATCGTTTTAACCCAGATTGGAGTGGCTTTATTGCCGTTGAGTCAGTGGCAGAAAGTACGATGCCGATTTTGGGAATTGACATTAATGATAATTGTTTTCGGGAACACTACGTGTCTGTTTACCAGGAAGGGCACATTCGGGCGATCGACAATATTTACACGGCTAATATTTCAAACTGTCACCGTAATTTACTGAGCCAGTTTGAAATTAAAGCTAACCTCGTGGTTCCGATTTTGCAAGGTGAAAAATTATGGGGACTACTGATTGCTCATCACTGTCGGAATCAAAGGCATTGGAACTCTTCTGAGATAGAATCTCTCCAGCAAATTTCCGTGCAGCTAGCAATTGCCATCCAGCAATCGATTCTTTTTGAACAAGCCAAAACAGAAATTCACGAACGCAAAGTGGCAGAATTGGCATTACAAAAAGCTGTCTTAGCTGCGGATAGAGCTAACCGTGCCAAGAGCGAATTCCTCTCTTCTATGAGCCACGAATTGCGGACTC
>DPLL01000277.1:5046-5175 GCA_003542015.1 Microcoleaceae cyanobacterium UBA9251 | reverse complement strand
CGGCAATATTTTCGATCGCATTTAAGCGCGATCGCGTAAAATGTAGATCGCTCTATCATCATATAATTCCAGATGTAGGGGCGGGTAAACCTGCCAATAATTCCCCAAAACCAACAATCTCATAAACCC
>DPLL01000277.1:0-4992 GCA_003542015.1 Microcoleaceae cyanobacterium UBA9251 | reverse complement strand
TAGGGACACGGCACTGCCGTCTCCTCTATATGATAAGGAGTTTTAACTTGTAGGGTGCATCAGACGAAGTTTTAGAGAGGTTTTTTAGGGTTGTATTTAGATAGAATCCTTTCGTAGATTTCATAATTCTCTTGATCGAAACAGCAAAAAATTACTTTTTGAGAACCACCATTATTTTGTATATATTCCGAGCATACCTTCACTGCAATCTCACTTGCTAGAGCTTTAGGAAAGCTGTAAATGCCGGTGCTAATGCAAGGAAATGCCAAACTCTCAAACTGTTGTTCTGCGGCAATTTGCATACACTTACGGTAACACTCGGCTAAGAGTTCCGGTTCTCCATCATTACCCTTCCGCCATACTGGCCCTACTGCGTGGATGACGAAGCGTGCAGGCAATTTATATCCCTTAGTTAGTTTAGCATCTCCAGTCTTACATCCTCCAAGTAATCGGCATTCATCAAAAAGTTCCGATCCTGCTGCTCTGTGTATTGCTCCATCTACTCCACCACCACCAAGTAAGCTGGTATTTGCAGCATTCACGATCGCATCAACTTCGAGCTTTGTGATGTCGCCCAAAATAACTTTCATATTCTACAATAGTAAACTTTAGACAAGTATAGCAAAAAAACTCGTTATCTATTCTTGCTCTCTCAACTTTCGCAAAATCGGAATTTGTTCCCACTGTTCCGATCGCAAACTATCCCAGTTTAACCCAGTTGGACGCGGATAAGTTGTATTAGTTTCAATTACCTCCTCAGCAGTCACAATCCAATTCAGCGCCCAATCGTGAACCTGCATTGGCAAACACAAATCTTGTACAATTTGCAAAGGATGGACTGTTGTCACGATTGGTGTATCGATTTCTACTAACCCGAATTCTGTCAACATCGCCAATTCCAAATCAGCAAATCCTGCACCTTTGCCGGTTCTTCCCCCATTGCGAGTCACCGCTACACAGCCGACTATTACTAAATCAATCGGCTCCATTTCTGCAAAACTTACCAATTTTCCAGAAGTGAGTGCTTTGCGGGCGATCGCACTTTCGGCAATAGATATATTTTGCCTCTGCAAATCCTCAGCAGTCAACTCGACAAAACAGCGATCGTCTGTCAAGCGCGGTACTGACATATACAGCCGTTTTCCCTCTTGCAAAGCGCGCATCCGCACCGGAATTTGTGCCGCATCTGGATTGCACTTAATCGTTTTTGCTTGTTCCCAAATTGGTAAAGTTGCCAATTTTTCAGCCGCCAATTCAGCACCGACAAAGTTGGGAATATGACCGAACGGATCGCCAACAGATGCGGCTTGCTGTTTCAGCAAAGACCAAATTTCCGTTCTTAACTTGTCTTTTTCTTGGTGATATCCAATCCAATCAGTTTTCATGGTGTAGTGTAAATAGAAGGCAGTTCGGCAGCGGATTATGTAACGGATGTAACGGATGTCAGTCAGAAGGAATAATGCTTATATAGCAAGCTGTTTCGCCCTTTGTATCTTAGGTTTGATTAAGTTAATTTACTTGTTATGGTACAATGTATCATACAAAAGTGTGCTTTTATACCGCTTCGATTCTTCAGTCCGCGCAGGCGGACTTCGTTTGTATAGTAGCGGTTTCAACCGCCGAACTAATTTATGAATTTTACCACAAAACCCAGTTACTATCAAGTCGGTGGGAGTCTCACAAATAATGCTCCCAATTACGTTAAACGACAAGCAGACGACGACTTTTATAACGGATTGAAAGCCGGCGAATTTTGTTATGTTTTAAATTCCAGACAAATGGGAAAATCTAGCTTGCAGGTGCGGACAATTCAACGGCTGAGAAATGAGGGAATTGCTTGTGCGGCGATCGACATTTCGGAAATTGGCAACCGTGGCGTGACTCCCGAACAGTGGTATGCTGGTCTGTTACGCATTCTCGAAAATAACTTTAATCTGTCAGATGTTGTCAATGTGCGGACTTGGTGGCGCGATCGCACTTTTTTAGCCCCAGTTCAAAGATTAAGCGAATTCATCGAAACTGTACTCTTAGCGAATATTTCCAGCAATATTGTCATTTTTATTGACGAAATCGACAGCATTCTCGCCCTGGATTTTCCCGCCGACGATTTTTTAGCCTTAATTCGATCGTGCTACAATAAACGCGCCAATAATTCAGAATTCGATCGCCTAACTTGGGCGCTTTTAGGAGTCGCATCGCCGACGGATCTGTGTCGCGACAAAAATGCCAGCATCAACACCCCTTTTAATATAGGCAAGGCAATAGAATTAACTGGTTTTGACGAAACAGAAGCGCAACCGCTAGCAGCGGGGTTGGCAGAGCTTACAGACAGCTCTCAGGAAGTTTTGCGAGAGGTTTTGTATTGGACGGGAGGGCAACCTTTNNGGGGGCACCGCCCCTACATTCGGGGGGGAGAAAGATAAAATTTACACTGCTAAAGAGTGGGTTGAGAAAGTAGTGCGTTTGAAAATCGTGGAAAATTGGGAAGCGCAAGATGTACCGGAACATTTGTCTACAATTCGCGATCGCCTGTTTAGAGAAAATCAGCGCATTGTGAGGCGACTCGGATTATATAAACAAATTTTAGAGCAAGTTGAAATTGTCCCCGACGGTAGCCCGGAACAAATGGAATTGCGATTGAGTGGATTAATCGTCAAGCACGGGGATAAACTCACACTTTCTAATCCAATTTATCAAGCTGTATTTAACAAATTTTTAATAGAAAAAGACTTAGAAAAACTCTCGCCTTACTCAGAAGCAATCAAAGCATGGCTGAATTCTNNAGTTGGGCGGCGGATAAAAGTTTGAGAAACGAAGATTTTCAGTTTTTGACCGCCAGCCAAAAACTTATTTTAAGCCACCAAAATCAATTGCTGCATTCAGCTCAAATAGAAACTCAAAAAGCTCAGGTAGAAGCTGGATCTGCCAAACAAAAAGCCAAACAGTGGATTGGTATCGGTTCTGCGGTACTGGCTGCATCTTTAGTTGGGGCGATCTGCTTTTCAACTCTCGCTTATCAGAGGTTTAAACTAGCGCAAGCTAGTATCGAAGTTGAACAAAATGGCAGCGATGCTTTGCTGTTAGCGGTATCTCAAAAAACCGCAAATAATCCAGCTTTGCGAGAAGCTTTACTGAGGGCGATCGCCGCAGGTAAAAAATTGAAAACCTTGGTTAAAAACCAACCGGAATTAGAACAATACCCAGCAACTATACCGCTGTTAGCATTACAAGTAATTCTCGATAAAATTAGCGAANNAGTTTTAGCCCAGACAGACAATTTTTGGCAACCGCAGGAGTAGACGATCGAGTTCGGATTTGGAACTTGTCAGGGAAAAAGATTGCTGAATGGAAAGCTTTACAGAAGTCAGTAAATATGGTAAGCTTTAGCCCAAATGGAAAGTTTTTAGCGACAGCCGGCAGAGACAGCACTGTTAAATTTTGGAATCTATCAGGTAAAAAGATTTCGGAATTTCCAGCAATTCAAGGTTCAGTTACCAGCATCAGCTTTAGCCCAGACGGAAACTTTTTAGCGGCGGCAGGAATCAACAGCAGTGCGGCAATTTGGCAACTTTCACAACTCCCAAAGGTAAGCTCATCTCCTGTGGAACTTCCCGGACATAATGGCTTAATTAGAAGTGTCAATTTTAGTGCGATCGGCGATTTTTTAACTACTTTAGATGGCAAATCTACAGTGCGAATTTGGGATTTATCGGGAAATTTGCAAAAAACACTGTCGATGGGGGCCATTGGTATTAGCTTTAGTCCCGATCGACATCAGCAGCGGTTTGCTACAGTAACATTGAATGGTAAAGTCGGGCTGTGGAATTTGTCAAAACAAGAATTAGTGAATGAATTTCAAACTTTGCATTTAGACGCGAAATCAATTAGTTTCAGCCCTGACGGAGAACGACTTGCTACACTGGGAATTGACAAGACAGTGCGACTGTGGAATTTAGCAGGGCGGCAGGTTGCTCAATTTGAGTTTGAAGAGAATGTTGTTAGTGCAAGTTGGAGTCGAGATGGAAAGCAAATTGCTGTTGCTGGAAGCAATGGCACTGTCTGGTTGAGGAAAGTTGAAGGGTTAGAAGATTTGCTGAAGCAAAGCTGTAATTTTTTCAACAGTCAAACAGAGTATTTTACAAGAGTTTCAACTCTTTGTCAATAGTTAGTTGTTATTTGTTATTTGTTATTTGTTATTTGTGTTCGGTAATGGTAAGGTGTGCATTGCACACCCTACAGATAGAGTTGATGCGTCCAGGACTGTAATTGCTAATTGCCAATTGGTAGTAAATAACCAATAACCAATAACCAATAACCAATAACCAATAACCTATTCCCCATTCCCCATTCCCCATTCCCCATTCCCCATTCCCAATAACTAATTTACTTTAATAGGCGAAACACTTAAATTAGGATTTTTGATTCTTCTTAAAAGTTCTTGTCTGGCTTGTTCTGGATTTTGCCCTCTCGGTATTTGATATAATAATCTACAGGAACCGTCTTGAGGATTAGCTGCACAAATCATCGGTTGTCCAGTGCGAGACGCACCTGCTGTGATAATATTATCCCAGTTTCCCTGGGATTGGGAATTGTTGAGAATTCCTGAGACTCGCGTACACCGAGTAATCGCATCTTCTCCCGATTCATTGAAATAGTTGTCAGCTACCCACAGAATAACGGGAATATTTTTGCCTTCTTGGTCGGCTATTGTCGCTGGATAGCCACCAGAAGCGCCGCAGAAAAATGAAGCTGTTTGGGCAAAAGCAGGACTGTTTGCTAGCATCAAAGTGGCGATCGCCATAATTGATGCGCTAAAAACTGACTTGAAGAGCCGAAATTTCATGAGCTGTAACAAGGCTTGTCATTTAAGGTTGCTAATACTCTAAAAAGTTCGATCGATTGTTGCCGGGAAGATTAGGGATTTAGGCAAAAAAATAAAATTTATTCGGCAATTTCTTGACTGGGTAGAGACTAGGGCGTGTTTTCAAAGTC
>DPLL01000278.1 GCA_003542015.1 Microcoleaceae cyanobacterium UBA9251 | reverse complement strand
AATAGTAATGGCGGTATGTCCCGCGATCCGGCTAATACGGAAAATCCGAATTCTCCTCCTAACAATAGTAATGGGGGAAATCCTCAGACACCTGGTAATTCCTTTCAGAATAACTCTGCATCACCCACTGTTTTGAATGGGAATATCAGCGCTCCCAACAATTCGCAGCCTCCCATGTCTCCTCCCGGTATGGTTGACACAATTCGGGTCCAGGGGAATAGGATTCAAAATTCTCTGTTGCCGAATATCCAGCCCAATTCTCAGATGAATGGACAGCTTATTTCTCACAATAATTTTGGGCTAATTCCTCATAATATTCAGATTTTATCTCTGCCCCGGATTGTTGATAACAAGTCGGCTCAGGTCAATATTCTGCAAAATTCTATGTTGCCGAAGATCCAGCCCAATTCTCGGATGGAGGGACAGCTTAGTTCTAAGAGTCAGTCTGGGGTTCCTCCTAATAATAATATTCAGGTAATTGGTGATCCCGGCATTGTGGGCAATCCTCCGCAGCCCCGTGGAGGGAATACAACTGAAATGCGGGGTCGCTCTGGGGAGAATTTGCCGCCAGGGGCCCCGAATATTCCCAGCGGGGGAGCAAATCCTCCTGGTAATCTTGCCACTGTTTCTAATGTGAATTACTTATTATCTGTCGAGCAAAACCGTGCCGATCGATATTCGGCTTATTTTGGCGATAGTTTTACCAATCAACCAATTGCGGCCGAAAATCTGCGGGAAAGTTTGAGTAAAATTGCCTCTCAAACAGGAAAGCGATCGGCAATTATCTATGTTAACTTATTGTCTGATCGATTAGAACTTTTATTGTTCACACCAGATGGTGCTGCGATTAGAAAGACAGTCCCTCAAGCCGATCGCACCAGCTTGCTCACATTAGCAAAAGAATTCAGACAAGAAATCTCCAATCCTCGGAAACGGAACACCACCAGCTACAAAGAGTCAGCTCAGAAACTTTACGATCGGCTAATTGCACCTTTAGAAGCTGATTTGCAGAGTCAAGACATCAATACGCTGCTTTTTTCACTAGATACAGGTTTGCGAAGTCTCCCTTTAGCAGCTCTTTACGACGGCAAAAAGTTCCTAGTAGAAAAATATTCGCTCGCTCAGATCCCAACTATTTCTCTCACAGATACCCGCTATAAATCGCTCCAAAATGCCTCTGTTTTAGCAATGGGAGCCGCCCAATTTACTAAGCTATCTCCCCTGCCGGCAGTACCCGTAGAACTAGCTAATATTGTAGATTTGTGGCGGGGAAAATCTTTTTTAAACGAGCAATTCACCCTAAACAATCTTAAATCTCAACGCAATCAACGGCACGATCAAATTATTCATTTAGCAACTCACAGTGAATTCCAGCCGGGAGCAGCAAGCGACTCTTACATTCAACTGTGGGACACAAAGTTGCAATTAAATCAACTCAGGCAGTTAGGATGGAATAATCCGCCAGTGGAGTTACTGGTGCTTTCTGCTTGTCGCACAGCACTGGGAGACGAACAAACTGAATTGGGTTTTGCTGGCTTCGCATTTCAAGCGGGAGTTAAGTCTGTTTTGGCGAGTTTGTGGTATGTTTCAGATGAAGGTACTTTGGCGTTGATGAGCGAGTTTTATCAACAATTGAAAACAGCCCCAATTAAAGCAGAAGCTCTCAGACAAGCACAGATTGCTATGCTTAGGGGTGATGTCCGCATTGAACAGGGGGTATTGCGGGGCTCGTTTGCTTTCTCCTCGAAGAGGGCTGGGAGTGAGGCGCCAATTAGTCCAGAATTGGCAAGCATGGGCGATCGCAATCTTGCTCATCCCTATTATTGGGCTGCTTTCACAATGATTGGTAGTCCTTGGTAAATGGTTATTAGTTATTGGTTATTAGTTATTGGTTATTGGTTATTTGTTATTATAATAACTAACAACTAATAACTAACAACTAATAACTAATAACTAACAACTAACTCAGGACTTCTTCCTTCTTCTATATTGATTGGTAATTATGAGTTTTGGCAATAATCACAGTGGCGATATTTAACAGACACAAATTTCAAAAAATCGCGGTTCAGATACCTAAAAATTTAGGATGGGCGATCGCCTTTTTCAGCGGTATTTTGATGGCCTTGACAACCGCACCAGTTAATGCTTGGTTATTAGCTTGGTTCGCCTTAGTTCCCCTATGGATTCTGGTTGTCAGTTACGAACAACCAAAACAAGTAAAACAACAAAAATTTCTCTTTCTTCCCTCTTCCTTCTTGCTTCTTCCTTTGTTATGGGGAATTGGCTATCACGGATTAGCTTTATCTTGGATTATGGGAATTCACCCGATGACTTGGTTGGGGGTTCCTTGGTGGCCTAGTTTGGCGATCGCACTTTTTTGTTGGGCCTTCATCACTCTCTGGGGAGCCGCATTAGTCGTCGTTTGGGCGTGGCTATTTGTAACTTTCAACTCTCTCTCTTTAGTGGGAAAAATTTCTCTTCTTGACTCCCGCCCTTTACAAGGGGGGGCTGGGGGGGGTAACTCCAAATTCTCAGCATTAATCCGCGTTTTAATTGGTACAGCTTTGTGGTGCGCCTTAGAAAGTCTTTGGAGTTCCACTCCCTTATGGTGGACATCTCTATCTTACACCCAAAGCCCGCACAATTTAGCAATTTTGCACCTCGGTCAACTCTCCGGGCCCAGTGCAGTAACAGCATCTATTGTAGCAGTAAATGGCTTAATTGCCGAAGCTTATCTCGAAGGAAGTTCGGCAACGGATTCTGTAACGGATGTAACGGATGGAATTCAACCCCCGCTTCGCTTCCCCCCTTGGGCGAGGCAGAAAAAAGTAAAAGGAAATAATTGGATTTTTTATATTTTGCCTGTAAGTTTGTGTCTATTTTTGCATATTATCGGCTGGAGTTTATATAATCGCCCTTTAGAGGTAGAGCCACAAATGGCATTAAAAATAGGCATTATTCAAGGCAATATTCCGAACGATATTAAGTTTGACTCAAAGGGCTGGCGTCGGGCTTTGGAAGGTTACACGGCTGGATACAAAAAGTTAGCAGATAGAGGTGTTGATGCTGTGCTAACTCCAGAGACAGCTTTGCCTTTTTTCTGGACAAATGAGTATCAGCGTTCTACTCTTTCTTTTTACCAAGCGATTCTCGATCGAGGCGTTACGGCTTGGGTGGGAGGCTTTGGACAGCAAGATGATAGTATGACTAATAGCTTATTTGCGATCGACCCCAAAGGAGAAATTATCAGCCGCTATGATAAACTCAAGCTAGTACCTTTAGGCGAATATATCCCTTTTTATGAAATTTTAGGCGGGATTATTAATCGGCTTTCTCCCTTAGATGCTCATTTAGTACCGGGGAATTCTCAGCAATTGTTTGACACGCCTTTTGGCCGCGCGATTGTCGGTATTTGTTACGATTCGGCTTTTGCGGAAATTTTCCGATATCAGGCGGCGAATGGGGGCGAATTTATGCTCGCAGCTTCCAATAATGCCCATTATAAACCGCCGATGCTCGCTCAACATCACGCTCTCGATGTGATGCGGGCAATTGAAACCGATAGATGGGCGGCGATCGCCACTAATACAGGTTATTCTGCGTTTGTCAATCCTCACGGCGAAACGCTATGGATGTCTCGAATTAATACTTATGAAGTCCAAGATGCTACTATTTATAGACGACAAACTCAGACTTTGTATGTACGCTGGGGCGATTGGTTGATGCCTGTATTGTTAGTTTTGGCTGGATTGGCGAGGTTTGTTATCAGAATTAAGTAGACCAACCTAAAACAAACACAACACCCAGAACCCAGACTTATTAATAAAGAAGTCGGGGTTCTAAAATCGAGCGCTTTTTACGTTAATTAATCCCTGTATCCGTGTCAAAATCCGTGTTCTTTCTTCTTTCTTCTTCCTTCTTCCTTTTTCCTTCTGACTGACCTCCGTTACATCCGTTATATCCGTTAAATCCGTCGAGCAAATCCGTTTTTCCGAACTTCCTTCTGACTTCTTCCTTCGGACTTTACTTATCTTCGACGTGATTATGAACGCTAGGAGACAAAGAAATTAAATCTTCGATATTGCGCTGAATGGTAGCACAAATATTATCCAAGGGCAAATCATTAGCATCATGACCAAAAGGATTTTCGATTTCAATGCCGATTTCTTCGATTCCGAACAAAGTAAAACTAATTAAAGCTACTACTGGGGCCGTTCCCCAACCCAAATCTTTCACCATTTGAAATGGCAGTGCTAAGGAATAAAGTAACAATAGCTGTTTTAGATGAATCGCGTAAGCTAGAGGCATAGGGGTTCTCAAAATTCGCTCGCAACCACTCAAGGCCTCAATCATGTTATTGACTAACTGATTCATCGCAGTCAACCGATAGACATCAAGGTTATTTTTATCGTGCTGTTGGGTCAAGTAATCTGCAATCCAAAAAGCAATTTCGAGCGGGGGATTGTTCATTTTTTTGAGAACTTCATACTGATATGGCAATACAAACGGCTCTATTTCTGAGTTAATTTTCTCTTGGCGTAGGTGCAACTTCAATGCGACTGCAAAAGCAATTAATAACCGTATGGCTGACTTTTTTTCAAGGAACTCCTCCGGCTTATTGTCGCTAATAGATACCCATATTTGACGCGCCAAATTCCGAACAGCAATGATTAAAGTTCCCCAAATTCTCCTACCTTCCCAAAAGCGATCGTAAGCCGTATTTGTCCGAAATACTAATAATAAACCGAGGACAATGCTGGGCACAACGCTAGACAAGATTGGTAAAGATACTGGAATACCAAGAGAGTACAGCAGTGAAATAAAAAAACCAAAACCACCGCACAGTATGACGCGGGGTAAAATTGAGGGAATGACAGACCCACGAAACTTTAATGCAGTTTGAAACCATGGTCGTTTTTCAGCAGTCATCTAAATCTCCTCTTTAGCTAAAATCAAGAATCAGGGAATGTACAGGCTGTGTAAATGGGGTGCATCTCAATGAGTGCAAATATATTCGTAGGGGCGAAGCATGACCGCAGACAATTTATTAGGGATAACCAGAGATTTACAGCGGTCATGCTTCGCCTATGCAAAATCGGGATGCTCCCGTGTAAATGCTTGCTAGACCTCATTTTTGCCTCCCAGGGGAGTGGGAGAGTATAGCATCTAGGTAAACAGTCTTTGAATTTTACCAAAAGACTGATATTTAGGACAATTTTCTAATTTAAAATTTAAAATCTCCAATTGATTAATTCCGGTACTTAAATTAGCTAATATTAGCTATGTATCTTTAAACGCAATTTTCCGTGGCAGATTTACCCACTTCTAATTCCTCCCATCTGCATCGGTTGCCGAACCAACGGTGGCAAATCTATGCGCCTCAACCACAGCAAGCGGAACAGTTTGCCAGAGAAATCGGCTTGTCACCACTGTTGGCCCAGGTACTGATTAATCGGGGCATCGATACACTGACAGAAGTCCAAGGATTTGTAGAGCCGGAATCTCTGGTTTTGCCACAGCCAATGGATGAGTTTCCTGATTTGGCGGTGAGTGTGAGATTGTTGCGGGAGGCGATTTCTCAAGGACAAAAGATTGCTATTTGTGGCGATTATGATGCTGATGGGATGACGAGCACGGCTTTGTTGCTGCGAGCTCTGAGGGCTCTGGGGGCGAAGGTGGATTATGCTATTCCGAGTCGGATGCGGGAAGGTTATGGGATTAACGATCGCATTGTGGAAGAATTTCACTCGGAAGGTGTCGCTCTAATTCTCACTGTAGATAACGGAATTGCCGCTTTTGGGCCGGTGAAAAGAGCGCGAGAACTCGGTGTAAAAGTGATTATTACAGACCATCACGATTTGCCGCCACAACTGCCGCCGGCTGATGCAATTCTTAACCCGAAATTAATTGCTGAATCTTCGCCTTATCGCGGTTTGGCTGGAGTCGGTGTTGCTTATGTTTTGGCAATTACTCTGGCTCAAGATTTAAAGAAAGTTGGCGGTTTGGTGAATCCGCTGCTGGAGTTATTTACCTTGGGAACTATTGCGGATTTAGCGCCTTTGACTGGGGTGAATCGCCGCTGGGTAAAGCGGGGTTTGCGACTTTTGCCTCACTCGCAATTGGCGGGTGTTCAGGCTTTGATTCAGGTGGCTGGTGTGCAGCCGGGAAGTTCTGAAAATGCTCCTCTTCTTAACTCGAAAAGTCCTACTCAAAATTCCTTAAAACCTGAAGATATTGGTTTTCGGCTTGGGCCTAGGATTAATGCTGTGGGCAGGCTTGCTGACCCTCAAATTGTGATAGAATTGTTGACGACGGACGATCGCGAATTGGCTCTCAAAAGGGCGCAAGAGTGCGAACAAATCAATCAGCGCCGGCAGGAATTATGTATTGAAATTGAACAGGAAGCGATCGCTTGGTGCGAGGAAAGTTCGCTGAATTTGCAGCAGGAACGGGTTTTAGTTGTTGTACGGCCTGGTTGGCATCATGGGGTGATTGGGATTGTGGCTTCTCGGTTGGTGGAGCGCTACGGTGTGCCTGTGTTTATTGGTACTTTTGAGG
>DPLL01000267.1 GCA_003542015.1 Microcoleaceae cyanobacterium UBA9251 | reverse complement strand
GGACGTGGAGCGACGGTAAGACTACCGCTTGCGGAGCGCGTTGCTATGAAGCGTCAAGGAATCCTCGGACTTGATAGACGGGGAGGTATGTCAAAGCAATGTTTCTGTAACTTTTCCTTTCAAAGCGCGCAAATGTTCATTGTCTCGAGGGTGCCACCTGCAAATCAGAGCGAAAAGTGCTTAGAAAAAAAGCGTGTAAGGAGCGATCGCAGCAAGAATGATCGTCTTTGGGACGATCGTCACAGTGGGCACTCTCAGGATAGTGAATTTTTTTCGACTTGTTGTGCGCGATCGCGAGCAGCCAACTTAGACCCGAAAGCCAGGATCTGAGAATAGAGTAATTAAAGGAGGACTAGAAACCTTAAAAAAAGCCTCAGCTTGTATAATTGAAATATCCATAGATCAACTTTATGAACAGGCAACGAGATCTGGTTCTATTCCTTGACGATTTAGGTTATAATTATCAGAAAATTGGGTCTAAAACCCCGTCCTTCTAGGACGGCTTTTAGTATTGTATTTTTCCCAGATATTTGTGGCAGATCAGTGTAATATATTGTACAATAAAAACGAGGCTTACAGATTTTCCGATGAAAGCAAGATATCAGTACAGATTCTACCCCACAGACCAACAGCGATTGAGCTTAGCTCAGTTGTTTGGTTGTGTGAGAGTGGTCTGGAATGATGCCTTAGCTTTGTGCAAATCTGCTGACAAACTGCCAAACTACAACCAACTATCTGCACTATTAACCAGTACCAAAAAGACCGAAAAAAGAGTTTGGTTAAACGATGTTTCGTCTGTTCCTTTGCAGCAGTCTTTGAGGCATCTAGCCAAGGCTTACAAGAACTTTTTTGATTCCCATAAGGGCAAGAGAAAAGGGGGGAAAGTTGGAGCGCCTAAGTTTAAGAAGAAGACCAACAGTCAATCTGCCGAGTTTGCTAAGTCTGGGTTTTCCCTTAAAGGAACTCAAGTTTACTTGGCAAAAATAGGGGTGGTCAGTCCTATTAGGTCTAGGGAATTGCCCTCAGAACCTAGCTCGGTAACGGTAATTAAGGACTGTGCAAATCGATATTTTCTAAGTTTTGTAGTAGATGTCGAACCTCAATATTCAGAGCCCATCAATCCTTCAATGGGCATTGATTTGGGTATAAAAACCTTCGCTACTTTCAGCGACGGAACCCAGGTTAAAAGTCCAGAATACTCAAAATCAGAGCGTAAAATCAGGAAGTTGCAGCACAGGTTAGCTCGGCAACAAAAAGACTCAAAACGCCGTTATAAGACCCGCATTCAAATTGCGAAGTTGCACAATCAAATTGCCGATATCCGCAAAGACTTTTTGCACAAACTATCAACCAAAATAGTCAAGGAAAACCAAGTTCTTGTTTTGGAAGACCTCAATGTGTCGGGCATGGTTAAGAATCGGCGCTTAGCCAGAGCGATTAGCAGGCAGGGATGGAGAGAATTTAGAGTCCTTTGTCAAGCTAAATGCGACAAATTTAGTCGGGAGTTTAGGGTAATTAGTCGATGGGAACCAACCAGCCAAGTCTGTTCTAAATGTGACTATCGATGGGGTAAATTAGACCTCAAAGTCAGAACTATTACCTGTTTAAACTGCGGTACAACTCACGATAGAGATGAAAACGCAGCCAAAAATATAAACAAAGTCGGGATAGGGCATTGCCACGACTATAAATGGACGCAGAGGGGACGTAAGACTATTTCGGTAGCAGACCTCAAAGAAGCGTCAAGAATCACCGCACTTTTAGGGCGGTGAGTATGTCAAGTAGGAAACTTAGATAAAATGCCAGCAAAAAATGGTCATGTGCGTTATTTGAATGTCGTAGGTAGAAAAACTTAAGACAATTTCCTCTCTCAATTCTCCTGGTATAGTATAATTTAATTAACCAAATCCCCATTATCTTTAATATGCGTGTTGAACCCTGTTGTCAGTCATTATTAGCCGAAATTCTCCCAATAGTCGATCCTAGTCAAAAAGGTGTTTGTCTTGATGTAGGAGTAGGAACCTTTGCTTTTTATTGTGAAATTTTTGCCAAATTAGGTTTTTCTACTATTGCAGTTGAACCTTTACCAGTCAAAAAATTACGTCAAATTTGCCAAAATAACAAGATTAATTTAATGGAAAGTTGCCTGTCAGATCGGAATGGCAAGCAAACATTATATTTAGGTAAATTTGCAGGTATATTTAATCAAAATTTTAATTCATTATCACCTGAATGGTTTGGTTCTTCTACCGAGTCTAAAGAAGTTCAAGCCATAACTTTAGCTGAATTGCTGAACACAATTAAAGCCGAAAAAGTCACCTGTTTAAAATTAGATATTGAAGGTTGGGAATATTCAGTAATTAAACAATTACCAGAATTATCAGAATCTTTACTTCCCTCAATCATCATGTTTGAATATGGAGGAGGAGTCAACAGACGCAAAGGTGATAAAGGTTGGTCTCCTCAGTTTTTTGATGGTACTAAAGAATCATTAAAGATCTTAAGAAAATGTGGTTATAGTTCTAGTATAATGATAGATTATGCCCCCAAAACTCAAGAAAAAATCTTTGATTTACAAGCCATAGATTTAGATATTGATGCCCTTTTTCCTCCTGATGCAGTCTATGGCAATATTATCAGTTTTCGGAACTGTAATTATCCAGAAAATAAAATTGCTCAAATCTGTAGTTCATATTACAATACAGGCTTAATTGATCAGTTAGTTAATAAAATAGTTTCCAGATAATCAAGCCAAAACAAGTAATCTTTTTCTCTTTTTCCTGATCTTGTTCTGGTGGAGTCATTTTTGTAGTGACTTATTTTGTCAAAGGAAAACCCATAGGTATTGTTACTCATGACACCCTCTTTGATCGCATCTATCGATCGGCTTCTTTGCTGTAGGGACGGCACTGCCGTGACCTCATCATCGGCAGTGCCGTGACCGCATCTAGCTCAACTGTTAACTTACGGGTTTCAAATCCAAAGCCTTTTGCATGGCTGCTAGTTCGTCGCGATGAGCTCTGACAGTAATTAAACTCTTGGTTTCGCTTCCCGACTCAGCTTCGAGTTTGAGAGAGACTTGCTCGGAGCGTCCAGCTTTTTTCCAGTAAAATATTCCCGCCAGCGGGGACAGCAGTACCAAAGCGAGAAAAAATTGACCATTCTGGGGAACCAGCATTGCCAAAACCAGTCCCAGGCACAGAGTACCGCCAGCACTCAGCATGGTTAAAAAAATAGCTAAAAACCAACTCGGCCGCACAAAGCCTTCAAAAGTGACTTGGTAGTTAGGAGCATCGACGGCTGCAACTCGGTAAGCTCGATCGGAAAAATACTGTTGTAGCTGGGTTAACAGTGACTCTTGGGCACTGTCGGAAGAGAGTTTGACTTGTTCGGTTCGGTCTTTGACAGAAGCCTTGATGAAGAAAAACAAGCCTACAGCCAACAGCAGCGTTAGCACAAAGGTTGATGGAAGAACAGCAGTATTCATCAGGTATAAATTTGTGTAATTTTAATTCTCTACTTTAGTTTACATAAATTTATACAAAAAGGCCCAAGGATCATCGTTGAGGGTCTATGAAAACCTATTCACCTCTTCGACAACATCCCGCGATCGCATACTGGCAAAAAATCGCAGAAAGCGCTCTTTGATAACATCTCCGCTCCCCGGTAACAGAGCGTAGGATGTAGGGGCATCGGCACTGCCGTGCCCTTTTTGGCGTTGACCTTCTTCCTTCTGCCTTCTTCCTTCTGCCTTCGACTTATAACATACTGCGGTGGCGACGCCCAGAAAGGCCACTTCCCTGACCGATGTACTCATGCCAGAGACGAGCGAGGTCTTGAGCTTGATGTCGCCAATCGGGGAAGATTTGATACATCCGGCGGGGGCGGCCACGTCCTTCTACTTTTTTCCAGTAACCCGCGATCACCGCTTCATCTTCGAGGAATTTGAGAGCGCTGTAGAGCACTGTGTCAGAAAGTCGGTAGATGGGGAATTCCCTCTCTAGTTGTCCGATCAGTTCTGTGCCGTAGGAATCTCCGCGCAACAAGACGGAGAGAATGTAGCAGACTGCTAGTTCCTTGTTTAGATAAACAGGAGGGGGGTCTTGAAAGAATTGATAGATATGTTCAAATTTCATCTGTTTTTTCCGCTGGAAACTCTCGTGATACCGTCAGGTTAACGGGAGAGGAAAGCGGGGCGGGGTGTGCCGCTTCCTAAGAATTAAGTGGGAAAGTGGGGAAACAGAGGTGCAGTATTTCCCCGTTACTGTTGATAGCCGGAAAAAGCTCATCCGTACTCGATGTGATGTTAGCCAGAGCCTGTTTGATGGTCACTGACGTAACTAGCTGACTAACTTCCTGCTATTAAGAACTTATCCAAACCTATTTAAAGCAGAGCCCTAAATAGATTGGTGTCTAATTCCTGTTTCCAGGTAGGGGAACGGCCCCTTCTACGACCCAGGTCTCACTTCAGGACTAGCCATCCTTACTGAATCTAATTGTCCTCTTCCAATCTATCGCAGTGACTATTGGTAAGTGTGCGATCGCCAAGGAATTGGCTGTGAATTCGGGAGTTGGTGTTTTAACTCAAAACTCAAAATTCGTCAATTCCCCTCCCGCGATCGACACTCACTGGTCACGCTTGCGAAGTCGAAGTGCTCTCTTGTCTTGGTAATCTGACTTGTCTGCCTTTTTCCCTGTTCAGCTTGCCCTTAAACCTGGCTCAAACCTAACATAGCCCGCAGTGTAAAAGTTAGAAAGACGAAGGTGGCTATGATCGAACTCACAAGGGCGATCGCAGTGGCGGGTCGAGCGAGCAGAGGTTTGAGTCGCTCGAACAGGAAAAAGAAGATTCCGAGACAGATCGTAATGAAAAACCGGGGGTAGCGAGAGACGTTATTAATAAAATCTTGCATGAGCTTGGTGGGGTTAAGATGTCACAGTTTCATCTTTAACTGGTAACACTTGTGAACGAGTTAGACAATTTTGGCACAGCCAGAGCTAAATTGGTCGGTTAGGGGCGATCGGGCAGTGGGCTCGGAATAGCTTCTCAACCCATATCTATGTAGTAAGGTGCAACTATCAGCACCATACAAGTAGAGTCTGTGCGTAATTTCTACTACTTTTAATCTTTGATCTGTGACAAAATCCAACTGACCCAGCTTCGGACAGTACAGTAACGCCTTTCTATAGTTGTATCCTGGATTTGTAAGTGATATTTTGACATTACTTGACAAATTGCATCTTTTGACGGAATTTCTCCCCCCTCGAACGTTAACTCAAATACTTGATGAAAAACTTCATGTTCGAGAATCTTTTTAATTAAAGCTAGATATTTTAGCAAGTGCCTCATACCTAATATTGACCTACCTTCATTCGTTAAACCAAAAGTCACTTTACGAGTTACGGGGTTTTGATATTTATCGATCAGTCCAATATATCGACCAGCAGCCGTGTAATATTGAGTCTGCCTGACATTAAACTCATAATTTTCTGTAATATCATCCTGAGTTAAATCTTTTTCTAATAACAATGATAATAAATCTACTACTCTCTCAAATTTATCAGCTTGTGGGAAGGGAACATCTGGCTCTGCAATTACTTCAATATTATTGAACACATGAGCAACATCACTCCGTTGTATTTGTTCGGGAGCGATCGTATAATTCTTTTGTTCTCTCAGTCTCAAAGAGTTATAATCTCGATCGTTGCTAAATTCATAAATAAAAAAACTAAAAACATCGTTAGAGTATGTCATCAATACTGGAATCACTTTTTTGGTGATTTTTTTTGACCACAATCTGTAGGGATAGTAAAGTTGTCGAATCAAAAAATCCTCGATCGCATAGTTCTTAGCTTCGATCAATACAAAATAGTTGTCACTTTCAAATCCTGCATCTATCTCACACTGAGAATTTTTAACCTTGATTGAATAGGGTTTGTTGGCGAGGTGATTTATGTTAAAGTCAAAAGACTCTGTAGACATTCTCCCAGAAACAGTATAAGCTGTTTTTTCACCGACTAAATCATCTATAATACCGATATTAAATGCACAGTGCAATGCCGAACTTTCAGAATATAAATTTGTGTAATCTATACTCTCTATCTCTGCTGGAAATTCAACAGGTATTACTTCTATCTCACTATCATATCCAACTTTCAAGTGTGTATCAAACTTACCGATCACATATTTAGAGCGAGAAATTGGCAAGATTGATAAATGATTGTCTCGAAAGAGCTCTGGCAAATTAACAGAGTGATCGAACTTGGCCATCAGCCTACTTTCTCTTTCCTGATTAATTTGAGCCGATTCTATTTCAAAAAAACCATTTTTATCTACCTCTTCTAAGATATGATGCCTTTCAAACAGTGTTTCCCAAGCTCGATCGTTTGCAGTTTTCTTGCTTTTACTCATATTTATCGATCCTAAACTTCATAATTTAAAACTAATACTTCATTAACCATACCTCTTTTCAAGGCATTTGAGTTGATACTTCTCGTTGCTCTAACTTTTTTGACCTGATAATCCTGGTACAAATCCAGAATAAAATCCGTACAAGAATTACTCATCATCACCTTACAACCTCTGGCAGTTAGATCGTCAAAAACTTTTTTTAGTCGTGATTGTTCGTCTCTATTAAAGCCATTCACATCATACCCAGTAAAAGAAGCTGTTTCCGAAACAGGATCGTAAGGAGGATCTAAATAAACAAAATCTCCTTGTTTGGCATCTTCAACAGCTTCTTGAAAATCCTGATTTGACAGTGTGATATCATTGCTATTTAAGTATTTATTCACTGAGCTTAAAACAACGTCATCTAAAAAATTTGGATTTTTATATCTGCCAAAGGGAACATTAAACTGACCTTGGGAATTCACCCTAAATAAACCATTATAGCAGGTTTTATTTAGATAAATGATCCGTGCTGCTTTTTGCACTTCAGACAATTTTGCATATTTTTTTGAACAACGATCTAAGTCTCTCATCTTATAATAAGACGTTTCACTATTGCTATATTTATCCTTGCTTAATTCCGACCTTAGCTCATCTAATGAGTCTCTGATCACTTGATAGCAGTTAATTAGTTCTTTGTTGCGATCGTTGATCGCAGCTTTTGGGGGTTGTAACTCAAACAAGAGTGCGCCTCCACCTATAAAAGGCTCATAGTATGTATGTTTATTTATATGCTTAGGAATATACTTAAGAATTTCTGGCAATAATTGCCTTTTACCTCCAGCCCACTTCAAGAAAGGTCTTACTAAGGGATTAGTTTTTACTCTTACGGACGTATTGCTCACTCAGATACCTCTAATGCTACCTATCAAAGAACAATACATTGTACGTTGAATTTTAGTTCAAGTCAAGAGGTAATGCTGATATTTATAGGACTTACGCAAAGAAACCGGGTTTCTCTGAAAATTCTAAGATTATTAACGAGAAATCTACGAAAAAACCCGGTTTCTGACCACCCGTGAAGTCCTAATTTATTTAAGATGTAAGTCCCAGTTAAATATATCAAACAAAGACAGCTTGACATAGTTCTATTTATCTGATATGTCTGGAAAAACAATCTGAATTAAGCCGATCGCACTTGAATCACTCCCCGGTCAAAAACCCGCTTGTCCGTACCAATCGCACTCACAAACATCCGGTCTTCATAAACATCAAACGTCGCAAAACTCAACCGACTAGCAGAATACTCCGTCCATTCAGAACGCCCCACCGGACGAGTACCAGCGCCAGCACCACAAATTAGATAAGTCGTGCCATTAATCGAACGAGTTCGTTCGTAACTATGTTCATGTCCATTGATATAAAGCTGCACGCCGTACTTTTGAAATAAAGGCGTTAAAGTCTTAATAAAAGGTTGATTCAATCCGTATATACCAGAGGAATAAATTTGATGATGACCGAATACAACTTTCCAAGGTGCTGTGCTCTGACTCAACTCTTTTTCCAGCCAAATTAGCTGATTTTTCCAATCCGCATTATGATTAGTATCTAAAGCAAAAAACTGTAGGTCATCGCGCCGAAAAGTGTAGTAGCGACCTTGCATATTAAAACCCGCATATTTAACTTGCGGGTCGCCGTTAGCTGTACGGATATCGTGATTTCCCAAACAAGCATAAAATTTTACGCCTTGCTGCAATAACGACTGATAAGGGCGCTCAAAAACAGCATTAATTTTATCAATTTCGCCGTTATTATAGATATTGTCGCCGGCGAGAATAGCCAGATTAAAAGGGTTTTGCTTGTGATATTGCGTCATCGCCTCAGCCACAGCATACTGGCCCTCGGCACCGGTACCTGTGTCCGCGATCGCCATAAAGCGTAAAATAGGTGGTGTGGTGGGTAAAGGGGCGATCGCCCTTTCTCCCTCAACACCAGGAAGCACAGCAGCATTGGCGTCTGTACCCCAGGAAGTCTGAAGCTGAAACATTTTCCAGATTCCCGCCAAACCTAAGCTGCTGAGACTGCCTAAAATCAGAAAGTAACGACGTTTGATGCTCATAACTAATAAAATGATAAATTAGGACTGAGATAACTCAACTAAAATTAATCCCATTTAAGTATATTTGCAAGGCCCAGAGGCAGAAAAAATGTCAGAAGAACAAACAAACCAGCCAACTCCAGAACCGTCTCAATCTCCAACACCGGAGATTGACTCGGCCCCAAAGTCTGCAACTCCTGAAACTGTTGTAGCAGAAATTAACGCCGTTCCCACACCAAAAGTTGCTGTAAAATCCGATCGTAAGTCTGTAGCAACAAGCACTCAAGGCAGTTTTTTAGAGAAATTCGGTTTACTTTGGCAAAGTATGGTGAAGCTAGTGCGATCGATTTTGCCCGCATCCCTCAGTCAGAAGCTATCCGAGCCAATTTTGAATGCAGCAATAGCAGCAATTGCGATCGCGATTGTCGGTTTAACTCTGAATATTTTATCGGGAAAACCAGCGGCTAAAATAGCGATCGAATCACCTGCAAATTTGCCCGATATTGTTGCACCTTCAGCGCCACAATCTACCGAATTTAAAAGCAATTTACCCGATTTAGTTGCACCGACAGCACCGAACCCCTTAGAAATTGTCCCGCCGCCACCACTGACACCGGAACAGTCTCTGATTGCTGGGATTCAAAATCAAATTGCTGAAATTACCGATCGACTTGGCGGCGGTTTGGTTAAGTCGTTTGAAGCTAATTTTTCCAGCAGTATTTTGACAGTGAAATTAGCTGAAGATTGGTACTTACTCAGCGAATTGGAACAAAATCAGCTAGTAACTAAAATGTTTAAAGAAGCTAATTTACTAGATTTTAGTAAGTTAGAAGTTCTGAATCTGGAAGGACAACTAATAGCTAGAAGTCCGGTGATTGGTTCGGAAATGATAATTTTGGATCGAACTGGAAATTAGTTAGTAGTTATTGGTTATTAGTTATTAGTTATTGGTTATTGGTTGTTAGTTATTGGTTATTGGTTATTGGTAACAATCAACGAGTAACCAATAATATCAAATCTGATGGCATCGGAATTATGTAGTGCCAGCGTCCCGCTCGCACTAACATCATCCAAATATATTATTCCGATGCAACCAGTAACCAATAACACCTAACAACCACTAACCAATAACAAGTAACCAATAACAAGTAACCAATAACAATTAACCAATAACAAGTAACCAATAACAACTCACTACTGACTATTAAGGCTTCTTATTAGTAGGTTTAAAACCCTGCTTTTGAAAATAGGTTCTAAATACCTCTTGAGCAATTGGTGCCGCCGATACAGAACCAAATCCGCCCCCTTCAACTATAACTGCGATCGCCACTTCCGGTTTATCAGCAGGAGCAAAACCCACATACATAGAATTGTCAGGATGACCGGGCATTTCCACCGTCCCAGTTTTGCCACCACTCAAAGGAATAGTACCATCATTCATGGCTCTGCCAGTACCTTTTAGCACCACGTCAATCAATCCTTGGCGAACGACATTCAAAGTTGCCGGCTTAATCGCAGTTTTGACTTTTTTAGTGATTGGAGTATTGGTTTGAGAGGCCAACAAATGTGGCTGCACTCGCCAACCACCATTGGCAACAGTTGACACCATCACAGCCAATTCTAAGGGAGTACAAAGTACCAAACCTTGACCGATCGACATCGTGACTGTATCGGCAACATACCAATCTTCCCCATACATTTTCTTTTTCATTGCCGGTGTCGGAACTTGACCGTGATTGGCCGCATCCAAACCCAAAAGACCTAAATTAATACTGCCGCCAATCCCCATTTCCTTAGCCCATTTCGACATTTGTTCCGGCCCCGCAGCCATGCCTACTTGATAGAAAAACGTATTGCTGCTGTAGGCTAAAGCATCGCGGAAACCGATCGCGCCGTAACCGGCGCTGTGTTCGTTAAAGGTAACTCCGCCGATGTTAATTGAAGCAGAACTTACCAAAGTCGAACTAGGAGAAAACTTGCCCGATTCCATCCCCGCAACAGAAGTCACAATTTTAAAAGTGCTACCGACTGGATAACCTTGAACTGCCCGATTTAAAAATGGTTTGTCGGGCCCTTGCAGCCGATCCCATTCTTTTTGACTTACCCTGCGGGTGAAAATATTTGGGTCAAATGTCGGCCAACTAGCCATTGTTAAAAGAGCTCCGGTTTTGACATCGATCGCCACAACAGCACCCAGGCGATTACCCAAAGCTTTTTCCGCAGTTTTCTGCATATTTAAATCTAAAGTTAGCTGCACAGACTTGCCGGGAACAGGAGTTTGTTCACCTAAATCTTGGATGTCTTCGCCCTTAGCATTTACCTCAATCAAACGGCTTCCCCAAACACCCTCTAAAGTGGGATTAACTAATTTTTCAACTCCCATTTTACCGACGATCATTCCCATCGGATATTCAGGATTAGCTTTTAATTCATCTAAACTAGCTTCACCAACGTATCCCAAAAGATGGGATGCTAATTGCTGATTAGGATAGTCGCGATTCGATTCTACGCGAATTTCTACTCCCCGCAAAGTATTAGCTTGTTCTTTCAAAGCGACGAAAGTACCAACATCTATATCCTTACTAATTCGCACTGGTAGGGCGGATTTATAGCCTGCCTGGTCGATCTTTTTGACAATTTCAGCGGCAGGGATGTTTACTATGGGGCTGAGTGTAGCGGCGGCTTTTTGCCACTCCTGGGCCGATCGCTCTTTTGGCCACAAATATACCGATCGAGAGCTGCGGTTGGCCGCCAAAATTTTGCCGCTACGGTCTAAAATTTGACCGCGGTTCGCTGCTACTGAAACTGGGCGAATCCGGTTATTTTCTGCCCGTTGTCGGTTATAAGCTCCCTGTATCAATTGCAGTTCGGCTAGACGAAATAGGGGCAATGTGACTAAGGTAGTGACTATCAGCATAAAAATCATGACTTGGAGCGATCGACTGCGGCGCTGTGCAGTATTATCCAAGCCATTTTTGTCTAATTTGACTTGAGATTTAAAAGAAAAGTCACTAGCCATATTACTAAATCTACTCTGTTTTTTCAACTAACAGGTTGAAGCGGTTCCCATCCGGGAAAATTCACCGATGACCGATAAATTATCCGTAGACAGAGTAAATCAGACACAGATTCTGGCGATCGATAGAGGAATCAGGGTTTTTTTGAGATTAAGATAAGTTTAAAAGTCACAAAACATAGTTATCATACTTTTGTCCGACCTGGCCCTAGGGCGTGTTTTCAAANNCCTACTCCCTTTTTAAGGGGGATGCGAGGGGGATCTTCGAGAGATTCGGTTCATAATCAGTAGTTTGAAAACACGCCCTAGGCCCATGAGCCCTAGGCCCATGAGCCCATGAGCACTTTATTTACCTGAGAAAGGCTATATATGCTGCCACCTTGATATCAATTCCAGTAATATCTGTGCCAACCACCACAGCATTCGCTCCTAAATCTAATGCTTTTTTTGCCATTTCGGGGCTAGCTATGCCACCTTCACAGATAACTGGAACCTTGAGTTTTTCCACAATTTGAGCAAGCAATTCAAATCCGGGTGGACGTAGATTTTGCGTCTCGACAGTGTATCCAAAAAGAGTAGTTCCCACCGTATCTGCACCAGCTTCTGCCGCCGCGATCGCAGCTTCTATTGTATCTACATCTGCCATGACTAATTTGCCCAATTCGTTGTGAATTCTGGCAATTAATGTCTTTAAATCTGGTTCTGCTACGGGACGGTTTCTGAGAGTAGCATCAATAGCGATGATATCAGATCCAGAATCGGCGATCGCCCGCGCGTCTTCAAACCGAGGAGTAATGTAAATCTCGCATCCCGGCAATTGCTGCTTCCAAATCCCAATTATCGGGACAGATATCTGTTGTCGCACTGCCGCAATGTGAGCCGGAGTATCAATTCGCACCCCTGCGGCTCCTCGATTGACAGCAGTTCGAGCCATTGCAGCAATGACGATCGGATCGTGCAGCGGTGAGTCAGCAGGTGCTTGACAAGAAACAATTAATCCTGTAGGAATTTGACTAATCATAAATAATTAGGAATTGGGCATCGGGCATGGGGCATGGGGCATGGGGCATCGGGCATGGGGCATGGGGCATGGGGCATGGGGCATCGGGCTTATTTACAGCGGTTCCCGATGTTACGAGGTACAGTAGCAGCAATTAACAAAGCCTACTTTTAAATGTTGAGGATTAATCAAGTGTACCGCATTAAAGCGGGAGCCGCTGTATGATTTATTCCCTGCGTCCTATTGAGTTCAAATAAGCGTTAAGTTTGGGCAGTAACTTATCGATATTTGGTTTAAATTTGCTTACTTGTTCGCTTGTGATAAGTTGTCTAGCATAGGCTAATCTTAACCAGTTTATTGTTTCATACAAAGAGCCTCTAGCAATTTTTACAAAACGCCGATTATCTTGGTCATTATAACGACATCTTCCTTCAGCAATATTAGCACAGACACTATCAGCAGAGCGAACGATCTGTTTACCCATCGTATCTTTTGTGAAGTAATCCCATTTTTTAACAATCTCCCAAATATCATTTGCCCAACTTTCCGCCAACTTATAAACCTCTAATGCCTCAAAATCCGGTCTTCCCATAATTACCCCAAAAACTCAATTACATTGAATGCCCCATTACCAATTACCCATGCCCCATGCCCCATGCCCCATTCCCAATTACCCATTCCCAATTACCCATGCCCCATGCCCCATGCCCCATGCCCCATTCCCAATTACCCATTCCCATTAGCCATTAAAGCAATAATTTTGTCGAGCAATTGCTGCGGGTGAATCGGTTTTGCCAAACAATCGTGGGCTCCTCCCGTCGCGACAGATATCTGATCTGCTGAAATTTCATTAGCTGTCAAAGCCAAAATTTTTAGATTTTGAGTAGCGTTTTTTTGGCGGAGTTGTTGAATTATTTCTCCGCCATTCATCCCCGGTAAACGCATATCGACAATCACAGCATTAGGCTGCAAAAGTTCAATTTGTTCGACCGCTGCCGAACCTTCAATCATCCACACCACCTGAAGTCCTGCTGCTGTCAATAGATCGCAAATTACCATAGCAGTTTCTTCATCCTCTTCGACCAGAACGAGGCTACCTCGCAAGGAGGAAGAATGCAGCGGCAAAGATGAATTTGATTTTTCATATTTTAATTTTGAGGATTCATCTTTGAGCAGATTTTGCATGGGTATAAAAACTGTAAAAGTAGAGCCGACATCAACTGTAGAGTTGACTTCGATCGCGCCGCCGTGGAGTTCTACTAACTGTTTAGTTAATGCTAGTCCCAGACCGGTGCCGCCGTATTCCCGACGGTAGGGAGAATCCAATTGCTGAAATTTTTGAAACAAGAGCGATCGCTGATTTTCGGGAATTCCAATCCCCGTATCTTTGATTTGAAAAACAGCGATACTTCCTGCGGATGTAGTACCGGGCTTCCGCACTATCGGCGTTCGAGTTTGATCTTCTGTTACCCAAACTCGCAGGATGACTCGCCCGCCTTCGGGAGTAAATTTGATGGCATTTCCTAAAAGATTGAACAGAATTTGTCTGATGCGGCGCGGGTCAGCGGTGAAGCGATCGCACTCTTGATTAATCCGCTGTTCTTGGAGCAGTTCCACCCCTTTTGCAACAGCTTTTTCCTTGAGGGCGTGCAGACTTTGAGACGCTAATTTAGAGAGGGAAAATTCGCTAATTTTTAAGACGGCTTTTCCGGCTTCTACTTGCGATAAATCCAAAATATCGTTAATTAATTCTAACAAATGATCGCCACTATCGCGGATAGTTTGCAGGTACTGCCGCTGCTTTTCGAGCGGCACTTGCTTATTGCCAACTTTGCCGTAAGACCAGCGCAGCAGCGTGTCGGAAATGCCGATTACGCAGGTGAGGGGAGTCCGCAATTCGTGACTCATAGCTGCCAAAAATTCGCTCTTGGCGAGGCTTGCTGACTGGGCGGCGCCGAGGGCGTCGCGAAGTTCTCGCGTGCCCTCAATTACCCGCTGTTCTAAGGTGCGCTTTTGCTGCTGGACTTCTGCATAAAGTTCGGCTTGGTAAATTGCGATCGCCAAATGTTCTGCTATTTGCCGCAAAAATGTTTTTTTGCTTTCTTCCCACTCCCGACAAGTAGAGTGGTGGGCAATTAGCAGCCCCCACAATTCCTCTTGAACTACGATCGGCACTACTAACTTAGCCCGCACCTTCGCCCGCCGCATCAACTCTAAAAAACAAGGCTGCGAAGAGTAAGTTTTTTCCACATCCGCGATCGCAAAAGTCAAACCTTTGCGATATTTTTCTCGCTGCATGACTCCATGCGGCAAACATTGCGCGCCTTCTGTAAAATTCAGTACAGACGAGATAGCATTGCTGGCTAAAGCTTCGTAAGTAACGCGACCTAAATACAGGGAATGGCCCGGATTTTTTGGGATTTCCTCAGACTGAGAAAGCGATGCCAAGCTTCCTTTTCTTAACTCGCCCTCAGCCGATACTGGCAATTTTTCAAATTGATAAATCAACAGGCGATCGACATCCAAGAACTCTCGCACTTGCTCGACTGCTTTTGACAAAATTACAGGCAACTCCAAACTTGTGCGGATCTGAGTCGTCACCTGATTCAAAAGTCGCTCCTGTGCGAGTTGCTGTTGCAAAGCATCTTCCACAGGCTGACACAATGAAACACAGGAATTTGCCATTGGGAATTCTGTTACCCTGTCTGTACTGTTGATTTCTAGCGTTTCGGAATCCCTGAATTTTTGCGAGAATTTTTCCCCGATTTTTCCTGGGTTTTTTGCCAGAGGATTGCGACTGTTTGCACTTCCTTGAAAACCGATTATTTCCAGCAAACTTAGGGTGAATTCGCTTTGAAGTTCCGGTGAATTTGGCTGTATATTTTTCATCCCTTGTTTGAGGGCGATCATGTCTATTGGTAGTGAGGATGCTGGCGTTATTTGTGAGAGTTTGTCTGGGAGGGGAGAGAGAAAATTTGCGATCGCCCCAGGCTCGAAAGTCAATTCCACATTCAATTTAGAGTTGTGAATTGCTGCGCTGGATTTTTGTGCGTTTGTTCCCAACTCATATAATGGCTTCCCCCGCAGCAGCGCGCTAAACCGATCGGACACCACTACGGCAAATTTTTCTGACGGGCTTTCTCCCAGATTTTCCACAAAAGCGATCGACTCCGAAGCCAGCCAAATCGCCCCTGGGAGTTCAGCCATTTGCTGCAACAACTGGTAAACAGCCTCAAAGGTGGCTAGAGGCAAAGTCCGATGTAAAGTTTTTGGTTTCAATCTAAGTATTTTCCCCGTTGTTTTCAAGAACAAGACACCAAAACCTGTATTTTTGGGATGTAACCAGGTGTGCAGCAGGCGCGGCCGCTCCTTGAGACTGAGATTAAAATAGTCAGCCGATTGGAGATTGGAGATTGGAGATTGGAGATTGGAGAATTACTCAAAAGGCTGATGCCGTTCGCCAGGCTTAGGAACGATGCAGAGCTTTTCCCTGTCTCCACGACTAGGATCTGGGTGCAGGAGACCAAATTGCTTGATGGTCAGAACGGAGCCAACAGAGTCAAGGGAGGCAAGGGGGACGGGCAAGATAACTGATGTTGCCTGAGAGTTGTGATTAGAGTTTAAACTATTTTATTACGGTATAATGTCAATGTATAATTTGTTAACTTCTCCTTAACACTAACAGGGTAAATGAGCAATCCAACTCACCTCGCCCCCGATTTCACAATCGGACATCTGGCGTCTCACAACTTCACCGTTAGTTCTACAACTCCCGGAAAAGTCGTCGCCCAAAAATTCGGGCAAGAACCCGATCTGCCAGGTGTCATTATTACTCACGAATCCCAGGTTTTGGGCATGATTTCTCGCGTCAAATTCCGAGAGCAAATGAGTCTTCCCGATCGGGTCGATATTTATTGGCAGCAGCCGATTAGAGCGCTTTTAGATTTTCTGAGAACTCCCCCTTTGCAGCTTTCGGAAAACTGGAAAATAGACGCGGCCGTACAAGCAGCTCTCAACAGGCAGAAAGACCTGATCTACGAACCAATTATTGTCGTAATGGAAAACCAGAGCCTCCGCCTTTTGGACCTTCATACTCTGCTGATGGCGCAATCGAAAATTTTAGCACAAGCTAACAAGATTATTCAAAAATATCGCACAGACAAAAAAAAATCTATCGCTCTAATTCAACAAGAACAAGCAAAATTGCAACAATGCAGCCAGTTGTTAGAGTCTAAGCAGCGCCTCGCCGAAAAGGTGAATAATATTCCCAGCCCCCAGGAAGCCACACTCGCCAAACAAGCTCAAGAAATTGCTCAACTAAATCAGCGATTTTTGCGGATTGCTAAGCTGATTTCCTCGGAAAGTCGCCTCGCATTTCAAGCTACTTTTCAGGGCGCTAATTCTATTTGCAATAATACCGAGAGAATTTTAGGGGTTGGTAAAGCAATAGCTAAGGATTTGGAAACGGTTAATCGCACTTCCAGAACCATCGGCGAAGCGATCGAACAAGTTAGGCATTTAGCCGTACAGGTGGCAGTAGTTACCAATCAATTAGGAAATTCACCCAGTGGTTTGAGTCAAGTGAGTCTGGAAATTGCGAGATTGGCGAGTAAAACTTTTGAACTGGGGACTCAAATGGATCAAATAGCCAGCAGGTTTAAACTTCACGTTCACGAACTAACGGAAGCAGCAAGAGGAGGTGCTCATGTAGCCAAATCCGTGACACAAAAAATCGAGCGTGCCCAGATTGCGCTGTTAGAATTGGAGGAATTAATAGCTGACAAAGATTTCAACCCAAACCTCGGAATGACAGAACAGTTGGGCAGTAAACAAACGGCCGCTGCGGATTATTTCGCCAAAGAAATAAAGCAGGCAGAAGTGGCAGTTTCAGAGTTGGAAAATCTCGTAAAACAGCAGGATTCATCGCAATATTTAATTGAAAAAATTCAACAAACCCTGAAGCACAAAAAATGAGCTAGCACTTCTGGGTTAAATCAGGTACGCTTGGGCAATATCGCCCCAGCGCCGCATCGCATTAATTCTGTTTCACCAAGGTTTTCCAACGGGCTAATAAGGAGCCTAAAATAGGCTATTTTATGGCCTTCAAAATCCCTAAAGACAGACAAAAAAAACGGCTGAATTAACAAATGACGCATATGAAAATCTTGGTAGTAGAAGATGACAAAATTACAATAAATCTGCTGACACAATCCCTGAACGCTCACAATTATACTGTGAATACGGCAGCAGATGGTGCAACAGCGTTGCAGTTGGTGCACACCTACGATTATGACCTGATTCTTCTAGATGTGATGCTTCCTAAAATCGACGGCATTACTTTGTGTCGCCAGTTGCGATCGGGCGGCAGCCAAATGCCGATTTTACTGGTAACAGCCCTAGACAGCATCAGGGATCGAGTCCAAGGTTTAGAAGCGGGTGCAGACGATTATGTAGTCAAGCCCTTTAACGTGCCGGAATTAATCGCTCGAATTCGGGCTTTGTTGCGACGGGGTAGCGCTACTTTGTCGAGTACAAATTTGACCTGGGAAAAACTGCAAGTCAACCCGGATACTACGGAAGTAATTTACGGAGAAAAAGTCTTGCACCTGACTCCAAAAGAGTACAATCTGCTCGAACTTTTCCTCAGAAATCCCCGGCGCATATTCAGCCGCAGCGCCATACTCGATCGCATTTGGTCTGCCGGTGAATTTCCCCAGGAGGAAGCCGTCACCGCTCATATTAAGGGGCTGCGGCAGAAGCTGAAAGCGGCTGGGATGAAGGTAGATTTAGTTGAAACGGTGTACGGATTGGGCTATCGGCTGAANNTTCCCAGCTCACCACAGAAAGCGCTAAAAGTCAAGAGACTGTATCTGCTGAATCCAGCCAGCCGACAGAGGAAGTTGACAAAAATCTGGCGCGCACCAAAGTCCTGAGTGTGGTTGCTGAAATTCGGGCAAAGTTCCAGGCAACTTTTACAGAAAATGTGGAGATATTC
>DPLL01000100.1:8051-8178 GCA_003542015.1 Microcoleaceae cyanobacterium UBA9251 | reverse complement strand
GCGCAGTTTGGATTTTAACGAGTTGATTCGGTGTCAAAACTTAAAGGTGATATCGGGTATTTCGGCGGTGGGTGTGCCCGATAGTGTTAGGAAAGATTGAAAATACTATTTCACAAACGATCGATCG
>DPLL01000100.1:4547-7953 GCA_003542015.1 Microcoleaceae cyanobacterium UBA9251 | reverse complement strand
ATCGCTCTAATTTTAGCATTCATGCTACTAACATTGCAGCTTTTTTTAAAACCTTACATGAATTTTGAGCGTAACTGTTTGTTTTCGGCACTTTATAACGGTTTTTAGTGCTTGTATTTGCATTTTAAACGCCTATTTTNNGCCCTCCGGCAATCGAGAAAAAATCATCAATTAGGACACATATTTATTGCAGTAGCTCGATACTCGATCGCGCTCGCACTCGCGTGCAAGTCTGTCACAGTCCTATGGGCAAACATACCCAATTTACAATACAGCCATGAACACCCCAGAAACTCCCAATGCTTGGATTATTTACCGACTCCTGCCCAACTTTCAGCGCTTACCCGTCGCGCAATTTCGCAGCCGCAGTGAAGCAGAATCTTCCCTGAAAGCCATCCGGGAACTGCTACCCAATAGCGAATTCATACTTGCTTTCGAGGTTGGGCTAGAAAATCCAACTAACGAACTCATTCAGCCCCCTGCTAAAGAGCAAAACTTGCCAAGTTCAGTTAACCGAGAACTCTTGAAACTTTTCATTATCAGTTCTCCTCCTGTTGTTTCCCGCGTCATTCATTCTTTTCACCGCGATAATTTTGCCTGCGTTTCTGACTGGAGTCCCCTTATCCCAACTCAAAATCCCGGTGAAGTGATCGGCATCTTAATTAAATATTTTGCCGCTAACTCTTAGCATTCGTTCGAACAGTCCCGATCGTATTGATAGCGGTAAGGTGTGCACTGTACACCCTACATCTGAACAACTCATCATATTATCTCCAGTCGATTAACCCTAACAGGACTTACGCGCGGGGGGCAAACAACCCGGTTTCTACGTCAAGATTTCTCGATTTTATCCAGAATTTCTCTCAGAAACCGGGTTGTTTGCGTAAGTTCTGCCTAATATGGTAGGGGCGGGCGATGCCAACAATATCTGCCAATAATTGACGATCTCAAAAACCTGCCCCGGCTTTTAATCGCGGTCGTTCGCCAACTCAAGAACAATGATAAACTTGATATTCATACCCATCTACTGATGGCAAATCGCGAGATTCTATCTGACACTTTTGCGATTCTAAATTGACAGGTGCGGCAAAATTAACCAACCACAAATCTAGCGGACGTTGCAATTTGCTAAGTGTTTTGTCAAGAGTCGCTGCTACTAATTCCGGTGTCTTCCTTTGATGATTAGCCAAAAGAAATAGAGGAGAATCCGAAAGTTGAACTTCCTCCTTCTGACTGACCTCTGTTACATCCGTTACATCCGTTACAGAATCCGTTGCCGAACTTTCCCATTCCCACCCTATCCCCATCAATTCTCCGATTTCTACATGAGTCTTCTGAGTAGTAGCAATCAACAGGGGAACTTTCGATACTTCGCGGATAATCGGAACTAAAAGATCGGGTTTGTAATATTTCCGATAACCAAGATTAGAATTTACTGTGACACCGCTGATAAAACCCATTAATAAAATTAGCAAAACTGCTTTTTTGCCAGCAATTTTGATAGGTAAATTAAACCATTGACTTTTTACTGTAGGTGTGTTAAAAATAACTGCCAAGGCTGAACCTAACAATAAGATTATCCCTGGAAAGTAAACAAAATTGTATCGCGCGCCGCGAGTTAGGTCAATACCAAGAATATATGTAAAACTAAAAAATAGCAAAATTGCTGCTAGTACAAACCCGCCGAAAATCACAGTGCCTAAACGATTATCTTCCGTTTTTAAGGAAGTTTTAATACCGCCAATCAGCAGGGGAAGCGCCCAGATAAAATAGATTGTCATGGCGATTATAGAGACAATTACTACTGGGAGATTTGGCGATTCAACGGGCAGCAAAGATATCACAGTAATCCATCCAGCCACAGCTTGAAAAATCGGACTTATCCAATCCAACCACGAGTTATCGCTACTAACAATCCAATTAGTTAATTCGCGGCCATACTTGTTTGAAAAAAATACTGGCAGCCAAACTAAACCGCCCGCAACCGTGCCGATCGCAACTGCCAATAATCGCCAGAGGATTTGAGATTGCCAAATATTAGGCTGATTTTTATTTGCTTCAAATTCACTGTTTGAAATGGGTAATTTTCCATTAAAATGCTGCGACAACACAGCAATTAATGCTATTGCTTCCGCACACAAAGTCAGGGTAAAAAAGTAGTGAACTGCCAGACCGAAACAGTTAAAAAATACCCATAATATTACCGTCCAAACTGGAAAAAAATCGCGATGTTTAACCTGTTTCGCAGCTAATGTAAAGCAAAATAGAGAAGCAATAACTAATAAAATTCCTAAAGTGTAATGGCGAGCTTCTTGAGCGAGATAAATGCCGTAGGGAGAAACTGCCATCATCGCGGCGGCACATTGACCAACTAAACTAGAATTGAAAGCAAATTTGCCCAAAAAGTAAATAGCTGGAACTGAAATTACACCCAATAATGCTGGGAGCGATCGCGCAATCCAAACTAAACTATCCCCAGAAGGCCCAAACAGTCGCATCCACCAGTGGGCGAGTATAAAATACACTGGTGGATGATTGCTTTCTAGCAACAAATTGCGGAGTACGTCGGTAGTGTCCGCATCGGGGCTCCATTGCAGCGGTTCTAGTAAAGTAGAAAGATCGATCGCCCGATCGATCGGCACTCCTCGAAAACTGTTGCCCAAACTAAAAACTAGAGTCGAAAACTCATCCGTCCACAGCGGTTTCGAGTCCAAATTGGCAAAGCGCAACATCAAGGCGATCGCCGTCCAAAGTAATAGCAATAACAATTGTTTTTTCCTAAGCATTAATTCAGCATAACCTAATTAACGTCCGTCACCCGCCAGCTCAGCTTCAGATTGATCCAGAAATTCCACAGAGTCACGGCTGCGATCGCAATCAACTTAGCTAAATATTCATTCATCCCAAAAACATTAAACAGCAAATTAACCAGCAGCACATTCAAAATCAAACCCATCAAGCAAATTGCATTAAATTTCAAGAGCCGTTTCAAGCGCTGGCGTTTCCCTGGCTGCCGCTTAGAAATGTCCCCAAAAGTCCACAAATCATTCCACAAAAAATTACTGATAATTGCTACTTCAGAAGAAACGATCGCACTGCGAGTCAGCGCGAAACCGAGGAAAGTCCGCAATACATAAAAAACCCCCAGATCCACAAATACCCCGCTGAAACCCACCGCGCCAAACCGCAGAAATCGACCCATCGGCCAGCGGGCCAACCGCAACCTCAGCAAATGCCACAAATACTCAATATACTGTTTCCAGGTAACTTTACTCTCCCCTTCTTGGCGCTCCTGAAACACGTAACCAACTTCTCCAATCCAGCGTATGTCGCCTCTGCCGAGCACTTCAATCAAAATTTTGTAACCGGTCGGATTCATCGTTTTGCCAGCAATACAACTGCGGCG
>DPLL01000100.1:612-4413 GCA_003542015.1 Microcoleaceae cyanobacterium UBA9251 | reverse complement strand
AGGGCTACTTCCCAGGTGCGATCGGGGCTGTCGTCATCGACTACAATCAGTTCGTAGTCACCGGGAATAGTGCCATCGAGCAATTGGCTCAATTTTTCCACAATAATCTTGACATTTTTGCACTCGTTGTAGGTGGGAATTATTAGGGAAAAATAAATTGGGGATTCGCCTGCATCTGTAGCAGAAGTTGAAGCTACAGTCGGTGCAGCCGGAATTTGCAAAGGGTTTGACGGCACTGGTACGAGGTGATTTGGTTGGTTGAGGCTCATAGTTCCAGTTTTCCGAAAGTGAAAGATGTTTTGTTACGATTTTAGACTTGAGAATATGTTTCGTCTATAGTTGATTTGTTAAGATATAAAAACGCCTTTAATTCTAGGTAGTGATTCTGTGATTGAACCGGAAAATAAAACTGTGGATGCAATTCTCGATCGCGCTTTACAAGGATACAACATCTCAACCGCAGATGCGTTGGTACTTTTGCAACAAAAAGAGCCAAAGGCGATCGCCTCTATTCAAACAACCGCTGACTTGCTGCGTCGCCGACAATCTGGGGATACTGTCACCTATGTGATCAACCACAATATTAACTTCACCAATATTTGTGAGCAGCATTGCAGTTTCTGTGCATTCCGCCGCGACGAGGGAGATCAGGGCGCTTTTTGGTTAAACGCAGACCAAATTCTCGAAAAAGCAACTGATGCAGTGCAACGGGGTGCAACGGAAATTTGTATGCAGGGGGGATTACATCTTAAAGCTAAGTTAAATGGAACATCCTTGGCTTATTATCTGCAATTAGTNNGCCTTAGTTTCAGCTATGTAATTTCGGCTTTGCAAGATGCGGGAGTCGGTTCGATGCCGGGCACCGCAGCGGAAGTTCTCGACGATTCTGTGCGACGGGTGATTTGCCCGGAAAAAATAGATGCGGCAACTTGGCTGGAAATTGTGGGAATTGCTCACAGTTTGGGATTGCCGACAACGAGTACAATGCTTTGTGGGCATATTGAAACCGCCCAACAGCAGGTTTTGCATTTAGAAAAAGTGCGATCGCTCCAACAAAGTGCCATTAACAACAACTATCCAGCGCGCATCACAGAATTTATTTTACTACCATTTGTCGGACAGCAAGCACCAGCACCTTTACGGAGTCGAGTCGGCCGCGATCAACCAATTTTAGCAGATACATTGTTACTCACCGCAGTCTCCAGAATCTTCTTAGGCAATTTGATTCCCAATCACCAACCGAGTTGGGTAAAATTGGGTTTAGAAGGAGCTACAGAAGCGCTGAAATGGGGTTGCAACGACATCGGCGGTACTTTGATGGAAGAACATATTACTACAATGGCAGGTGCTGTTGGCGGCAGTTGTCAATCTGTCGAAGATTTGCAAAATGCGATTAGTTCTTTGGGCCGGAATTATCAGCAAAGAGATACAATTTATCGGCCTTTAGGGGTTGACAATTTGGCAGAAATAGGTGTTAAACTGTCCCGCATCTAAATTATATTTTTCGTCCCGCCCACCCCACAAGAATTTTATCAAAATAATTGCGATCGCCAGCGATTATTTTGGGGTAGGGAAACGGCATTGCCTTGTCCGACCTTGCTATGATAATGAAACATTATAATTGAGGTATTTTATTTAAACGCACTCATGCAACGCTTTGAAAAAAAAAGGAATATGACACTTAACATCGCTACTTTGCTGTGAATAAAATCTCCCTATTTCTAACGATAGTTGCTCTCTAAATACTCGCTCGTCCCGGCTAAAGTCACCGGCTGGCTTAATTAGATGCCAATAATCCTTAGCTTTTTTGATTGTCAGCAAAGCTACTATTAACTCATGCTTCTGAGTTGCATCAGTCGTATTTTGAAACTGATGTTTCCATGAATCCTGGAATTTATCTAAGTCTAGCGTACAATCCAATCCCGAACAATGATTTATGCGATCGAATGCTCTCTTTAAGTTAAACTGTAAATCTCTATCGCTACTAATTCCATCAGCCATATCACTATAAATATTCGTGAGTGACACTAGATTTTCTTGATAAATCGGAGAATTAGGATAATCATCAAATAATGATTGAAGTTCCGGTGTCAGAAAGTATGCTTCTTTATGAATCAAACCTGTAATCCAGATCCGATGCTGTGCTGCGTTTTTCTCTTTCACCTCAGATTTTTCGTAAAGATTCCGAAAAATTGCTTCTGTATCTGTAAAAATATAATTGTCGATCGTTTGCAGTTGCAAATCTAAATCTATTATTGCAAAAAGTCGATCGCAATCTAAATACGAGTTAGTGCTATCCTGTTTATGTAATGTTAAAAGAGTAAAGTAGGTGTCTATGACATCTTTGCGATCGCCGCAGTTAAAAAATTCCGGCAACTTCTGTCTCCACCATGTTGGAACGCAAGCCTTATAAAAGTTGGCATCAGGCATTTGCTCCATTGCTTTATAAGATTGAGGTGACTCTCTACCCTGTATCTTCGGAGTAACACCTTCGCATAACACAACAATTTTGTTTTTAATTCTGCGAGATTGCAAAATAACCTCGCAATGTTTTTTTAGCTGTTCTGGATTAAGACTCATTTATAATACTAGGATTCTTGTTTGATCAGTTTTGGCTCGATTTCTTTAACGTGAGCTGGTGTCAGAGCTTCACACAATGCGTAGGAGTGAGTTGCCAGAATATATTGATTGCTGGGAGCCCACTCTTGAAGGTCTGATATAATTTGATATTGCCAATCTGGATGAAAAGCAATTTCAACTTCATCCATCAAAACAATAGCATCTTCTATGTTCCGGGATTTGAGCCATATATAAATGCTAAGTCTTTTGAGTTCGCCGTGACTTAAATCTTCAGGATATAGTTCTATAGTTTCACCATTATCCAATTTAAAATTTACTCCAGAAAAATCTTCATTTAAATTTATCCTTTTATTGCCCAATAGCAGATTTAAGTCGTTAATTAGAGATTGATAGCTGTTCCCGTAGCTACCTGTTTTTATTGCTTCTCTGAAATCGCGATCGCGAGCATCTTTAAATGATTTAATAAGTAGGTTTACAGCAAGGAAATCATAGGTAAACAAACCTTTTAATTCAAATCTTGCAGATGCGAGTATCCCGTAATAATTCTTATCTGCCTTACTTGAGTTGCTAAATAATAGTTTTCTAGAATCCGGGGGAAGAAACAGAAAAACTTGTGTGGACGGAGCGGCTAGAAAAATTTTACGCGATATATTATGTAATAATGATTTTGCTTGATCTTTACTTTGACAAGTCAAATGACATTGTAGCTTTGTATTTGGCTCTTGATTATTATTATTTTTTTGAGCGCTTGAATAATAACATAGATTTATGCTGTCTTCTGAATTTATATCTTCATTACAATCTAACATCGCTTCTGACGGTGAACATTCTTCCGAAAAAAAATCAAGATTAACAATTTTTTGTCCATCCCAAATGTCAATAATAGCTAAGACTCTTTTATCTTGGCCATCTGCAACTTTAAATCCCTGAAGCAGATTTTGTAAAAATGGTTTTTTATCCTCATCAACAGAACAGTGCAGCAACACAAAAATTAACTGCAACAGCGTACTTTTCCCGCCGCCATTTTGACTACCCAGCGGAAAAATACTAGGAACAAAATCCTTTTCAAAAGTGATGTCTATATTTTTCAACCCCCGAAAATCAGGAACTTGAACTCGTAGCAAGTGCATAAAAAACTCCTGGTGTTGGCTTATATTCAGTCTGGTTAATCGGACTTACTCACGGGTGGTAAGGGTTTCGACACTTCGACACTTCGACACT
>DPLL01000100.1:267-539 GCA_003542015.1 Microcoleaceae cyanobacterium UBA9251 | reverse complement strand
AATTTCCACAAATTCCCCGTCGTAACGCAACCATAGAGCTTGTTAACAAAGTCGCCGTTTTTTTCATTGAAACGCTGAGCCGCAATCATCTCAGCAACACATTGTCCAAGTCCGCCGTTGATGTCTTCTTTTTTAGCTTCCACCACAATCATAGCAGGAGCTTCGATAAACAGTTGTTCGGGCGATTTGCTAATTAGGAAGTCGCAGACACCGTTAAGTCCCACAGATTGATCGACGGTAAAATCATTACCAGAAAAAAGGCTGATTTGCTG
>DPLL01000100.1:0-171 GCA_003542015.1 Microcoleaceae cyanobacterium UBA9251 | reverse complement strand
ACGGCACTGCCGTGTCCCTACCGGACTCACATGAGATTAAACCTTAAACTTCTCCACAATCCGTCTCATCGCCTCCTCCACATTCTCCCGACTATTAAACGCCGAAATGCGGAAATAACCCTCGCCCGCCGCACCAAAACCAGAACCGGGTGTTCCCACCACATTGCAAGT
>DPLL01000097.1 GCA_003542015.1 Microcoleaceae cyanobacterium UBA9251 | reverse complement strand
GCGCGATGGCGAAGGGTGTGAGCTAGACTAAATAGCCAAATACTTGTCTAAAGTTGCTCATAGTTCTTCCGGCGTGATGATATTGACAGCGTTGTAATTTTCTGCTAATTTGACGCTCATGCCGAAACGATGAGGCAAAATATCTGGTTTGTAAACCGAGCGTCGATTCAAAACAGACCAGCCTGTAAAAAGGTCGAACGGGAGACCACGATTCGTTAAATAGGTAGAAAATACAGGTTGAACAATGGCTAAAAGCTTCAACTAAGATTAATTAAATTAGGGTGGGCTACACCCGAATTAACGCCTGTGGACAAGAATGAGCCGACTCCCTTGGATGAAACAGGAAGCAGACCAAGAAAGAAACAACTTCTAGTTGAATGGTGAAGCTTGAATAAGTTTAGCCAAGTTTTGTATAGCAGACAGTTATGGATAGGTTCTAGACAGCAGGTTCCGCCCTTGAATTCTCAGAATAAGTACAAAATTCAAGCACTGATTGCTGAGATTGACGAGGTACTCAGCAAGCCCGTACCCCGGTTTCCTTGGACGGGTTCGATGGATACTGTCCATCAGCGTCAGCTTTTAGAGCGTGTTCGCACCTATCTGGTTTCGCCAGACTCAAAGCTAGTAGCCGACAAAGAACTTTCAAGCAGCCAAAAATTCCGCCCGGAAGTAGCGGGAGGAATGGAATCGACAGTGGCTACTGGTCAGCAAGCGGTAGACCAAATCTTGCTGGCTGTAACCGGAGAAATCAGCCACCTGCGATCGGAGCTGATGCAGCCTCTCCAGGAAGATATACAAGCTCTAATGCAGGAGCAGGAAGCTCTAGTTCAAGAAATTCAACAGTTGGAAGCAAAACGGCAGCAGCAACAATCCTTAGCTCAGCAACAAGCAAACCAACAGCAAATCATTGCGGAATTTTTGCAGGCGTTAACGATCAGCTTGCAAGAAACTCTCGCTCGCGGTGTATTCCGCCCAAGTGTGGAAAATCAGTGGTTATCGGGCGCTCAGGCGACAGATCGGGATCGGGGATCGGACTCGTCCCGACTTGAGCCGAGCCAAGAAACCAAGGGAGAACCGGGGGAGATGACGGGGACTGAGGAGATTGACAGGAAGTTGCAACTGTTCGAAGCTGATGTCGATCGCCTGATGACGAAGCTGGATTCGACGATGAATATTGTGTTCGAGACCTTGGAAGCAAATCTGCAAAGTTATCAAGAATCCTTGAGCCAGGGACTCGAAAAAATGCACGGCTTGGGCCAGCAGAGCGAGGTGATGTTCACGGCTTTGGTCAACCACTTGGCTGCACAGTTGGGGCGAGAAGCTTCTTCGTACTTGCAGCAGCCTTTGGACCTGTCCACTGCAAAGAGTGAAACCTCAATAGTTCGACTCCGCTCACCAACCACCGCAGTCGATCGCACCCCAGCCAGTCCGCAGCCGCCAAATCCGGCCGAGTCTGAGTCAACACTTCGACTACCCTCTGTTACCGCCGCAGAGACTCCAATTCCAAATGCGCTGGTGGAAAGTGAAAATCTCCCCAGGAGTCAATTTGGAGAACAAGAAAGACTCCCCTACGCGGGTACAGAAATGTCTCCGCAATTCGGACAGTTGAGGCGCGATCGCGACCGGAATCAATTGCCCATATCGCTGCTGGATTTGGAAGAAAATTTGTTCGGTGATGAGTCTTTGGGCTCACGAGCCACAACTGGGTTCTCTGGGGCTGAGTCGGAAGTTCAGTTGGCCCAAACCAGTGAAGATGTTGAGGATTTATACGCGAGTTTGTTCACGGGAGAGGAGGTCGCTGAACTAGAACTCGAAGACTTCTCGATCGAAAATACCGAAAATGCTGCCGACCTAAAATTGGTGGAATCTCAAACTTCGCCAGAATATGACACTTCTGAACCCTTAATTGCTGCCGACATAGAATTGGTGCAATCTCAAACTCCTCCAGAATATGACACTTCTGAACCCTTAATTGCTGCGGTCGATTTGTTGGCAAATCAGCTAGATGAAGACGAGTCCGTAGAAAAATTTCTTCTTCGTGAAAATTCAGACTTCGTAGCAGCTCATTACGTAGAGGATATAACTTTAGATACAGAAGATTTATTTGCTCCAGAAGTTGCAGGATTACCTCAGTTGTCAGCACCATTAGCCTCAACATCGGAGCCACAACTCGACCTCGAAGAGCCAAAAAATCAAGAAATAGCGCCCAAAAACCAGGCTGAACTAGACAGTGCTGCGGCCCATAAAACCAGACCTTTGCCCCCACCGCCCCCACCGCCCGCTTTCAGAACGACGCCAGAAACTACCTCGAAGCTCCCTGCTGCTGCGCCCGGAGTGGCCAGTGTTGGGGATGTTCAAGCAGGCGAGTTAGGGGCGGTGGCGCAGCGACTAGATGATGCTTACATCCAAGCTTCGCCGGACGAAGATTTACTGCCTTCTGCTCCCTCAGAGGATAGCCTCGATCGAACTCTAAATTTGGACAACAATACTCTGCAACAGTTGGAGGCAGACCTCTACAGTATGGAGGGAGTGGAAAATCCGATCGAGAGGCGATCGCCACCCACATCCGCCCTAAACTCGCAACAGTTGACCGATTCCCCAGACAGGAATGCAGAAAACCCCCCTTTCGATCGACATAACGAGCCGGATGCGGAAGAACTCGCCACCCTGGATGATTTGTTTGCTCATGTTTTAGAAGCCTCATCAGATGAGGATGAAACTTTGAGTTGGGAAGAGGAACTAGATGCAGAGTTGTTTTCATCGGGCGATGCATCAAGCCTCAGCCTAGACGAGATTTTGGTGAGTTTGACTCAGACAGAGAACCCTCCCATGAATTCTCCAAATCAAGAGTCAGAAACCGCAGAGGAAAGAAACGCACCGCAGTCAAATTCTGGGGAAATTAAAAAAAAAACCTAATTTCGACAGAAACTAAAGCAGAAGTTATTCAGGGGAAAAACGAGTTAGCAATTCCTCCGCAACCAGATGCCGATGTTGTCGCAGCGGTTTTATTGATGGGGAAAACTCTGAGGAATGACGAAGGCCGATCGCCCTCTTTATTCTCTCCAACTCACCCCCAGGAACTAAGGAGATCTAACTGGTATTTGGGCATAGATTTCGGTTCAACAGGGCTTTCAGCGGCTTTGCTCGATCGCACAACCAGCCAGGTGTATCCGATTTATTGGGAGGCAAGACGGGTCTCAGAAGCACCGCAGGATGGAGATTCTGAGGCCTGTGGCGTCGCACTGAGCGTAGTCGAAGTGTTCGACTACGCAGGTGCCTACCGTGGTTCGACTACGCTCACTAAGCGTTTTCGGATTCCGTCGGTGGCGGTTCTGGAAGAATCAGCTAATTCCAGTGACTCCCGACAAGCAGCAACAACTGCTGGGCAGTTTTTACTGCAAAATTTTAAGTTGCTGTTAAAGGTTGGGATTCCCGATCGCTCTGAGGCGGATGGGATGTACGAGCCGGTGTTTCAATTGTCCCAGGATCGGGCTGTGTCGATCGCCTGGCCACTGCAAGGTTTGCGGGCGCTGCTGGCTACTTTGGCTGGTTCTGTGAAAAGCAGTATTCACCCGCCAACTGACGCGGATTCTGCAACCACAGGGAATCAGGAAGGGTTGCTAGTTCCTAATTTAATCTGTAGAGCTTGCGGTTTCGAGGATCAGTCTTCTTTTGATGCGGCGCTGAAAGACTTACAGGGCGTAATTTTGGGGACTCCCGCCCATTGGTCTGATGTTTATCGCTTTAATCTGCGCGAGGCGGTTTTGGGTGCGGGTTTGGTGGGGGATAGTTCGCAAATTTTTGTGGTGGAAGATGCGATCGCCACTTTGCTTTCGGCTGTGACTTCTGTGACAAATCTTAATTTAACACCGGGGCGATCGGGCGAATCGATCGCGGACGATCGCGTGGTTCGACTCCGCTCACCAACCAGTACGGTGGTGCTTGACGAACAATCTTTGATCGGGGGCACTCTAATTCTGAATGCGGGTGCTGCGACAGTGGAATTAGCATTAGTTGATTTGCCGGAAAATATGCAAGATTTAACCTATGCTGATTTTACTTGCCAAAGTTTTGCTTATGCAGGCAATGCTTTCGATCAGGATATCATCTGTCAGTTGCTGGCGAGTATGTTATCAAAGAGTGAAACTTTTGGAATGTCGATCGAATTGCCGCGTCCGGGACATCCAGATTTACCAAGTCGCTATCAATTACAGCAACGGTTGCAGAGTTCGGATTTTGGTCTGCAATTGTTGGAAGCAGCGAGACATTTGAAAGTGATTTTGCAACATCAAGAAAGCTTTGTTTTGGAAATTGGTCAGCAGCGCCTGGAAGTGAAGCGACGGGATTTGGAGAATCAAGTTTTGGTGCCTTTTGTGCAGCAGTTGAACCGCGAATTGAATGCATTGCTAAGCCGTGTGGGAATGTCGCCGGTGGGGATAAATCAGGTTATTTGTACGGGGGGAATGGGTTCTTGGCCCTCCTTGGCCCGCTGGTTGCGACAGAAACTTCCCAATGCGCGAGTGATTCAAGACCAAGAATTGGATGCAGCAGGAGAGGTTTCTCCTGTGCCGAATGCTGGATTGAACAGCACTGATTTTAATTTAAAATTCTGTCGAGTTGCTTGTGGTTTGGCGAGTTTGGCTCTCTATCCTCAAATTTTAGATGTGCCGCGACAGCAGTACAGCGACTTTTTCCTGCTGTGGGAATTAATGCAGGTTCTCGGAGAGGAAACTTTGAGCTTTGAGGAAATTGTGCAGTTATTGGAGCGTCAGGGCGTTAATACCCGCACCTGCGAGGCTCGGCTGCTGGGGATTTTGGAGGGGAGATTGCCGGCTGGACTTTTACCGACTGAGGAAGATTTAATGCTGCTGACGGAGGAGTCGAGGCAAAATCCCTATTGGGAGGCAATTTCCGCTGCGCCGCTTTTCTTTAGTATGTTTTCAAAGAGTGTCGATCGAGGTTTTCGATTGAATGTCGAACACGCTTCTATTGTCCGCGAATATTTAAGCAAACTCGCCTCTAGCAGCCAGCAGTATTATGTCAAAGAGTTGTTGGAACCGCTGACGATTGCTTGGGATGTTCGCAGCGATATTTAAAGGCTCTTCTTCCCTCTTCCTTCTTCCTTTTTCCTTTTTCCTTTTTCCTTTTTCCTTCTTCCTGACCTCCGTTACATCCGTTACATCCGTTACATCCGTTAAATCCGTTACAGAATCCGTTGCCGAACTTCCTTCTAATTTATGAATTTGCCTAATTTGATTACTTTTTCTCGCTTGCTGGGAGTGCCTTTTCTGCTCTATGGTTTGTACGATCCAAGCGTGCAAAGTCGCTGGATTTGTGTGGCTATTTTTGTGGTGGCTGCGGCTACTGATTGGCTGGATGGCTATTTGGCTAGGAAGCTCAATCAAATTACGGATTTGGGGAAGTTTCTCGATCCTTTGGTGGATAAATTGTTAGTTTTAGCCCCGCTTTTAGTGTTGATTGAGTTGGGAAAAGTCCCGGCTTGGGCTGTGTTTATGATTTTGGGCAGGGAGTTGACAATTGCGGGGTGGCGTGTTAATAAAACTAAAATTTCTGGTGCTAATATTTGGGGGAAGTTGAAGACGGTAAGTCAGATTGTGGCGATCGCACTTTTAATTGCTCCTCTTTCTGATGCGTGGAATATTCCTGCACTAATTGCTTTTTGGGTTTCTGTTGCTTTAACTTTGATTTCTGGGGCTATTTATCTGTGGCCGGAAAAGACTGCTGAGAACAAGTAAATCGGTTTTATAAGAAATACCCTGA
>DPLL01000099.1 GCA_003542015.1 Microcoleaceae cyanobacterium UBA9251 | reverse complement strand
GCTCAGGATAAACGCAGTCGTTGGGTCGAAGGGTCAAAGGATTCAACGGTTATCAATGCCTTAACCACCTTGGCGGTTGCTATAAATAATTTGGAGCAATGTGCGATGAGGTATCAAACCCTTAAATCACCAGTACGCCCTGACAATCAAGCAATTTGGTCTCTTGCCCCCGGATTCATTCCTTCCCAGACTCAGGACGGAGACTTTAAAAAGCGTAGCATCGTTCCTAACAAGCCCCCGAATTCATTCTCCTAGCTCAGGCTGACTGACGGGAGTAATTCTCACACTTCAGCTACCCATTCGAATACACTTTGGCTTCGCTCAGTGGGGGCCGCTTTCGTGGGGGCCGCTTTCGTGACCGATGATGTTCAAACCGAAAAAGTGTGATCTATATCACCTCCCGCAGCCAGAACAAGAGCTATAGTAGGGTAAGGGTTCAAAAAATAATTAAGTGCATCTCTCCACCATTCCTGTCCCCTGCCCTCGTCTGCCATATATTACCCGGTCTACTTAATCATCAAGGTTCCAGGCAATGATTAAAGAAAACAATAAAGATGCCGACCTTTCTCAACGCCGATATACAGATACTGTGCTGGAAAAAATCCCCGTAGAAGTCAAAGATTGGGCAGAAAGCCTGCCTTGGAACCAGCGCCGTTATCTATTGTCCCTCTGTTACATATTGTGCGCGTCCACTCCCGACTTGCAAGCAGAATTTTTAGATGACTACACAGCAGACGGCTTAATTTCAAAAATGTTTGAAGACGTAGATACTCTGCACCGAGTCAAAGAGTATTTAATCAGGTTCCGAGTCAAAAAAGAATTAAACGAATCAGATTTAAGAAGCTACATCAAACAATTTTACATCCACTCAGCTCAACAATCACGCCGGGCAACTGACCAGTATTTAGAATCTGCACTCCGCTTCGTCTTGAGTACAGAAGAACGCAATAATGTTTTCAACTACATTTTAGGTTTTGAATTTCTTAAGATTGTGTTTCAAATGAGCTGGCTGCAACACGAACGATTGGCGAGACTACAAAAAAATCAGTCGCAGTTTATTGACACCTATATCAAACCGATTCAACACGCACACAAAATTAACGGCATAATTGTACCGAAAGATGAGAAAATTTTTTTTGCTAGACGCGCTTATTACGTTCAAATGCCTAACATTTCCCACAAGAAAGTAATTGAGTTAGTTATGGCAAGTTTTACTACAGAAATGGTGACTAACTGCGGGTTTTCTATAAGTCGCCACGCTCAAGCTTTGCGCTTTGACTGCGATTACATTTACCATCCCGAACCCGAAGAAGCAAGATTCCCTACGGAATTGCAATTTATTTATTGACAATCAAGCAATTGGGCCCGGAGCCCGCAGATTGAGCCGTGGGGTTAATTCTTCAATCCATAAAACCAGGTTTCCGTGGGAGTCGATCGCAAATTTTAACTCTGCCTTGTGTGGAAGATAGTCTTAATTGGTCAATTTTTGGGATAATAGAAATAGCACTCAACTTAGCTGAGGAACAAACGTGCTGCTATCAAAAGGCTTTGAAGTAGAAATGTATACCGGCACGCCACAAGGTGATGTGGTCGGTCTCTCCGATCGCATAGTCGCCGATTTAGAGGGATTTGTGCGCGAGCCTGATAGTCGCAATGTGGAGTACACGACTGCCCCCATGTGCAGCTACGATCGCCTGCTGTGCGCCCTAGTCAAGCCACGAGTCCGGCTGCGACAGTATTTAAAACAACTGGGCGACTATACCTTACTGCCGGGAAGTACCCTGTCTCTCGGAGGGAGCGATCGCTTTTACCGCTCCGATCCCAACAACCCCTACCACACCTACATCGAGCAAACCTACGGCACCAAAGTCGTCACCGCCAGCATTCACATCAACATCGGCATCTCCCAACCAGAAATGCTGATGCGGGCAATTCGCCTCGCCCGCGTCGAAGCACCGCTGTACCTTGCCTTGAGCGCCTCTTCCCCCTTCCTCAACGGCGAAGTCACCGGCTATCATTCCACTCGCTGGGGTTTGTTTCCCAAAACTCCAGCCATTGTCCCCCTGTTTGAAAGTCACAAGCATTACATCCAGTGGACTGAAGCACAGCTAGAACTTGGTACCATGCAAAATGTCCGCCACCTGTGGTCCGCCGTGCGCCCCAATGGCGATCGTCGCCCCTACTGTCTCAACCGCCTCGAACTGAGAATTTGTGACCTCGAAGTCAATCCTCTTGCCCTGTTGGCCATTACTGCCTTGTTAGAAGCTCGCATTTGGCAGATGATGGAAGACCCCAGCTTAGACCCATTGGAACTCAGCACCTTGCCCGCGGCTACCCGCAACGAAGACTTAGTTGCCCTCACCGATGCCAACGAAATTGCTGCATCCCGCCAAAGTTTGGATGCCGAACTCACGCACTGGCAAGATGGCAGAACTATTCTGGCACGAGATTGGATTGAGGAAATTTACCAGCAAGTCTGGCCAATTGCCAAAAAACGTGGCTTTAGTTGCTTTCTGTCGCCACTCAAAAAGATTCTTCGGGAAGGCAACACCGCCCAGCAGTGGTTGAAGCTGCATGAGGGCGGTTTGGACACCCGCAGTATTATTCTGCAAGGGATTAATGGGATGGCTCACCAGGAATGGGAGCTCGAAGATAACTTGTGTGCCATGTTAGTTGCTTGAAAGGAGCAATCAACACTTCGACTACGCGATCGTGACCGATCAGAATATTTAATCAATGGCACCCGACACCGGTTATAAATAAAAGCTATGGATTGTATCTACCGAAAGGTAGATTTCTAGATTTCCCAATAGCTGTATTTTTAGCTTTGGCTTGTAGTAACCGCCAAGACGGTCAGGACGTTCTTAATCGCTGAAACCGTTGCCCGGAATTGCATTTTCACATCGACTGCCCCCTTGGGGGGCCGCAGGGGTTGACTTCTTCCTTCTGACTGACCTCCGTTACATCCGTTAAATCTGTTACAGAATCCGTTGCCGAACTTCCTTCTTCCTTCTTCCTTCTTCCTTCAACATCTTCTATAGCTTCATGCCCCAACTTGTCTTGATTCACCCCCAAATCCCGCCGAATACTGGTAATATCGCCCGCACTTGCGCTGCGACAGGTACTGAATTGCATTTAGTCGGGCCGCTGGGGTTTGAAATTAGCGATCGCTACCTCAAACGGGCCGGTTTAGATTACTGGCCCTATGTCAACCTCCACTGTCACGAAGATTTAGCGGCTTTTTTTGCCTGTCAGCAGCAGCGGGGAGGACGAACGATCGGATTCACCACTGGCGGGAGATGCAGTTACGCGAAATTCCAATTTCAATCGGGCGACTGGCTGATGTTTGGCTCG
>DPLL01000098.1 GCA_003542015.1 Microcoleaceae cyanobacterium UBA9251 | reverse complement strand
CACATTTTTTTTCGTTACTAAATCGCGAACTACACGCATTTCCAGGCGGCTGTTTCCCTGCATACTTGTGCCGCGATTGAATACCAAACTTACCAATCCTCCTTGAACATTTGCGGGCAATTCTTCAAAACCGGGAAATGCCTCTTTTGTCAGATTGTAAAATTTCGGCACTGTGACAACATTAAAAACTTCCCAGGCTAATTCCCAGGGAACAATCATGTCTCTAACACTATCTAAACNNAAAACTTCTATACTGTTGTAACCGAGGTCGTAACCGATGCCGATCGTAATTCATGATTGTCCTTCCGGCCAAGTTGGACTCTGCAAAAACTTTTCGTAATATTGCTGTCCGCCACCAATCTCGAATTCCAAAATTAGTTGAATTGCCTTATANNGACCCCAGCAGTTCCCCAGGGAACAAACCAGTCAGGGTTTTGACGCCAGCAACTCCATCGGTAACAAGGCCTTGATTACTCTGAAATTGCTTCACCGCTGCTTCTGTTTTCGGCCCAAACTTACCATCTGCACTCCCTGAATTCAATCCCAATTCCAGCAAGCGTTTTTGCAGTTTAACAACATCGGAACCTGANNGTTTCTTGAAGAAACCGGATTTTTCACGCTCACGCGGCGTGTTTTCGATACCACTCGATCGTATTTTTTAACCCTTCCTTAAACTCCGTCTGTGCGGTAAACCCAAACGCATTTTTTGCCCTTTCTGTATCCAAACATCGGCGCGGCTGACCGTTCGGTTTATCTGTTTCCCAAACAATTTCGCCTTGAAACTCCATCAATTCGCAAATTAACTCGATCAACTCTCGAATGGGGATTTCATAATTCGTTCCCAAATTCACCGGTTCTGAGTCATTGTAATTCTGGGTTGCCATCACAATTCCCCGCGCGGCATCTGTGGAATACAAAAACTCGCGGGTAGGGCTACCATCGCCCCAAACTGGTAATGTTTTGTCTCCCCTTTCTTGGGCTTCGTGGACTTTCCGAATTAACGCGGGGATGACGTGAGAACTCTTGGGGTCAAAGTTATCTTCCGGGCCGTATAAATTTACTGGCAGCAAGTAGATGCCGTTGAATCCGTACTGCTGGCGATAGGATTGCAGTTGCACTAATAAGGCTTTTTTTGCAATTCCGTAAGGGGCGTTTGTTTCTTCTGGGTAGCCGTTCCAGAGGTCATCTTCTTTGAAGGGAACGGGAGTGAATTTGGGATAAGCACAAATTGTGCCGACGCAAACAAATTTTTCGACTCCTGTTTGGTAGGCTGCGTGAATTAGTTGCGCGCCCATCATCAAGTTGTCGTAAAATAATTCAGCGGGTTTTAGTTGATTTAAACCAATGCCGCCGACGTGGGCGGCGAGGTGAATTATGAGATCTTGTTGGTCGGCGGCGCGTTTGCAGTTTTCCATGATGCGGAGGTCGCAATCGCGCGATCGCGTTACCGCAATTTTCTGAGCATCAGCCCCCGCTTTCACTAATTGGTCTATTACCTGACGACCCAAAAAACCGGCGCCGCCCGTTACCAGAATCCGCTTGTTGCTTAAATCTAAGCTGGTCATGTTCTTTCCTCATGTTCCATAAAGGTCGATCGACAATCTCAAATCTAAAACTATTGTCCGAACCAAACAAACTGTTAGAGGACTTATAGCCGAAGTCAGAAGTCAGAAGTCAGAAGTCGATGGGTCAATGCAATTCCCCGCAATGGTTTCAGCAATTAATCACGTCCGGTGGAACCGCTCAGGTTGCTATCTGTCAACTTATGACCTTTCTGTTTGAGGGTCGATCGCTAATAGCTTTTAAGTAGCCGGACAATTGATCAACGCAACTATCTTCGCTCTTTGTGCAAGCTGTCGAATTTTGTCCACCTAAAATGCGGCAAGGGGGCGGACACTATAACCGAGGCGGACATATCGAGCCGTAAGGCGAGTACCGCCGATGGTTGAGTGTCTGGGGAATTGCCGCCAGAAAATAAATTGAGCGACAGCGAATCCATTGATTCAAGATGCGTATTCATAGCCATCAGCCTTATGAATAGTTTTCAAATATTTCGGATGCACGTCAAACTTTCTGCCCCCGGTTGTTAGCGTAAAACTTGGTTTGAATCGAATCGCAATCCGACCCGTATAAGTCCCTGCATATTTTCCGGTTAGAACGTTGGCTTTGACTAAATCTCCAGTTTGAAAACCCATGAAGAATTTAGCAGCAGGGGCATGACGGATAGGGAAGCCAAACTTATCGGTACCGCAACGTTGCCTTCTCCCCTGTCCTTTAGCTTTAATAACTAAAGGTTTAACACCCTTGAGCAATAACGTTTCAGGAGTTGATACCCCAACACAAGCTGCATCAGTCCAGTGTGTTTTTTCAATCCCCCTAGTCTTGCGGTTAAACTTTGTGCGACCTCCCGAATCAACTTCTACAGACAACCCCGTTAATTGAATTCTTCTGTACAATTCCCATCGGGTAGTATTGACAGCAGCAGCATCCTGAAGAGGCGCTTTGGCTTGGGCTAACACTCGCTTGAGAACTTCCGGTTTCTTTTTTAAGAACTCCTCAACAGGTTTATTTCCTTTGGCTTGGTTGCAGGCATGACAACTGAGACAAAGGTTCCTGATTCGATTTGAGCCCCCCTTGCTTTTTGCCCGGATGTGTTCGATCTCAAATGGAACATTCTCGATACCACAGTAAGCGCATTTTCTACCCCATTTTTGAAGCAAGTATTCCTTGACTTCAAAACTGAATAGCTCACCTCTTTGATACTCTATCCCGCTAATCTCAGGATTTTCTATCTGCTGCAAGTCAAATCTAACCAACTCTTGAGAAATGGCTGTAATTGGGCACAGTTTCTTAATCCGCCTCACCCAGGTTTCGATGTTGGCGATGCGACTCTCAAGTGATGGTGGCAACCATCCAGGCTTACGAGTTCTGTTTAAAAAACGAGGCTCACGGTAACGAGTTTTACGATTACGGCGACCTCTTCTTAAAGCTCTACGAGACTCAAGGGAATTCTTGATTTGTTGTCCTCGGTGTGAGATTTCAAAAGCGTTTGTGACACGCCCTGTCTCTTCTTGAACAATAGCGATTCCGGTTGTTTTGCTACCCGGATCGATTTTAATTCGATGTGGATGAGTTGCTGAATCTTCAACAGTTCTATCCTGTAGAACAATGGTGAACGGATAGCGTCTGTATACTTTAGCCCTCCTTTTTTGTAGTAATTCTCTTGCCCGTGCTGGATGGCAGGGGTCAAGAGGACTTAGGTTCCTATCTAAGACGAAAACTCGCATTACTTTGAACTCTCAACTTGCGTTGGTATGGTTTGCCTCGCCAATGTTATAAGAGCTTTTTGAGCCTGAAGCACTGGTTTTTCCTATAGCCTGTTTAACTTCAGACGACAGAGCCTAAAACTGGCACGCATTCTAGGGTGTCATGACTCAAATAACGGAGTTCCTAACAGGAACTAAGGCTGGTCAACAAGGCTTACAATTTCTTGCAAGCCTACACTGTACCGAAGGTCAGTGTAGGTAGTTGACTTAGCTTGACACCTTAATCAAATCCGTGGCCAGAACCTCGAAGTTGAGTTTCGAGAGCTTTGATGTCAGAATCTACCATTAAGTGAACTAATTCTTCAAACGTCACCGAAGGTTCCCACCCCAACTGCTGACGCGCCTTAGTCGAGTCGCCAATTAACAGTTCAACCTCTGCCGGACGCAGGTAGCGTTCGTCAAACTCCACGTACTCGTGCCAATCTAAATTGACGTGCTTGAAAGCCAAATCTAGAAATTCTCGGATCGAATGGGTTTCGTTGGTAGCGATCACATAATCGTCTGGCTTGTCTTGCTGTAGCATCAACCACATCGCTTTTATGTAATCCTTCGCATATCCCCAGTCGCGCTTGGAATCGAGATTGCCCAAGTAAAGCTTTTTCTGCTTCCCTGCTACAATTCTGGCTACAGCGCGAGTAATTTTGCGGGTGACAAAAGTTTCGCCACGGCGGGGAGATTCGTGGTTGAACAAAATCCCGTTACAGGCAAAAAGTCCGTAAGATTCGCGATAATTTATGGTCTGCCAGTGACCGTAAACTTTGGCGCAAGCATAAGGACTTCTAGGATAAAAAGGCGTTGTTTCTGTTTGCGGCACTTCCTGCACCAAACCAAACATTTCAGAAGAACCAGCTTGATAGAAACGCACTTCAATGCCAGTGCGGTGCTGATAGTCTCGAATTGCTTCTAGCAAGCGCAGCACGCCCATTCCCACGGTGTCAACGGTATATTCCGGGGAGTCAAAGCTAACTCTGACGTGGGATTGAGCGCCCAAGTTGAAAATTTCTGTAGGTTGGACTTCTTCGATAATCCGGCGCAGAGTAGTGCCGTCGGTCAAGTCGCCGTAGTGCAGAAACAACCGGGCGTCCTCGCTGTGAGGATCGACATAAATGTGGTCAATGCGATCGGTATTGAAACTAGAACTACGCCGGATAATGCCGTGAACTTCATATCCCTTCTCTAACAGGAATTCGGTCAAGTAAGAACCGTCTTGACCTGTAATACCTGTGATTAGTGCTCGCTTCCGTTGCGTCATCTAAATTTTTCCTTTACTGACTGTGTTAACTTACAACAAATTTACAGGGCAGGAGACTGTTGAGTTACCTGCCGACCGTATTCTCAAGTTCTACGTTAACTCAAAATTCCTCGATCGCCCTCAAGGAACTGTGCAAGTTTTTGCTCATACTTTGTATGGTCAGTCAGTAGTCAGAGTAATCAACAGTAGCAAAATCATCAAGCTGAGCGCTGACTACTGACAAAAATTAGTAGGCGCCGTTATTTTTGGGAAAAATTACCACACCAATTGTTTTGAAAACGATCCACATATCCATCCAAAGGTTTTTGTCATTTGCATAATAGAGGTCGATCTGGACTCGGCGGGGATAAGGAATGTCATTGCGGCCTGAGACTTGCCACAAGCCTGTAATGCCAGGTCTGATCGTCAAAATTTTGTTAATGTAACGGCCATATCTCGGCAGTTCCTCCTCAACTAAAGGTCTCGGCCCTACAACACTCATATCTCCTTTGAGAACGTTCCAAAACTGGGGGAATTCATCTAAACTGGTCACTCGTAAAAATCTTCCAATCCAGGTAATTCGAGGGTCTTGTTTCAGCTTGAAATTGTCTTCAAACTCTTGACGCAGATCCGGGGATTTTTCGATGAGTTCTAGCAATACATCGTCCGCATTTTCCACCATCGTCCGGAATTTAAGGCAATAGAACATTTTGCGGTTTTTGCCTACTCGTTCCTGCACGTAAAAAATCGGTCCGGGCGAGCTTAAGGCAATGGAAAGAGCCAAAAGCAGGTAAACCGGGGCAAACAGGATCAGAACCGAGAGGGAAAACAGTATGTCAAATAACCGCTTGAAAAATTCTCCGTCGAGGCTAGTCTGAGAAAGACTGATGCGTCTGTCTCTACGCAAAACAGGCCCAAAACCACGTCTCGCGATCGCTCGAATTACCTTGCCGGAGATTAGTTGGCTGTCGGCAGTCATCTTACTCCTTCACTTCACACCACACACAGTCTCGATCATAAAGCCTCAAGACGCTTTGTTCGATCAAATAATGTTTCCAATACCGAAATTTTTAACGCAGTGGGGCAGAAGGAAGAAGGAACAGGGAAGAAGGAACAAGGAAGAAGGAACAGAGAAGAGGTAAGAAGGAAGAGAATTCCCCAGGCCCGATGCCCCAGGCCCGATGCCCCATGCTCATGCTCATGCCCCGTTTAACTCCCAGACCCCGTAAAATCAAGTCCGTGGAATTCCTGATAGCACTGTTCCACAAAAGCTAGATAGCGCTGTTCAAAGACTTCTGGGGCAAACTGGGCGCTGTGGGCGCGCCCCATTTCTGGCTGAAATTTCCCTGACAACTGCTCAAATGCCTCCACAGTTTCCACTAATGCTGCTGCGGTTTGGTCAGCAAAAAATAAACCAGTCCCTGTCTTTGGGTGTTGGCGAATGTCCAGCACTGTTTCCAAGGCGCCGCCTCCTGCATAGGCAATTACCGGTGTTCCGCAAGCTTGAGCCTCTACCAAAGCTATGCCAAAATCTTCGCAAGCTGCATACACAAAAGCTTTTGCCTCGGCCATGTACTTTTCTACTACCTCTGTTGGCTGGTGGCCGAGGATTTGCACGTTGGGTTTTGCTATGTGCCGAATCATGTCTAACTCTGGCCCTGTACCGATTACGACCAGATTACGCCCCAATTTATTGAAGGCTTGGACGATTAAAGAGATTTTTTTGTAACTTACCAACCGGCAAACAGTCACGTAAAAATCTTGTTTCTGCGGCAAGAAGGGAAATCGCTGAATATTGACCGGCGGATAAATCACCTCAGCGCGTCGCCGGTAACACCGCCAAATCCGGCGCGCTGTGTGTTGGGAGTTGGCGATGAAATAATCGACGCGGTTGGCGGAAATTGCGTCCCACTGGCGCAGTCGGTGCAGTAAATATCGCGTCAGCACCCCTGGGATGCCCCGTCCGGCTTTGCTACTGTGCAAATAGTCAAAAGTCATGTCCCAGGCGTAACGCATGGGTGTGTGGCAGTAACAGACGTGTAGTTGCCCTGGACTGCTGAGGATGCCTTTGGCGACGGCGTGGGAGGATGAGAGGATGATGTCATATTCGCGTAAATCTAGTTGTTCGATCGCGATCGGCAGCAAGGGCAAATATTTTTGGACACCGCTGCGGGCGAAGGGAATGTGCTGCAAAAATGTTGTGCCAATCTGTCGTTTGAAAAGATAGCTTTCGGGATTGACTGATTCAAAGTCGATGAGGGCATAGACATCAGCGTCTATGTATTTGAGGATTTCCTGCACTACCAATTCTGAACCGCCAGTGGCTAAGGGCGTTAACCATTCGTGAACCAGGGCGTATTTGAGTTTTTCCACAGCAGATTTCAATTAACCTCCTTACCTAATCACAATTTTCGATATCCTAATCCTTGATTTACGGTAACAGTTGGCAGTTGGCAGTTGGCAGTTGGCAGTTGGCGTAGAAAATTCTCTCCCCCTCTCTGGCTCTCCCTTGTTTTGAAAATATGACTCTGCTTGTTGACAAGACTACTTTTAGGCTAAATACTGAAGGGGATTTACGATCGCCCGGATCACAGATTTGGGCGATCGGCTCAATGTGGTGTGAGGTAAAAATATGTCCAGAATTTTGTGGAAAGGGTTCTTAGTCAGTCCCGCTGTATTGGCAGCAAGTTTGCTAGTTTCTTCTGTTGCCCTAGCAGCAGAGCAACCTGTCGAAATTTCGGTAGCCACTGAAGCTAGTAAATTGCAATTAGTAGGTTCTGCAACTGAGGCAGTAAAGCCTGAACCAGAAGCTGTGAAGGCGGAGCCAGTGTCACTAGCTAGCAACTCGACAGTTGAGACTATTGAGACTATTGAGACTATTGAGAATCAACAAGGGGCGATCGCTCCTATTGACCAGGTTGCAGAACAGGCAAAAGAACCGTCCAACACAGTTGCAGCAGCAGATTTAGCCGAAACGCCACCCGCAGCCGCACCGACGAGTTTAAGTGCCGAACAACCAGTCGCCGAACCCAGCAGCACAGTTGTACCAGCTAATTTAAGCGAAACGCCAGCCGCCGCCGCACCCAGTACCGCAGTTGTACCAGCTAATTTAAGTGCAGAAAAACCAGCAGCACAACCAGAGCAGATTTCCCAATCAACTCCTCTGACTGTCGAATCTCAATCACAGTCAAACTCTTTAGAGCAAATTAATCAGTACAGCGCCGAAGGTAGCGACGAAAGTGCTGCTGGCCAAGTAACCTCGGTTTCGCAACTATCTGACGTTCGACCTACAGATTGGGCGTTCCAAGCTTTGCAATCCCTAGTAGAGCGCTATGGCTGTATCGCTGGCTATCCTGACGGTACTTTCCGCGGCAACCGGGCGATGACTCGCTACGAGTTTGCGGCGGGTTTAAATGCGTGTTTGGATAAAGTGACAGAGCTAATTAAAGGTACAGGAAATCTGGCAACTAAAGAAGATTTAGCTTCTATCCAAAAATTGCAAGAAGAATTTGCCGCCGAATTGGCAACTTTGCGCGGCCGCGTAGACGCTTTGGAAGCGCGCACGGCTGAATTAGAAGCAAATCAGTTTTCGACTACTACTAAACTCAATGGCGAAGTGATATTCGCTTTGACAGGCATCGCCGGTGGAGATGATGCTAATGGTAAAGCAGCCGATAAAACGACGGCTCTTGGCAGCAGGGTTCGTCTCAATTTCGACACGAGTTTCTCTGGCAAAGATTTGCTGAGAACTCGATTGCAAGTTTTAAATTTGGGTTCGTTTTCTACTAATAGTACGAACACTGCTGAAGGGGAATTGCGGTTTAATGCTGGGCCTTTTGGGACAGCTAGCAATACTGTAGCTCTAGATGCGCTGCTTTATCAATTCCCGATCGGCAAAAGCACGACTGTAATTCTCGAAGCTAATGCCGGTGCTGCTGACGATTTCACCAATACTGTCAACCCATACTTTGACGGAGATGGCGGCAGCGGTGCTCTTTCTAACTTCGGTACTCGCAACCCGATTTACTATTTGACTGGCGGTTCTGGTATCGCCCTCAGACACCAGTTTGGGGAAAAAGTCGAACTTAGTTTGGGATATTTGGCCGGCAACGCTGCGAACCCGACGCGGGGAAATGGTTTGTTTGACGGCTCTTACGGCGGTTTGGCTCAGTTGACTTTTAAACCGACCAGCAGCATCGCTTTAGGTTTAACTTACGTTAATTCCTACAATTTCGTTACCGGTACGGGCAGCAATGCTTCTAATTTCCCGGTGCGTCTCGGTTCTTTTGGGATCGGTGACAGCAGTCTGCCGGTTTCTAGCAATTCTTACGGCGCTGAGGCTTCGTGGCGATTGAACCGTGGATTTGCGATCGGCGGTTGGGCTGGTTACACCAATCAGCGCATTTTATCCAACTTGGCAACTTCTACTGGTTCTGTCCAGCGGGGAGACCAGAAAATCTGGAACTGGGCTGTTACTTTGGCTTTTCCCGATTTGTTGAAAGAGGGAAATGTGGCTGGGATTCTGGTAGGTATGGAACCGAGGGTGACGAGTTCTACTAATCGGACTTTGCCGGAGGATAAGGATACTTCGCTGCACGTTGAAGGTTTTTATCAATTTAAGTTGAGTGACAATATTTCGGTCACTCCTGGTGTAATTTGGCTGACTGCTCCCGATCACAATAACAAGAATTCCGATTTGGTTATTGGCGTGGTTAGAACGACTTTTACTTTCTAGGTTGGCTGGGCTGATGATAGCCTTTCGTCTCCTTCTTCACTTGTAGGGTGCGCCGAGGCGCACCTTACTAATTACTCTCCTTCTTCACTTGTAGGGTGCGC
>DPLL01000262.1 GCA_003542015.1 Microcoleaceae cyanobacterium UBA9251 | reverse complement strand
TTTAGGGGGATCTAGACTCGAATAAAAGCGACATTATTTATTGGTTGCAGTCTTAAATTGTCACCAATAGACTCAGCCTGGAAGGGTTTCTCGCCAGCCACAATTATCCGACACTTCCTTCGAGCTTCAGACTCAACAACTTATCAGCTTCCGCAGCAAATTCCATCGGTAACTGATTGAAAACATCTTTGCAGAAACCGCTAATCATCATTGAAATAGCATTTTCTGCGGAAATTCCCCGCTGTGCGAAAAAGAACAATTGCTCTTCCCCTATTTTAGAAGTCGAAGCTTCATGTTCTACTTTAGCAGTATTGTTCTGCACTTGAATATAAGGGAAAGTATTTGCTTGAGCGTTATCGCCAATCAGCATCGAATCGCACTGAGAATAATTGCGAGAGCCTTTAGAGTTCGGCCCCATTTTCACTAAGCCGCGATAGCTGTTAGAAGAATTGCCCGCCGAAATTCCCTTAGAAATAATCGTGCTGCGAGTGTTTTTGCCGACGTGGATCATTTTGGTGCCGGTGTCAGCTTGCTGTTTGTTATTTGTCAGCGCTACTGAGTAGAATTCACCTACGGAGTTGTCGCCGACTAATACGCAACTGGGATATTTCCAAGTAATCGCCGAACCGGTTTCTACTTGCGTCCAAGAAATCTTTGAATTGACTCCTTGACACAAACCGCGCTTAGTCACAAAGTTGTAAATGCCGCCTTTTCCATTAACATCGCCGGCGTACCAGTTTTGCACTGTTGAGTATTTGATGTCGGCATTGTCCATTGTTACCAATTCCACGACGGCGGCGTGTAGTTGGTTGGTGTCAAACATCGGCGCAGTACAGCCTTCTAAGTAAGACACAGAGCTGTTTTCTTCTGCGATAATTAGGGTGCGCTCGAACTGGCCGGAATCTTCGTTGTTGATGCGGAAATAGGTGGACAATTCCATTGGGCATTTTACGCCTTTGGGAATGTAAACGAAGGAACCGTCGGTGAATACGGCGGAGTTTAGGGCTGCGAAAAAGTTGTCGCCGACTGGTACGACGGTGCCGAGATATTTTTCGATTAGTTCGGGATAATCTTTGACGGCTTCTGTGATGGAACAGAATATTACGCCGTCTTTGGCTAGTTTTTCTCTAAAGGTTGTCGCAATTGAAACGCTGTCGAAAACGACATCGACGGCGACATTTCCTAGTCGCCTTTGTTCGGATAGGGGAATTCCTAATTTCTCGAAGGTTTCTAATAGTGTCGGATCAACTTCGTCCAAACTGTTGAGTTTTTTGGGCTTTTGTTTGGGGGCGGAATAGTAGATAATGTTTTGGTAGTCGATCGCCGGATAGTTGACATGAGGCCAGGTGGGCTCGGTCATGGTCAGCCACTTGCGGTATGCTTTGAGGCGAAATTGCAGCAAGAATTCCGGTTCGTTTTTCTTGGAGGAAATCAGCCGCACGACATCTTCGCTCAAGCCGCGGGGGATGGTGTCTGACTCGATGTCGGTGACGAAACCGTATTTGTAGGGCTGGTTGACTAGGGTTTGGGCTGTGGTAGAACTCATTATTTTGCGTGTTCAGTGTTCTAGATAATGCTCTCAAAGATGACAGACGAGGGATTTTAGATTTTAGATTTTGGATTTTGGATTGGGGAATCTTGGTACAAGCCCCGTCTTTTAAGGATGGAACAAATTGTAAATAGTAAATCTAAAATCTCCAAGCTTCACACCGAGTGGGTGGAATAAATCTAAAATCCAAAATCGTAAATCCAAAATTGGTTGGCTGTCTGGGCTTGAGCGAGTTCTGCTGGACTGCTCGGTTAAGTTAAACAACAAGTCTGTTGCTTTACTATTATTTTAAGCTACATTAACAATAGTGATATTGTCAAAGTCTCAGAAATATTTTTTTGTGAAGATGATGCAGACTCAGCAGACTTCTACGAAACAAGACATCCTGCAATATTTGCTCAAGGGGGGTCAAGGGACTGCTCTTGAGTTGGCGGAGTCTTTGGAGATGAGCCCCCAGGCGATTCGCCGTCATTTGAAGGATTTGGAGGCGGAGGGGCTGATTCAGTATCGGTCGGTTCAGGCCCGGATGGGGCGACCACAACACATTTATGAGCTTACCAGTCTGGGGCGCGATCGCTTCCCGAATCGTTATGGCGATTTTGCGGTTTCTTTTCTGGATACTTTGGCTGAAACAGTCGGCCGCGAGCAAGTGATTTCTATTCTGCAAAAACAGTGGGAACGTAAGGCGATGGAGTACCGCAGGTTGGTGGGTGCGGGTTCGTTACAAGAGCGGGTGGCTAAGTTGATGGAGCTTCGCAAGGCTGAAGGTTACATGGCTGAGTGGTATCCTGTGGACGATCGCGATTCTGATTTTAATGCTAAGGGCGATCGATTTGTGTTTATGGAACACAATTGTGCTATTTCTAATGTGGCTGAAACTTTTCCGAGTGTCTGTGGTAATGAGTTGGAGATGTTTGCTGCGGTTTTGCCGGATTGTACTGTGGAGCGCACTCACTGGATTATTGATGGGGAGCACCGTTGTGGTTATTTGATTGCAAGGAAGGAAGTTCGGCAACGGATTTTGTAACGGATTTAACGGATGTTTGGCAGCGGATTTTGTAGCGGATTTAACGGATGTTTGGCAGCGGATTTTGTAGCGGATTTAACGGATGTCACGGAGGTCGGTTCGGCAGCGGATTTTGTAACGGATTTAGCGGATTTAACGGATGTCACGGATGTCACGGATTAGCAATAACAAGTAACAAGTAACAAGTAACAAGTAACTAATAACTAATAACTAATAACTAATAACTAATAACTATGGAATCTGATTTTTTAACGCCGGAAGAGTGCGCGGAAGTTGATATGGCGCTGTTGTCGTCGAAGGAGAAGTTTTCGGCGCGTTTGGCAATTTATGCTTTGAGGGTGTTGAAGCAAGTTGCTGGGGAGACTGGTTTGCCGGTGACTGAGGTGAGCAATCAGCAGGTGATGGATTGGGTGAGGAATGATGAGAGTATTCAGCAGTCAATTCAAGTTGATGCTAGTTTTGAACTCTTTTTTACGAATTTGGTGGTTGCGTCTTTGCGGCCTTTGAGACAAATTGCTGTGGAAGCTGGAGGGGCGATCGAGCAATTAACAGTTAAGCAGGTTGTGGCGTGGTTTGAGAAGGATGCGAAGATTCGCAGAGAGTAGGGTGTGGATGCTGGGTTTTTGGATTTGCGATCGGGCTGATGGGCTTTGACCCTTCGACTACGCTCAGGGTACTGCTCCGAGGTTCCTGAACCCTTCGACTACGCTCAGG
>DPLL01000261.1 GCA_003542015.1 Microcoleaceae cyanobacterium UBA9251 | reverse complement strand
CCAAGTTCGGCAACGGATTAGTGTAACGGATGTAGCGGATGAAGGAAGTTCGGCAACGGATTCTGTAACGGATTTAGCGGATTTAACGGATTGAAGTAAGAAGGAAAACAAACTATGCCAATTTCCTATTTCCTATTTCCTATTCCCTATTCCCTATTCCCAATAATATCATCAAAAATCTTATTTGCCAAAACTCTTGCTAAATTCACGGGGACAGCATTACCTACCATTTTATATCCGTCAATGATATACTTGTACTTGAAAATGAAGTCGTCCGGGAAAGTCTGAATTCTCGCGCATTCTCTCACAGACAATCTGCGGTAAGGTTGAGGCGAATTCGGGTCAAAAATGCGTTGGTCTTTCCCAATTAAAATCATTTTACTAGCTTGAGGGTGAATAGGTGCGTGTCGGCCACTAGCCTGAATTGTAAAAGAAGGTTCTGACCAACTTCTAACTCGATTCCGCGACATATAAATACTCGAAAATCCTAAATCTGCACATTCGTGATTGGGGATAAGCGGGTGATAATGATCTACTTTACCCTTAACTGGAATAGGTGCGATCGCCCTTAAGTCAAAAATCGCATCTCTCAAAGTCAAAACCTCATCCCCAGGTTGAGGAAACTCAAAACCAAAACCCAGACTTTCNNTAGCATTCAACAACTTGTACGAAACCCGATAGCCAATTTGCTCAAATTGCGATAATATATAAGTGAAAGCATCCCGATTTCGAGGTGCTAAGATACCACCGACATTCTCAGCCAAGAAAAACAAAGGCTGCTTGTCCCGCACAATGCGGATATAATCCCAAAAAAGCTGACCCCGACAGTCATCAATACCACGTTTCGCACCAGCCGCACTCCAACTTTGACAAGGAGGACCACCAATTATCCCAACACAGTTAGGAATTTCATCAGAATTGATTTTTCGGATATCTCTTCCATCTAAAAGAGTGTCAGTATGGTTAAATTGATAGGTATCCCAAATAGTGCGATCGTACTCATTAGCCCAAACCGGATTAAAGCCAGCCAGACGAAAACCCAAATCCAATCCACCACAACCCGCAAACAGAGAAATAATATTCATACTTACCAAAATCTATCTTCTTTCCTTCTTCCTTCGTGCCCTTCGCGCCTTCGCGGTTCGTAAAAAAATCCAACCTCAATGAATGCAGAATCCATCCTCAAATCATACCAACACTTCGGCATCCACCTCGGACTAGAAAGAATCAAACAACTTCTAGGAAAATTAGACAACCCCCACAAACAAGTACCAATTATCCACATTGCCGGCACAAATGGCAAAGGTTCAGTCTGCGCCTACCTATCATCTGTACTCACAGAAGCGGGTTATCGAGTCGGGCGCTACACATCCCCGCATTTAATTGATTGGACAGAAAGAATTTGCATCAACCAAAAACCAATTTCCCCAACAGAATTACAAGCATATCTTCAACGAGTAATCGCCGCCACCCAAGACGACACCGAAACTCCCACTCAATTTGAAATCATCACCGCTGTAGCTTGGCTATATTTCGCCGAACAAAAAACAGACATAGCAGTCATAGAAACCGGATTAGGAGGAAGACTAGATGCGACTAATGTTTGCGAAAATCCCCTTGCTAGCATCATCACATCAATCAGCCTCGAACATTGGCAAATACTAGGCCCCACCGTCGCCGATATTGCTAGGGAAAAAGCCGGTATTCTGAAATCAAAAAGTCCAGCAATTATTGGAGAATTGCCAGAAGATGCTAGAATAGTAATCGAGAAACGCATCCAAGAATTAGATTGTCCCGCAACTTGGGTAAAACCAGCGATAGATTTAGGACAAGGATTCGCAGAATATCAGTCAAATCAAAATACTGTTACAATAAAGTATGAATTGCCATTGCTGGGAAAAATTCAACTAATGAATTCAGCAATGGCGATCGCAACTATCCAAACTCTGCAAAACCAAGGATGGAAAATATCCCAAACAGCCATCAAAAACGGTATTGCTAAAACCCAATGGCTTGGAAGACTTCAACAGACAACTTGGAAAAACCGCCAAATATTAATAGACGGCGCGCACAACCCAGCCGCAGCCATTGCGCTGCGTGAATATGTCGATGATTTGAACATTTCCCAGCCACCAATTAACTGGGTAATCGGGATTCTTGCCACCAAAGACTGCGATGATATATTAAAAGCATTACTCAAAAAGGGCGATCGACTTTATCTAGTACCCATACCCGACCAAAATTCAACATCCCCCGCAGAATTAGCAGCCCTCGCCCAAATTATCTGTCCTGAATTAACACTCTGTCAAACCTTCCCCGACTTAACAACAGCCTTAGACAATGCTGTTGTAGAAAACAATTTAACAGTCATCTGTGGTTCCCTGTACCTAGTCGGACACTTCCTAAAAATACAAACATCCCGAATTCATCAGCGTTAATCCGCGTCAATCAGCCATCATTTGCGGCAAAAAAATCTTGCATTTTAAAGCAGAGTTTGCTTATATGCTCGCACAGATTCCCATGAGAATATAGTATCCCAAATCCCCAGAAAATGCAATAGACAAACCAAAAAACAGACAATTTGCGATCGCCCATTCGGGCCTAAAATATCCAGAATTCATCAGCATTCAATTACCATCATCTGCGGTCAACAAAAACATTCATTTCTCTCCTCTACTCCTCTGCGTCCTCTGCGCCCTCTGCGGTAAAAAAATCTTAAATCTTAAGATAAAGCCAGCTTATATGCTCGCACAGATTCCCATGATAATATAGTATCCCAAATCCCCAGAAAATGCAATAGACAAACCAAAAAACAGACAATTTGCGATCGCCCATTCGGGCCTAAAATATCCAGAATTCATCAGTGTTCAATTACCATCATCTGCGGTCAACAAAAACATTCATTTCTCTCTTCTGTTCCTCTGCGTCCTCTGCGCCCTCTGCGGTAAAAAAATCTTAAATCCCCCTATCTTTTGCCCAGTTATTGAGAGTTGATAATTTTTCTGCTATCTTAAAGTGTAAGATTCCTATTTAAACCTATATATATGGCTGCACAGATTTCTATTATTCAATAGTACATCAAGTCACAGAAAAAAGCAAGGGGCGATCGCAAAAAAGATTCCCGCCCCACTCTTAAGATTTAAGCTCAACTCAAAACTACTTTTGATCCCAAGCGACAGCCGCATCAGCCACAGCCTGATCTACCGACTTCTCCCCCAACATAGCGGCTTGCAAATTGTCATAAATCGCCTTTTGCAACTTCTTAACATCCTTCAGAGGCGGAATCAAAAGCTCAGCGGAAGTCAACCCAGAAGCACTAACAACCCGAGCTTGATCGGCCGCCGGAGCATCAGCCGGAACACTCTTAAAATAAGAGTCATTTAAAGCATCAACAGTAGAAGGCAAAACATTAGCAGCCTTAGCAAAAGCCAACTGATTCTGAGAATTAGTCACAAACAAAGCAAACTTCACAGCATCATCAGGCCGCTTGCTGTCGCGAGGCACCACCAAATTCATCACCGCAACAGTCTTCTTGCCACTTTCACCGGTGATTTGAGGTGCAACAGCCGAAACCGCGCCTATACTAGGAGCATTCTCGGAAATCGCCTTCAAAAACTGAGGCCCAGAAGCCAACAAAGCAGTTTCTCCAGCTTGATAAAGTTCGATCGCCCTGCGATGGCCCTGTACCAAAACATCCTTTGGCAAAAACCCGCCCTTGTACAAATCAACCCAATACTGAAAAGCAGCCTTACCTTGCGGAGTATTAAAAGCCGCCTTGCTCTGAGCATCAACCAAAGTGACACCCATCTGCACCAAAGATTGCAAAACCTCCGCCGAATCCTCCGGTACAAAAGTCACAAAAAAAGCAAACTTACCAGTCTTTTCCTTCACCTGTTTCGCTACTTGAGCCAACTCAGTATAGGTAGCAGGAGGCTTAGTAATTCCAGCCTTTTTAAACAAATCGGTATTGTAAATTGTCACCCCAGTTGTGAGATACCAAGGAATGCCAAAACTTTTACCGTCGAGCACACCTGATTTCCAGATATTCGGCAAATAGGTCGATCGAACTTGCTCCGGTATCCGAGAGTCCAAATCCAGCCAAGCATTGCGCCCTGCCAACAGCGAAGCAAAATCAGGATTGAGGTTAACCACATCCGGCGGAGTTTTCGCCGAAACAGCCCCCAAAATCTTACTTTCCATCGCCGACCAAGGCACATCGACCCAGCGCACCTTCACCCCCGGATTTTCTTTCTCAAAAAGGGCGATCGTCTGATTAAAATAATCAGTAAACTGAGGTTGTAATTGCATAGTCCAAAACTCGATCGCCGGAGAATTATTCGATCGAGAATTAGAAACAGCTCTACTGCAACTGACAGTCACAGCTAGCAGCAGGCCCACCAGCCCAAAAATAGTAAACAGTTGCCAAGATTTACGTTTCATAAAATTAAATTCGACCGTGATGGGAACAGTAAAAAATCAACACCCAAAAAGCGATCGCCAGACCATTGATGGGAGGGAATGAGTTGGAATTGGTTGACTTTCCCACGAGAATAGCTATGCTCAGATAAATTGGATCGCATACGGCCCCTGAGCGGAGTCGAAGGGCGGACCCTGAGCGGAGTTGAAGGGCGGCCCCTGAGCGGAGTCGAAGGGCGGCCCCTGAGCGGAGTCGAAGGGCTGAGGGAAGTATCCAGTTGTCAGATGACTCGTTTAGCGGGAAAACCTTCCCACACCTAACTGCTGACTCTGTACTTCGACTACGCAAGCGTGACCACCCGCAACCCCCATTCCCCCTCCTTCCCCTTCCCCTCCCTCTTCCCTCTTCGATAAAAAACAAAACCCAACCACCCAATCACATGGTTAACTTTTTCAAAAGTCTACTTTCCAAACGCCAGCCAGGAATCGGTATCGAATTAGCCCCAGACCGCATCAACATCATTGGGCTCGAAAAGAAAGGTCAGGCATTAAAACTAGCCACCCTAGCCTCAATAGAAGTTCCAGAAGACATAGTGCAAGAGGGGCAAATAGTCGATCCGCCAGGAATGGCAGAACTAATACGTTCAGTCTTCGCCGACAACAAAATCAAAGCCAAGCACGTAGCCACAGCCATTCCCGGTAGAGAAGCCGTCATCCGCCTCATCCCAGTCCCCTCAGAACTGAACGATCAAGAACTGCGGGAATACATGAACACAGAAGCAGGACTTTACTTACCCTTCCCCAGAGAAGATGCCGACGTAGACTATCAAAAAATCGGCTTATTTGTCGATGAAGATGGCGTTGAAAAAGTCCAAGTTGTGCTAGTAGCAACCCGCAAAGAAGTTACCGACACGTACCTCGAAACCTTCAAAGAAGCCGGACTGATTATAGACGTACTAGAAGTAACCAGTTTTGCCCTAATCCGCACCCTCAAAGACCAACTGCAACAATTTTCCTCCCAAGAAGCCGCAGTCCTCGCCGCCATAGAATTTGACAGCACCGAGTTAGCTATAGTAGTGGACGGCATACCACAATTCAACCGTACCATCCCGATCGGCACTTACCAAATCCAGACCGCCCTCAACCAAGCCATGAACCTGCCGCCAACGAGAGACACCAGCGAACTGCAAGGCATGACCCTGCCAGTCACAGATACAATAGGGATATCGGGAGATGCCAACCCAGGCACAAATGCGATGATTAAAGTATTGGGAGAGCTAGCAGACGAACTGCGTCGCTCAATAGACTTTTATCTCAACCAGAGCGAAGAACTAGAAGTAGCGCAATTACTGTTAGCAGGGCCAGGAGCTGCGATCGGCAAACTCGATGAATTTTTCATGCAAAGATTAAGTTTGCCCGCCTCTCAAGTCGATCCCATCGAAACCCTAGGACTCGAAATCAGCGAAGAAATTACCCCTGAACAGCGAGCGGGTTTAGGAGTAGCTTTAGGTTTAGGACTGAGGGAGGTTTTGTGAACAGACAACTAAAATCTCAAATTTAAAATCTCAAATCGAGTAAAGCCATGTACAGCCTAGATATTAACTTTCTCAGAGACCGTCCCGAATACAAACAAGACGAACCAGCCAAAGTTTCAACTAAAAAGGGTCCGAGCGCAGCCAAAGACCTACTTCCCTTAATTGGGGCAGCGTTATTTGCCCTCGGCATCAACGCCACAGTGATGGGTGCCTGGTGGTGGGCGACTAACGAAAATAACGGCTTGACGACAGTACAAGCAGCCCTAGACCAAGAAGTTGCCAAATTAAACACTCAAGCAAGTGCCATCAACGCCATCAACGCCGAAACCGCAAAAGTTACCGCCGAGTACACAGCATTAGCCGGAGTATTCGACCAAATTAAACCTTGGTCAGCAATGCTGCAAGACCTAAGTACCCGTACTCCCACCGGAGTACAAATTGCCAAAATCGAGCAAATCGACCCCAGTCCCTCCCCAGTAGCAGCAGCACCACCCCCTCCGCCCGCAGCCACCCCAGCAGCGAGCCCGTCCCCAGGGGCGAGTCCGTCCCCAGCAGCCACCCCTACCCCGGTGGCTGCTCCCACCCCGGTCGCTGAGCGTAGTCGAAGCGCGGAGCAGGGAGCAAAGGTAATAATTTCTGGGATAGCCAGTACCTTCGATCAAGTTAACGACTTTATGCTGCTAATCCAGCGCTCTCCTTTCTTCCTGAATACTGACACCAGACTGGTAGCAGCGACCTTAAAAAACAACCCCACACAAGTACAAGTACGCAACCAAAGTGCAGCCGGGACTGTAGAACTTCCCAAACTGCGGCCAGTGGTGGAATATAAAATTGAAACCAGCCTCAGTCCGACTGTTGCCTCCGAGTTGCTCCCAGAACTGCGGAGTCAGCAAGCAGATGGGCTGGCCATACGGATAGAAACACTTCAAGAAAAAGGAGTGCTAGAAACACCAAAAGGTGAACAAAAAGGAGAGGTGAAAAAACCATGACAGCAGCAAATGAGTTTATTCCTGGCGGAGAACAAGCAGAAGATTCGTCAGCTAAGGAAATATTCGGGATTAAGCTGACACCCCAAGTCCAAGCAATAGCCATCGCCGTTGTCGGGCTGGTAATTGCCGGCGGCATCGGCTACCAGTTTGTGCTGCCAGAAATCCAGAAAAGTGGCGAAATCAAGCAAAAAATTAGCGAGGGCAAACAAACGCAACTGGACTTGCAATCTCAAATTAAAAAAAGGGCAGAAGCAGAAGCCAAGCAAGAAGAAGCAAAACAGCGCCTAGTCGAAGTAACGGCAATGTTTGCCAGCGACGCGAGCGCCAACACGCTGTTACTGGACATGACTCAACTGGTGAACAGAATCAACAGTTCGACTACGCTCACTGACCGCAGTTCGACTACGCTCACTGACCGCGCGGGCGTGCAAGGGGACGAGGACAAAGCTAAACTCACAAAATTTGAGCCTGATATCTTGCCGACAACCACAACCGCCGTGGCAGGAGCCGTAGACCCTGATATTCTGAAAGATACGTCTTTCGGGGCGTCTCTGGCTGGCAAGCTCAGACGCAAAAAATATAAGGTAGAGTTTGAAGGCAATTTTGCTCAAACCCGCAGCTTTATGCGTAACTTGGAGTTGATGCAGTCGCTGTTGGTGGTGAGAAATTTGAAGTCTGAATTGCTCGTATCAAATCCGACAGTAGAAGTGGATTTTCTGAAGGGTAAAATAGTCCCAGTGGTGCAGCCGCAAGCTCAAATCAAAACTACTTTTGACTTGCACGCATTACTGCCGTTAAAGCAGGAGGAAAAACCGCCAACTCCTGCTGCGAGTCCTGCCGGAGCGGCAACTCCTAAACCTTAAAAGTGCAAAATAAATAGTTATTGGTTATTGGTTATTGGTGATTAGTTATGGGTTATTAGTTATTAGTTATTTGGAGCAGATAACAAATAACAAATAACAAATAACAAATAACAAATAACAAATAACAAATAACAAATAACAAATAACAAATAACAAAGGCAGTTTATGACTGCATACCGCGAACAAATAATCAATTCTAGTGGAGGAGCGAACGTGAAACAGCATCTACGATTCAGTGGAGGACTCTTGGGCAGCGTTGCCGGAGTTCTCGTAGCGCAAGCCCCGGTTTGGGCCGCGCCGACTCAAGTCACAGGAGTGCAAATAAGTCAAGCCAATAATGGCGTAAATATTGTGCTGGCGACCGAAAAGGGCGATCGCCCGCAAGTTTTCGCAATTAATAACGGCAACACTTACCAAGCCACAATCATCAATACCCAGCTCCGCTTGTCCCAAGGCAATGCCTTTCGGCAAGAAAACCCCGCTCCGGGCATTTCTTCAGTAGAAGTCACCCCGGTAGACGCTAACAGCATCCGGGTTGTGGTGACAGGTACGAACGGCGTTCCCAGCGGACAAATCGTTCAGGGAGAAGGCAGTGGCATAGTCCTGAGCGTGGCAAGACAGGGCGGCACACCGCAGTCTACTCAAGCTGCACTGCCGGGATCACCAAGACTGAACCAAACAGCCCCACCGCCACCTCCAGGCCTGCCACTGAGCCAAACAGCCCCCCAGCCGGCTCCCCAAATCCGCACGTCTCAAAACCCCAATACGGTACTGCCAAATCCCGAAGTTACGATTACTAGGAACGATCGCCCGCCCTTACCCAGCGAGATTCAATCTCAGACAAATCAGGCCCCGCCTTTCCAACCACGAGCAGTTGCTCCGCCCCTAGGAGATATCGCGGTTTCTAACATCGCTCCGGCGGCGGGAAATATTGAGCTGAGTTCGGGAGAACGTATTCCCCGGTTGGTACTAAGGGATGCCCCAGTTCGTGACGTCTTGGCTCTGCTGGCTCGTGCTGCGGGATTGAACATTGCTTTTACAAGTGGCGGGGCACCAGCTCAACCGGGCCAGCCTNNTTTAATTACGTGCTCCGCCTCAGCGGACTGCAAGCTAACCGGGTGGGACGGACGATTTTTGTCGGGGCTTCGCTGCCACTTGATTCCCGGAATATTATCGTTCGGACTCTGCGGCTCAATCAAGTTAAGTCTACGGATGCGGCTAACTTTTTGAGCGCTCAAGGTGCGGAAACTCAACTGCCGATTACTCGGGTTAGTATTCAAACCGTGGGCCAGGGAACTACGGCGCGGGATGTGGAAATTCGGGAACCGGATATTAAGGCGATCGGCGCTAAGGATGGCAATGGGCCACTATTGTTGAGGGGACTGTCGGTGCTGGCGGATTCTCGGCTCAATTCGATCACTTTGGTGGGCGACCCCCGTAAAATTGATATCGCCGTAGCTTTCTTGACGCAACTAGATCTGCGCCGCCGTCAAGTGGCTGTCAATGTCAAGGTGATCGATATCAACTTGTCGGGAGACAATAAAACAAATACTAGCTTCTCCTTCGGGATTAATGACAGTTTCTTTGTCAATGACGGCGGGGCTGCGATCGTCAATTTTGGCGGCATCAATCCGCCCAATGCTACCACTCTCGGTGCGAGCCTCACCAGTCGGCCGATCGTCACGAATCCGATTGGAACCGCGACGCCTTTCTACGATCCGAATGGCCAGCTAATTAACGTGCCACTGACATCTCCAGGCGGCGGCTTGTTCGTGCAACCGACAGCTCCCATAACTAACGATCCCACGAAAGTTGGGGTTAGCGATTACACGCCCTTTACCAGAGACCTCACAACTGGACTGCTGACGGCTGTGGGAAGTGCAACCTTCAGTCAGTTCCCGCTGTTTCAATATCCGAAACGGTTTTTGTCTAACTTGCAAGCAAGTATTACCACCAACAACGCCAAAATCCTGACTGACCCGACTTTGGTTGTCCAAGAAGGGGAAACGGCGAATGTGAATATCACTGAAGAGGTGGTTACTAACATCAAGTCGGAAACGCAGTCAACCGCCGGTCAAACTACCAGAACGGTGACGGCTGAAAAAGGCCTGGCGGGTTTGCGGTTGGGAGTGGTGATCGATCGAATTGATGATAACGGTTTTGTCTCTCTGCGAGTAAACCCGATCGTCAGTGCTGTCGGCCCGCCTCAAAACCTCACCACTGGCGGAGACAGTAACAGTATCACCCTGCTGCAAGAGCGCTCTTTGCAGTCGGGGCTAATTCGCCTGCGGGACGGTCAGACTTTGATTGTATCGGGGATCATCCGCGACCAAGAACGGGTTACAGCGAGCAAGATTCCGATTTTAGGAGATTTGCCGATTATCGGTTCGCTGTTCAGGAGCTCTAATAAAATCAACCAGCGGGCAGAAGTGATTGTACTGCTGACGCCGCAGATTTTGGATGATAGCGATCGATCGAACTTTGGCTATCAAAACAGTATCAGTCCCGACGCGCGCCAACTGTTGCAGCGGAGTCAGCCCGTCCAACCGAGGCAGTAGTCCGAAGGGCCTTCGACTTCGCGAGCGGGTAAACGCAGTCGTTGTGTTCGACTACGCACGCACCATCGAAGGGTACAAAAAAGGAAGAGGGAAAACTTTTTTCCTTCTTCCCTTGACAAATGACACTTTATTCCTTCTGTTTTTCCTTTTTTCCTCATCTCAAATCCACCAAGGCGAGAAATATTCTCTCTGAGGTGGTGTTTTTCTACCTAAATTTTGGGATGAATTCAAAAAAGTTGGCAAGTTCCATATAAATTAAAGGTTCCACCGATCCATAAGGGTCGGCAAGACTTTAGAATAATGCAGTGAAAATTAGATGCTGTGGGGTTTTCAGCAATTAGAAACAGAAATTCCTTTTCTGACCAATTACCCTGGGGTAATTGGTATTCAGCAGGAGTTCTTAATTGGGGAAGCGGGCGGGAGCGATCGGGAACCACCCAAACCTCCCAAGCCACACCCCAATCCAGTTGATCGCTCACAGCTAATAGTTGAACTAACTCTGTTTAACGTATTTTGCAAATCCAGAAGGAGTTCGCAATGAATAAAGGTGAATTGGTTGATGCAGTCGCGGAAAAGGCTAGCGTGACGAAAAAACAGGCAGATGCTGTTTTGAGTGCTGCCCTCGAAGCAATCATGGAAGCTGTCTCCGATGGCGATAAAGTGACGCTGGTTGGTTTTGGCTCGTTTGAGTCGCGGGAACGTAAAGCCCGCGAGGGGCGCAATCCCAAAACTGGTGACAAGATGGAAATCCCGGCTACCAGAGTTCCTGCGTTTTCCGCAGGGAAGTTGTTTAAGGACAGAGTTGCACCGCCGAAAGAACCTAAATAATTGGCGAACTGAGCCTTGATGAGACCTGTGCACGGGGGGAATTTAGCTTGGGCGGCCACACTGGCTGGCTGCCCAGCTTCTGCTATTCTCGATTTTTCTGCGAGTATCAGTCCTTTGGGCCCTCCTAAGTCGGCTCTCGATGCGATTCAAGCTCACCTGAGCTGTCTGACGGCTTACCCAGACCCGGATTATGGAGAGCTAAGGGCTGCTTTGGGTGAGGCTTTGAATGTTGACCCGGATTGGATTTTGCCGGGGAATGGTTCGGCGGAATTGTTGACTTGGGCGGCTCTTGATTTGTCGAAGCTGGAGGCGACTTATTTGGTGACTCCGGCTTTTGGCGATTACTGGCGGGCTCTTTTGGCTTTCGGCGCGAAGGTGCTGGATTGTCCTTTGGGGCTTAAATCCTTGGGCGCAGGGCCAGGAAACGGATTGGTAACGGATGATTTGTCGGTTTCTAACCGTTCCCTTGTCTCTCCTTCTCTGTGTCTCCCGGTTCCTCTGGCTCTTGATGCCGGATTTCGAGGTTTGCTGCTGAATAATCCGCACAATCCTACGGGTTTGCTGTTCGGTAGGGAGGCGATTCGGCCTTATTTGGAGCATTTGGGTCTGGTGGTGGTGGATGAGGCCTTTATGGACTTTCTACCGCCGGAACAACAGGAGAGTTTGATTGATGCTGTGGCGGAGTTTCCGAATTTGGTGATTTTACGATCGCTCACTAAATTCTATTCTCTGCCGGGACTGCGGTTGGGATGTGCGATCGCCCATCCCGATCGCCTCCGCCGCTGGCAGTTACAGCGCGATCCTTGGCCTGTGAACGCTCTGGCTGCGGCTGCGGCGGCTGCTGTGGTGCGAGATGTTGTTTTTGAGCGGCAAACTTGGGATTGGCTGCCTGTGGCACGAAGAGAGCTGTTTGAGGGCTTGGCTAGTTTACCGGGTTTGCAGCCGTTTCCCGGTGCGGCTAATTTTTTGTTGGTTGAGTCGTCGCTTTCGGTTTCTCTGATTCAACAAAGTCTGCTGGAAAGTCACCGGATTTTGATTCGGGATTGTCTGAGTTTTCCTGAGTTGGGCGATCGGTTTTTTCGGGTGGCTGTGCGCGATCGGGCTGACAATCTGCGGCTGATTGCTGGACTTGCAGAAGTCCTTAGTCAATAGTCATTAGTCAATAGTTATTAGTCAACAGCTAAGAATTTCAGGAATTCTGTAAGTATTCTGATAAGTCAGATTAAAAATAACAAATCTAACAACTAATGACTACTGACCAATAACTACTAACTACTAACTAATGACCAATGACTAATGACTAATGACTTTTTAATTTATGATTGACTACGATTTAGTAATAATTGGTGGGACTTCTGCCGCACGCTATGCTGCTTTGACTTCAACTGATTTCCAAGCTCGCATTGCTTTGGTGGAACCGTTCAGTAATTCGCAAGATTTGCCAACAGCAAGCCAAGAGTCGATCGACTTGGGTTTAAGATACAACCAAACTTTGAGCCAGAGTGGCCGATTTGCTCAGCATATCAGTCGCCAACAGTTCGGTATAGGCTGGGAAACAGCTAATTCGCAAATGCCGATCGAATTGCGGTTTGACGGGGTGATGAAGTGGGCCCAAGGTGTTGTTTCTAATTTGTCAGAAATCAATTCTCTCGATGTTTTGGCTGCTCGTGGGGTAGATGTTATTTTTGGTAACGGCGAGTTTGTGGTTAAACCAAATTTGGCTTTTGCTGTGGGCGGGCGGAAATTGCGATCGCTCTGTTATTTGCTTGCTTGTCCAACTCTCCCGGCAATTCCCAATATTGAAGGACTTTCGTCTGTTGGTTATTTTACTTCGGAAACTGTCGGGGAATTAGCAAAACTGCAAAAACTGCCTAAAAGTTTTGCTGTCATCGGTGGCGATCCTAGCGGTGTGGAAGTGGCTCAAACTTTTGCTCGATTAGGAGTGGCTGTGACGCTTGTGGTGAAGGGTTCGCACATTTTGGCGAAAGAGGAGCGAGAGGCTGCTAGCTTGGTTCAGGCTGCAATGGAGGCGGCTGGGGTGCGAATTTTGACTGGGACTGAGGTGACTCAAGCTAGGGTGATTGAGGGGAAGAAGTGGATTCAAGCGGGTAATTTGGCGATCGAAACTGAGGAGATTTTTCTCGCAGCGGGCCGCCAACCTAACTTTAAATCATTAAATCTCGAAGCGACTGGTGTTAAATTCCATAACCAGGGATTGATTTTAAATGACAAACTGCAAACAACTAATCCCCGCATTTACGCTTGTGGTGATGTTGCTGGGGGTTATCCGTTCCCTCACATCGCTAATTCTGAAGCTTTGGTTGCTGTAAAAAATGCTTTGTTTTTGCCGATGTTTCAAATAGATTATCGGGGGATTCCTTGGGCGATTTTTTCTGACCCGCAGTTGGCGAGGGTGGGCTTGACTGAAGCGCAAGCAATCCGCCGTTTTAGAGATGATATCATTGTTAGTCGGGAATATTTTAAGAATGTTGAAAAGGCTCAAATGTGCGGTGAAATAACTGGTTTTTGTAAGATTGTTGGGCGGCGCAATGGGGAGATTTTGGGGGCGAGTATTGTGGGACCAAATGCTGCTGAGTTGATTCATGTTATCGCTTTGGCTGTGCGTCAGGGGCTGAAGGTTGAGGCGATCGCCGAACTTCCTTATATTTGGCCTACTTTTTCGGATATTAATGGGCAAACTGCTGCTGCTTGGCAATTGCAGCGTTTCCGTAGCAATACTTTTATGCGTAATTTATGGGAAAATTTGTTTCATTGGCGCAGATATTGGAACAGATAGTTTTGGGAATTGGGCATTGGGCCTTGGGCATTACAACAATTTTAGATTTTCTAGTCCTGGACGCACAGATTCTAATTGTAGGGTACGCAGTGCGTACCTTACTAATACAGATAGTGTAAAAATCTCTGTTAGATCCCCGCAGCACTTAAAGAAGTCGGGGATCTGGTTATTCTGTTGGGGCGCTACCATCGATGCTTGTACTCCTTGGCTGACAGCATCAGCTTATGAGCGTTTTTTAACACCTGTTCGGCTTGCCTAAATTCTGACGCTAACTGTGGTAAAATCAGTTTGATGGCGATCGCTTTTCCCATCGCTAAATTTCCGGCTTCTTTGTTGCCACTTTCATAAGCTAAAATCGCTTGTTGTTCGGCTTGTTGGAATTCTTGCTGTTTGCTGTCGTATCAATATTTCGCGCAGTGATAACTTGCTGCGATTTCGGCGGCAGATTGCTGTATAGATGGGAGTGATTCTTGAGCAATTTCTCTGCCAACTTTGCGGCCGGATTCAGCAGAAAATCCCCAGATTTTGTTCAAAAATTCGGTGAATGTGCGATCGGCTTGCTTGCTAAATGACCAATAGGTAATGGTTTTCATATCGGATTTCCTTGTAGGAAGATAGTGCGAATACATGATAAATGCAGATGTCAGTAGAATCGTAAAAGTCATTTTTTTGAATAAATATCGATCGGCGATTGAAATCGCTTCTACCTACTTAGTCCGCCGAGGCGGACTAAATAGGTAGATGTAAATAAACCTGGCTATCTAAAATCATTAAAAACCCGTGAAACCAGACTATGTTGCCAATTTGGCAGAAATTTACAATAATTTACATAACCGCGTTGAATTGTTCGAAATTAACCGGTTCTGTAATGCGTTGATTTTCTCACGGTATTTCGGTAAACAGCACCACAACTACACACAAAATCGAGCCAACCAGGGCAAATGTCCAGCCGAATACGAGACAAACTGGACAAGCTGCCGA
>DPLL01000347.1:5458-5659 GCA_003542015.1 Microcoleaceae cyanobacterium UBA9251 | reverse complement strand
CTGCTGAAAAACATTTAATTCTTCCTCAATTGCAGCAACGCCAATTTTCCATTTAAACGTCCGATATCCCTGTTTCCAAAGCATTTGTAAAACCGAAAAAGCAGCTTCTCCTGCTGGCAATAAACCGCTGTACCGATTATTTTCTTCCTCGTTCCCAGGCTCTGCCCATTGGTGACAGCTTAAGACTGAACCCACAATAAA
>DPLL01000347.1:0-5439 GCA_003542015.1 Microcoleaceae cyanobacterium UBA9251 | reverse complement strand
GTAGGGGCGGTGCCCCCGTGCCCGCCCTTGGTTAGGGGGGATCTAGAGTTTGATAGTGCTGATTCGAAGCCAAATTGACAAGCCGGCAATTCAGCGGAAATACCAAAAATCATCTCTTCTAAAATATTAGCTGGTAACGAGTTACAAAAATATAAAGCTTGCTCAAAACTTTCGGAACCAAACCAACTCAAAGGGGCAATTTCTCCCCAACCAATTTTACCATTTTCGTCAGTAAGTTTCAGGATAATTCCTGCTCGAATCTCCCAGATGCCATGACTTGTCTGCAAGGGACGCTTAAACTTTCTTTGATAGGTGCGAAACTCAAATTGATACAGCATTTACTTTTTAATTAATCCTGGATTTACGCATTTCAATGTAATTTTGTCATTCTGAGGGTCGCGAAGAATCTCGCTTGATGACGCATTTAAATATAATTTTGTCATTCTGAGGGTCGCGAAGAATCTCGCTTGATTCGGAGTTTCCCCTTGAATACAGCCGATGCCTAGAAACCGGGTTTTTTACCGAATCTGCGGGCTGCAACGAATATTATCATAAAAAACCCGGTTTCTGAACCCCCATGCGTAAGTCCTGTTAATCATAAAATTTTCTCACAACTGCGACAAATTTATCAATATTTTCAAAATGGACATTGTGACCAGCTTTTGATATAATCTTGAGACTAGCTGCTGGACATAAACTAGCAATTTCGGCATTTATAGTTTTAAATTTATCATCATATTCTCCCGCTAGCAAGAGGAGAGGAATTTGATTTTGTGCCAGTTTTTCCCAGAGAGAGGGCTGGTTTCCTGTTCCCATGTTGCGGAGGGATTTGGCTAATTCGATCGGGTTATTTGCTAAACGGGTTTCGATGAGTCGAGCGAAATTAGGAGAGTTTTTTAAAGATTGGAATAAAGGGCGATCGTACCAAGTTAGTAAAAATTCTTTAAAGTTGCTATTTTCCAGTTTTTGTGCTATCTGTAAATCGGATTCCATGCGGTGCGATCGCTCTTTTTCGGTCTTCAAACCCGGCGAAGCTGACTCCAGCACTACTTTCTCGAATCTATCAGGAAAATGCAAGGTCATGTACAGCGCCAATCGCCCGCCCATTGAATAGCCTAATAAAAAACATTTGTTTATTTGTAAATCATCTAATAAGTGTATCAATGCTTGGGCTGTATTTGACATATTGTAGCAAGTTTCATCGCCGCTGACTTTGGTTTTTCCGTGGCCGGGAAGGTCAACTGCTAGACAGCAATAACTTTGAGAAAGTAAGGAAATGATTGGGTCAAAATCTTGACAATCGCAGGTAAAGCCGTGGAGTAATAAAATTATGGGCTGATTTGTGTTGTCAGTTAAGGAATAGTGAAACTGATAATTTTTAATTGTGTTCATCTACAATAATTAGTATAGCCCTATTTATTCAAATCGAATTTCCGCATCGCCAACAGAGATGACTGCTTGAAAACGAGTCAGAAAATCCATACCAAGAAGACCATCTATACGAAGATTTGGCGGTATATCGTGGGCAAATACGTCAAAGTTTTCTATGAACTTACCCACGCAATTAAACCAAGATAGATTAATTACAGGAGCATAAATTCTTCCTTGACCTGTAACTAATTCTTGCCTGCGTAAAGGATTGCGCGTATCGTAACCCATATTTTGTAATACTTGAACTGGCAATATTGTGAAGCTAGATCCAGTATCTACCAATAAACGCACCCGCACAAAATCCCCCCCTTCTCTACTGCCAACAGTTGCTTGCACGGCTAGCAAATTTTGGCCATAACGCAACAAACGGTAAACTTTCTGATAAGCTGGCATTTTCGTCACAACATCACTGCTAGGTTGTCAGGTATCGATCCAGTATATTCTATTGCTACAGATTTTCCATTCCTTAATGAAAGCTTACTGTAAATTTCATCGCGTTCTGTTGCATGGGCTAAAACTTCACCTCGAATCACGCTGAATTCTTCGTCTAATTCAGGATTGACGATGAGTACCCACTCATCAGGATATAGGCTAAAAATTTCTTCTAGGCTCAGGATTTTGTCAATTTCTACTTGCGTACTCATGGTTTACTTCTCCTTGTTGGCGATTCAACATCAAACTGTTTGTAGTAAGGACTTTAGTCCTGATTGACTAAAATCTTAGAGACAGGACTAAAGTCCTCACTACGAACCGTACCTTTATTTTACCAGAATTTTCGATCGCCCGATTTACAAAACAAACCCCAATCCCAGCAGTACACCGCTACAAAAATGCAAAGTGACTGCAATAAACTTGCAATTACTGACTTTGGCTGGCTGGTCGTGATAGTCTGTGACATGGCGGCAAAGGTCGATCGCAAAAAACACACTACCAAAAATTAACAGCGTCCAAATGGGGAAAAGCCCGATCGCCCAAAATAGCACAGTCAAAGCATAAATGCTGCCGCACAACCACTGCAACAAATCAGCACCTTTTTTTGTACCGATTCGGACAATTGGCGATTTTTTACCCGCCGCCAAATCATCCGCAACTTGATGAAAGTGGGAACAAAATAAGATAATACTCGTAGTAATTCCCACGATTACCGAAGCCGCAAAATTAGTGGCTGACCAAGTTTGAGTTTGACTGTAATAAGCAGCAGCTAAAGCTAGAGGGCCGAAGGTAAAAAAGCAGATAAATTCCCCTAAACCCTGATAGCCCAAACGAAAAGGAGGCCCTTGATAAGTGTAGCCCAGAGCGCAACACAAAACTACAAGCAAAATTACTGTTGGGTCTTTTTGCCACCAGCTTATGGCACAGATTCCCGACACTCCCAAAGCTAAAAACAGATTAGCCAGCCAGAAAATTAAAGCTTTATTTCCGGTTAAGTTAACCAAGGAATGTGCTTTGTTTTTATCTATCCCTGTTTCCGAGTCAAATACATCATTGGTGAGATTCAGCCATGCTATAATTAAAATGGCTGACATTAAAAATGTCGAAAAAATTGACGAATTAATCGTTTGAGTTTCGGCAAAAGCAATGGCAGTTCCTACAGAAATAGGAATCACAGCAACGCTGTACATGGGTGGCTTGATTGCGGCTAGCCACAGTTTACTATTTGGACGTTCAATTAACTTTGTTGTCATTACACAAGGTTGATTCAATTGATAGCAGCGTAGTAATTTTACAATTTTCTTGGTAAAGAAGGTGTAATCTGTATCTAGTTGAATGCGTGCGGGCATCCATTGAGAGGCTGTGGGGGTACTCAAACTGTGGAAGTATCCCGTCTGTAAACCTCTGTGGGGGCGATCGACTTTTGCCGAGAGTTAACCGATCGATCTATAAAGTTTTGTGTCTAAATGTTTCGCTCGATCGCCCCAGAGTCTGTTTTTTTGCCCTAGGGAGTCGAAACAGGGAGGGAAACTCGAAAGGTCATGTTTGGCGATCGCCCTCCCGTGCTTAGATCGAAATAGAGGTTCTAGCGGGACAAACTCGCACTCTTGCTGACAAATCTGCTATTCTCGCTTTCATGACAGTAATACCGCACCGCGCTAATCTTTTGCAAGACCGCAATCAACTGCATCAGTTGCTGTTAGATTGCCAGCAGTCTTTAACTGACAAATATCAAACAAAAATAGTTAGTATTTCTCAAGAGATTTACCCCGTCGATCCGCTAGTTGTACTGCAAGAGATTTCCGAACCTTGCCAGCGACACTTTTACTTTGAAAAAAGAAACCCCATTGCAGGCAAAAGTTTTGCGATTGCCGCCCTTGATTCCGCAATCCATCTCACAGTAGCAGGAAGCGATCGATTTGCCTTAGCTCAAAACTTTATTCGTTCAACACTTGCCAGTACAATTACCATTGGTACGGAACGCTTGCCATTTAGCGGGCCTCACTTTTTTTGTAGCTTTGCTTTTTTTGATGAGAACATCTGCGACAATTCTTACTTTCCGCCCGCCACCATATTTTTACCAAAATGGCAAATTACTAGACAGCAAGATAGCTGTATTATCGTCGCGACGGCCCTTGTAGAAAAAGATATAAACGTTAAAAATATCGCTGAAAATATTTGGCAAACTTTTGATAAAATTGCATCTCGCAAATATCCTAAATTAACTAATTATATCAATAATTCGATATCTTTAAAACAAATACCCGTGAATGATGCCAGTCAATTTAAAACATCTGTCAAGTCTGCGTTAGAATTGATTGAGTCTAAATATTTTAGTAAAATTGTTTTATCCCAAGCAATCAATGTGATTTCTCAAACCAGTTTTAGTCTGATCCATTCATTGAACAACTTACGCCTCAGCTATCCAGGTTGCTATGTATTTTCAACCAGTAATGGCAAAGGTCAAAATTTTATTGGTGCTAGTCCAGAACGATTAATTAGCATTCACAATAATCAATTATCAACAGATGCTTTAGCTGGTTCAGCACCGAGGGGAAAAACGGAAGCAGAAGATGCCAATTTAGCGAGAGGTTTATTGCATAGTGAAAAAGATATTCGAGAACATCGAGTTGTGATTGATTTTATTGTCGATCGCCTGTCTAAACTCGGTATAACTCCCAATTTTTCCCCAATTCCAAGACTGCTACAACTATCAAACATTCAGCATTTGTGGACACCCATAACTGCTCAAATTCCCGCCGATATTCATTTATTAAAGATTTTAGCCCAACTGCATCCAACCCCAGCAGTAGCAGGCGTGCCGAGAGATATAGCCCTCGAACAAATTCGTCGCTGCGAAACCTGCGATCGCTCTTTGTACGCAGCACCCATCGGCTGGATCGATCGCAGGGGAAACGGCGAATTTGCCGTCGGCATTCGATCGGCATTAATCGATGGCGATCGGGCTATACTCTATGCTGGTGCGGGTATTGTGGCCGGTTCCGAACCAGAAAAAGAACTAGCTGAAATTCAGCTCAAATTACAACCACTTTTAAACGCTTTGGTTTAGCAATATATTAGAAAAATGATTGATTTTCGCAACACAAACACCCTCTGGTCTTCAATATTAGCCGAAACTTTACAGCGTTTAGGATTAACTACCGCCGTCATTTCTCCCGGTTCGCGATCGGCACCATTAACAATAGCCTTTGCCCAGAACCACAAAATAGAAACTATTCCCGTTTTAGACGAACGTTCAGCCAGCTTTTTTGCATTAGGAATTGCCCAAAAAACCCATTTACCCGTCGCACTAATTTGCACATCTGGAACCGCCGCCGCTAACTTTTATCCTGCGATCATAGAAGCCAGAGAAAGTCGAATTCCGCTGCTAATTTTCACCGCAGATCGACCTCCCGAACTGCGAGATTGCCATGCTGGACAGGCGATCGACCAAGTAAAAATCTACGGCAATTATCCCAACTGGCAAGCCGAATTAGCCATCCCTTCTACGTCCATAGGAATGTTAGGCTATTTGCGGCAGACGATCGTGTATGCTTGGGAGCGATCGCAATTTCC
>DPLL01000264.1 GCA_003542015.1 Microcoleaceae cyanobacterium UBA9251 | reverse complement strand
CCTGCGGTTCTATGACTTTCCCCAAAGGCTGCAATCCCGTATAAATTCCTAAATTAACATAATGAACCATCCAATCTAACAAATTAGCTATTCCCACCTGTGGGATGATTTTCATAACTAATCCGGGATGGCTAATTGCTGTTTTAAAAAGCGTTTTGGATAAAGCTGGAAATAGCACTATATCCTGAAGAAATGGTTTAATAACTGGTTCTCCTAAATCTTCCATTACCTGAAATACGCTAGCCAAAAGTTGATTAATTTGATTGGGTTCTATTTTTTGATTGACAGCAGCACTCATGGAACGCTGAAACAACCACGTAACTGATAGATTGGGCTGGTACGGTTGCAAAAGTGCGATCGCATTTTGACTGAGACTGTCGCTTGTCAAAGCTTCATCAATTCCCAGAGTCAAGCGTTTGAGGTGGCGCACCATTGCGCCGAATCCTCCGAAGCTGAGGGGAGATTGGCTCCCGCTACTGTCTCCGACTGGGAGAATGCGATCCCAAGGCGTTTTTAGGGGACTTTGGCGATAGCAGGGAAAGAATCCGTAGAGCGCTCTTTGAAATTTTAGTTGGTTAAGTTCGACGTTTTGATATTGTGGTAGCAGTCGCAAATAGTCTTCAAATAATGTTTCTAAACTGAATCTTTCTGTGTCGGCGTCTAGGTAAGTAAATAGGTAAGTTGTGCGGCCATCTCGTGCGGGAAATGCTTCCCAAAAATATTGGCACTGATTTTGCATTGGGGTGAAGGATGCAAATATATCGCCGGTGTCGTTTTTGGGGAATCCTTGAGCGCAACTACCGACTACTAAACACACGGCGTCGGGTTTTTTTCCTTGTCTTGCTTGTCGCACAATGGGGGAAAAGTGTCCCATTGCGTCTAGTAAGAATCTGGTTTTAAATATTTTTTTAGCTGCTTCTGAATCTGTAGTTAAAGATTCTACGGCTACTCCATTTGGGTGAATTGTTGCTGTATGAAATGGTGTATTTTCAAATAGTTTGCCTCCGGCTTGGAGGAATCGCTGTTTGAGGGTTTCGAGGAGGTAAACTGGGTCTATGCCGATGTTTAGTACGTCGCGTACCCAGATATCGGGGGTGTTGGGAAAGCTGATGCGGGCTGGGTTGTATTCGGTAGCAACTGCTTTTTCGATCTCTGCAACCGATAGCAAATTTAGTTCTACGAATGCGTCTAATTCTTTGCGAGAAATGTTCCATTCTTGCTCGCGCCCGCGCAGGGTACCGCGTTCGAGTAACGCAACTCGCCAACCCCGCACGGCTAAGGCGGTACCGATTAATATTCCGAGGGTGCCGCCACTGATAACTATGTCGAAATCGAGGGTTTCGAGGGGTTGTGGGCTGTGTTTTACAGATTCGGGTACGGGTGCGGTGTTTTGTTTGAGGTTTTCCCAGAGTCGATCGACCTTTCGTAAGCTAGAGAGGGCATCTCCAGGTAGTTGGGAGAGAATTTGTTCGGTGAGAGACATCGGTTTTAAGATTACTTTATCTTAATTTTATGCGGTGTAAACAAAATACGATCGCCATTTTTCCAAAAAGAGCGATCGTACTTTGTTATTTGTCGGAGAGTTAACTCTCAGTTGCAGAAAGGCTTACTTCTTCAACTTGTAGCCTCGCGCACAAAATGCGATCGCACATAATTGCACCCGCCTCCACACTTTTGCAAACTTCCAACTGAGCTTCGGGTAGCGCTTCAAACAATAAACATTCCCCCGGAAACACCGTCCGTTCAAAATACCAATTAGGAATATTGGTAATTCTCGCAATTTGAATTTTGCTACTTGTATTTATATACCAGCAAAGAATTCGCATTGAAGGATCAGAAATTACCTCAGTGATTGTTGAAATCATATTTTTAACTGGCAGAGTGAAATTGTGTATTTTTGGGAGCCATCTTACTCTTCTAAATATAGCAGAAAACCAGTTTTATGCTATGGTCAGAGCATTTTTTCGCTGGATTAATCAAGTTCGCCTCCAATATCCTCATAAAGCCGATGAAAAAGGTTCAAGTCCTAAAGAACAAGCCGGCCATCCGCCTCTCACAGGTGCGTTCAGCAATTGACAGTTACCTGCTGATCCCCTCTGAAATTCGTAGTGACGGCAAAAACTACATTTAGAAGTAGATTTTTTGCCCATCTCACCAATCGTAAGGTTGAGTTGGCTGTGGGGTTCTGGGCGCTCTAAAATTTGAGTGTTCATCAAATCGCTTTTTATATCTTCGCTCTCAAGTATGACAGTCAGATATTTGCGGGCGCGTCTATCCCAAGGCTTAGTTAACCTTGGTAATATTTTTAGGGAGCGTTACAAATTATATCAATTTCTATCTAAAAAGTCTAGGGATCAATTAAATATTTCTCAGGCTCAGCCGCTGACAATGGCTGAACCTGGGGAACCCCGTGCCGATTATTACTACCTCTAAGGATACACCTAATGATCCTCCCCTAGCTGACTAAACAAAGTCGATAAAATTGTATTGGAGAATAAAAAACCTTCTGGATCGCTCAACCTCAGATGGCCAGACCTCGGCGGCTTTTCACCCTCTCTTAAAGTTGCGCGAACTCCGTCCGATCGCACAATTTCCACCCATCCTTGCCGCCAGTAAGGCTGTAAACACTGCCAAATTCGATCGACCGTTTTTTCACCGAACTTATCAACTAGCCCAGACAAACTCAGCCCGGATGCTAAACGCAAACCCAGCATCAGCGTTTCTAACAAAACTTCATTTTCCGACATTGGCAAATCTGGCTGGCTTTCCCCAAGCAGGTTTGGGGAATTTCGAGCCGAGAGCCCCCGCACCCATTGATAATATTCTTGAGTTTTGCGAGGCCTTGTCAACCGCACCCCCTGCACGTAACTTGCCGCCCCCATTCCCAACCCGTAATAAGCGCGATTTTCCCAATAAACGCGGTTGTGGCGACACTGATAGCCCGATCGAGCGTAATTAGAAATCTCGTAATGTTCGTAGCCCGCACCTGTCAGAATTTCCCGCGCCAAACGATACATTTGAGCAGCGGTTTCATCCGCAGGAAGCGGCTGTGCACCTGCTTGAAAGTATCGACCAAAAGCAGTTACAGGTTCAATAACTAAGTCGTAACAGGACAGGTGAGTCGGGGAAATTTCCACCGCCGATTCTAGGGAAGCTTGCCACTGTGTTAAAGTTTGGTGTGGCAGTCCCGAAATTAGGTCTAAACTGAAATTGACGATATTAGCCGCTCGAATGATCTCCACTGCTGCAAAAATTTCCGCGACAGAATGCGATCGCCCGCAAGAGAGCAACAATTCATCCTGAAAAGCTTGGGTACCCAAACTAACTCGATTTACCCCAGCCGCCACATATCCTCGCAACTGTTCTAAAGTAAACGTACCCGGATCTATTTCTATCGAAATTTCCGCCTCAGCCGCAATCCCAAATTGGCGATCGAGAGTTTCTAAAATATTGCTCAACTGACTCACCGAAAGCAGCGAAGGCGTGCCGCCACCAAAAAAAACCGTGTTCAGGGATGCCCCTAAATTTGGCGTTTCCTGAATTTCCTGACATAGCACGTCTACATATTGCACAATCGTGCCTGAATTCTCGCCATTTTTGCGATCGCCCACGACAAAAACCGGAAAATCGCAGTAGTAGCAGCGACGACGACAAAAAGGTATGTGTAGGTAAGCCGAACTGGGAATACCGGAATTTGCCACTTGCGAACCAGTCTCCAATTCAAATGTTAAATAATCTGTGGTAATGCTCATCACATTTAATTGGGAAATTGACACTTCAAACCTTTAATTTTCATTAAATCATGATTAATTTTTATGAATTTTTTGAGGTAATTTCACCAACATCGCCCAGGGAGCGATCGGCTCTTTCAGTTTAACCGCAACAGTTGTTTCGTCGGCAGCAATTCCTGAAATTACCGCCCCCTCGGCCGTTGGTAGCAATGGAGCAGCTCGCTATGGCTGGTGGAATGCTGAGCACTGCGGGCGATCGCAGGTAGCCCGTAAGCGTGCAACGAAATAAAAATAACTTTATGAAAATCCGCCAGTACAGATAGAGATATCCGATCGCAACTTAGGAAAAACTCTTAGCACCGGAAAGATATAATGTAAACAAATTCATTGGTCAGAAAAATGCTAGATGCAATCATAATTATCTCATTCATCATCGCAGGGGGTGGGATCGGCTATTACGGAGTCGAGCTCCTACCGAACAACCTCCTAGAGCAAGTCACCAACATAGAAGGTTTGAGCTCCGTACTCGGCTCTTTTGGGGCATTAATTGGCTTCGTGCTCGGATTAGTGGCTCAAACCACCTACCGGCGCGTCGAAAAACAATTCCGGGATATGCCCGTAGAAATGCTGCTCACGCGGGCGATCGGCTTAATCATCGGACTACTCGTAGCCAACCTGATGCTAGCCCCACTATTCCTCCTGCCAATTCCCCGCGAGTTTGGCTTCATCAAACCCCTAGTCGCAGTTTTAGGTAGCGTCATGTTCGGCTTCACAGGCGTCAGCTTGACAGACACTCACGGCCGAGCTTTCTTACGACTGATCAACCCCAAAAGCTTAGACACAGTGTTGATAGCCGAAGGCATATTCAAGCCAGCCGCCGCCAAAGTTGTCGATACAAGCTGCATCATAGACGGACGAATTGAAAACCTACTAGAAACAGGTTTCCTAGAAGGTCAAATTATCGTGCCCCAATTCGTTCTCCAAGAATTGCAACTAATAGCTGATTCCGCAAACGACCAAAAACGGGTACGAGGAAGGCGCGGCTTAGATATTCTCAACCGCATCAAAGAAACTTATCCAGAACGGATTCAAATTCACTCCGCTGACTACGAAGATATTGCTACAGTCGATGCCAAATTAGTCCGCTTTGCTTTGGATATCGACGGAATTTTGCTAACCAACGATTACAATTTATCAAAAGTAGCTACCGTACAAAAACTGCCAGTTTTAAATATTAACGATTTGACTCATGCAGTGCGTCCGACTTATTTACCCGGAGACACCATCGAACTCAAAATCCGCAAAGAAGGCAAGGAACCATCTCAGGGAATTGGCTACTTGGATGACGGCACAATGGTTGTCGTCGAAGCCGGCAGCAGCTACGTCGGCGGCGAAGCCAGAGTTGTAGTCACAAGCGCTTTGCAAACAACCGCAGGTAGAATGATTTTTGCCCGCCCTCAAGAATCCGTCATTGTTTGAAATTCACTAAAAATGGCCAGAGCAATTAGAATTAAATATTGCGATCGCTGTTCCCAATCTGCCTCGACTCTCTACCGCGCCCGGTACGACGAGTCGGGGCAGTGTTTTTTTCTATCTCTTAACTCTTGGGAATCGGTAATTAAAAATAATCCTTTTTACAAGGAGGCACTGGGAAAGCTAAAAAGAAAAGCAGTCAGTAGTTATTAGTTATTAGTTATTAGTTATTAGTTATTGGTTTAGGACTTACGCACAGACTCTACTTGTAGGGTGCGCCCATCAGCACCTTACTACTACAATACCCAGAGCCCCGACAACTTCTGCGAAGTCGGGGATCTAACAGCGAGATCGTTCTACGTTTAATTAAGTTTATCTACTTATAGCGGTTCTCAAGAAAGTGAGGTATGCCCTATGGGAAATAATTACGAATTACGAATTACGAGTTACGAGTTGACTTTTTTAAGTGCTAAATTCGGAATTCATAATTGATTAATTCGTAATTGATTATGCCCTATGCCCTATGCCCTATGCCCTATATCAAGCGTGTACTGCACTGTTACTGAGAAAGGCTATACATCTTCATATATTGCCTCGATCGCACATTTAAAATTAACACTAGCCAACTCAACTTCTTCCCCTGGACTGTAAGGATGAAGCACCCACAAACCCTCTGCATTCCGGCGAAAACACTCAACACCAACTCTTGATTGATTGATTAATACATATTCTTGTAAACTTTCACAAGCCCGGTAATCGGCAAACTTTTCACCTCTGTCAAAAGCCGCTGTTGTCGGCGATAAAACTTCCACAATTAAGCGCGGGTAGCGAATGAAATCTTCCGCAGCATTTTTGTCCCGTTCATCACAACTCACCGCTACATCAGGATAGTATTGACATCCTCCCCGCCGTGAACGGACGGGGATTCCATCTATTTAAGCAGATCAAAAATTGACAACTGCTTAAATTCTGGGGTTGACGCTTCAATGGCTACAGCTACCTTGGCGGTAGTCTTACGTCTGCCTCCACGTCCGTTTAGAGTCTCCGAATGCCCTCCGGCGACCTTAATATTAATTGCAGCATTTACATCTCTATCATGTTGAGCGCCACAATTTAAACAAGTCCACTCTCTTACCGAGAGTTCTTTTTTTCCACCTTTTAACCCACAACAAGAACACCGTTGAGAAGTGGGTTCCCATCGGTCAATCACCCGAAAGTTGCGCCCATACATTACCGATTTTGCTTCTAACATAGTTCGGAAAGTACGCCATCCTAAGTCACTAATTGCACGGGACAATCTGCGATTTTTCATCATACCTGAAACCTGCAAATCTTCCAAGACTATTGTTTGATTTTCACGAATAATCTTAGTTGAAAGTTTATGTAAAAAATCCTTTCGGGTATCAGAAATCTTAGCGTGAAGTTGAGCTAGTTTCTTTCTGGCAACTTCCCTTCTTTTGCTACCTTTCTGTTTTCTTGACAAATTGCGCTGTAATTTCCTTAAACGCTTTAACTGTTTCTTTAAAGGTTTAGGTGATTTAACTTTGTCACCGTTACTTAATGTAGCAAAATCAGTGATTCCTAAATCAATTCCTACACTTGATCCGTTCTTAGGTAATTGTTTAGGATTAAACTCAACTACAAAGCTAACAAAGTATCTGTCAGCACTATCTTTGATGATGGTAACACTGGAAGGAATAGCTGGTAATTCTCTACTCCAGATTACTTTTATATCACCTATTTTAGCAAGGTAAATGTAATCAGATTCAGGATAGAGTTTAAAACCATTATCAGTGAACTTAGCAGACTGTTTAGACTTACGTTTCTTAAATCTAGGCGGTTTAACTTTCTGACCTTTTCTTTGTCCTTTACAAGATTTGAAGAAGTTAGAATAAGCCTGTTCTAAATCCCTTAAAGATTGCTGTAATGGAATAGAGGAAACCTCTCCCAACCAGATTTTCTCCTCTGTTTTCTTGAGTTCTGTAAGTCTTTTAGAAAGTTCATTACTAGAAGGTTTTTTATGACCTTTTAAGTATGCTTCTTGACAATGAGCTAAAGCATCGTTAAAAACCACACGACAACAACCAAACAATTGAGATATTAGCCTCTTTTGTTGGGTATTTGGGTAGATTCGATAGCGATATCTTAACTTCATTGACTTATTTTGCCCTTCGGGATATACTCTAATTATAGAGTTACTTTTGGATGATGTCAAGAGCAAAAAAAATCAATTTAATGTCAATGAACGCGCATACCAACAACTTAAATAATATGCAGAATTTCTGAATATTTCAATGGCTGAAGTCTTGAGGGATTATATTAAGTCTTTGGAAAGCCGTCCTAGAAGGACGGGGTTTTAAACCAAAATCTTCGATAACAATCTGCTGCCTCAATCCGAACTTTCATGTCTGCCATGTAAGGTATGCAGCCAGTACCCCGAAGATGGTTTCTCAGCAAAGTTGCTACGTTGAGAGTAATAATAACATGAGCTTTGCTTGCCCCTGCCATTGCATAGATTTCACCTTGTCTGTACTCATGTTTGATCGGGCTGACTTTCTCGCCTGCTAAATAGTCTTCGGGAGAGACATAAGTGCAACTTTTACTTGCAGTCATACAATTTTGAGGTGGGGGAGGATGTCACAATTATTATAGCAAGCTGCATAATATAATGTATAAAGCCTGGTTTTTTAGCAAAACCAACACGAGAGTTAAAGGAACTAAATTTCATGTCCAATGCAATCATGGTAATTTTCCCCCATCGGGAACAATACACCTGGGTTTTTGACGACGAGAAAGTCGGACTTGTGCGGGAACCATTTGTTCAGGGCGTCCCCGAAATGATAGACGCGCTTGTCGCAGACATCCCCAATGCCGAAAAAGGTTTTCGAATGTTATTTTCAGCAACACCTTTTCCCGGATATCAAGCAGAAATGGTGTTGTTAAGAGAAGAATACGGCGGCAACTGGTACCGGTGGGAATCTAAAAATATGGAAGGCTGGCTGTGTCCGGCTATGTTCAAATATTTTACCCAAGCACCGCCCAAGTTGTACTGCAAAGCCGAACAAATTAAACCATCAACATAACAGTCAATGAAAAACTTGTCAATCTTTCAAAAAAGCTTTTTTAAACCGGTCGATCGAGTCTCTAGAAAAAAGCCAAAATTAGCCCTGTATATGTTGGGGCTGTTTTTGCTGTTTCTCACAGCAGCAATCGCGGCAGCCCTCGGGGCAATTACCGCCCTGTTATCCCCCGTGGAACCGCAAATTATTACTAGAGTGCTAGACGCTACCTGGCTCCCGGAGAGCAAGCCTGCCCGTTCTGGATACCGCCTGTCGCGGCCAGTTAATATCTTAATCATGGGAGTTGACCGCGTACCACAAGTTGCGGCAAATTCCTCTAAAAGTTTTGACGGTCGTAGCGATACAATACTCTTATTGCACCTCGATCCTAGAGATAAATCTATTAGTTTGCTTTCGGTGCCGCGAGATACTAAAGTCAAAATTCCCGGAGTTGCTTTCAGCAAAATTGGCGAAGCAAATGCTAGAGGAGGATCAGCTTTAGCGGCGCGATCGATCAGCAGTATGCTGAACAATGTGACCATCGATCGATATGTGCGAATTAGCACCGATGCGTTTCGCGAATTAGTCGATTTGTTGGGCCAAGTGGAAGTATTTGTACCCCGCGCGATGTCCTATACAGATAGTGCCCAAAAGTTAAGAATCAACTTAGTGCAGGGATGGCAAACTCTCAACGGAGAACAAGCAGAACAATTTGCTCGATTTCGCAATGACGGTTTAGGAGATGTCGGCCGCATTGGGCGTCAGCAATCTTTAATTCAAGCTATTCGGAACCGACTTGTAAGTCCATCAGTAGTGGTGCGGCTACCGGAAATTATTCGATTGATGCAAAAATATGTCGATACAAATCTCAAATTTGAGGAAATATTGACTCTGGCAAATTTTGGTTTGCAATTAGAACCAGATAATTTTAAAATGGTGATGTTGCCTGGACGTTCTAGTTCAGAAGAAGACGATTTGAGGAGTTATTGGATTGTAGATGCGATCGGGCGCGATCGAATTATGACACAATACTTCAAGCAAGGCGTGTTAGATTTTGCACCAGGGCGATTTGGCAATCCCAGCCAGTCTGTTTTGCCCAGCCAACTCAAAATAGCCGTCCAAAACGCTTCTAGCAACCCACAAACTGCTAAAACCATTGCTAGCTTTCTCAGAAAAAAGGGGTTTTATAATGTATATGTCGTTCAGGATTGGCCGGACTCGCAGCGTCAAAGCCAAATTATTGTGCAGCAAGGCGATTTAGAGGCCGCGAAGAGCCTTCAAAAAGTCTTAGGCGACGGTAAGATTGAAGCAGCATCTACCGGTGAAATCGCTTCTGACTTGACAATTCGCATCGGCGAAGATTGGGTAAAACGATTTAATTAGTCAGTTGTTAGTTGTTATTGGTTAGTTGTTATTGGTTATTGGTTAGTTGTTATTTGTTGGTTGCAATGCCCAATGCCCAATGCCCAATGCCCAATGCCCAATGCCCAATGCCCCATTCCCCATTCCCCATTCCCCATTCCCCATTCCCCACGATCATGAAAAGTATATTCCGATTTTTTTTGAGCCTGATTTTAAGTTTAGTTATAGCTTTTGGGTGGGTGATGCTGAGCGCTACTCCCGCATTTTCCTTGCCGAAAACTAATGTTAATTACACTAACATTAATTTGGAGAATCGCGATTTTTCTAATGCTGATTTAGCCGGTGGAACATTTGTAGCTGCTGAGATGCGGAATACAAATTTTCAAGGTGCTGATTTAACTAATGCAATTTTGACTAAAGGAGTTTTGCTCAATGCCAATTTGTCCGGTGCTAACCTCTCCGGTGCTTTGGTAGATAGAGTGACATTAGATGGCGCTAATTTAACAAATGCTAATTTCACAGAGGCTATTTTGACTCGAACTCGGTTTTACAATGCGGCCATTTCTGGTGCTGATTTTACTGATGCAATTATCGACTCCTATCAAGTGAATCTCCTGTGCGAAAAAGCAGAGGGAATCAATCAAAAAACGGGGGTTTCTACGCGAGAAAGTTTGGGATGCAGGTAAAAGATGTGGGCTAATTTATTCTATGTTAATAAGTTTGTAGTGAGGGACTTCAGTCCTCGTCGATCCCCCCTAGCCCCCCTTAAAAAGGGG
>DPLL01000195.1 GCA_003542015.1 Microcoleaceae cyanobacterium UBA9251 | reverse complement strand
AAGCTAAGCTCGATCGCAATTCCCTTAAATTATGGCATCCGCAAACAACATACCCCTAAAAAATAGATTAACCCGCCCATGACAATTCCTCAAATCAAAAGCTTGTACACAGATGGCGCTTGTTCCGGGAACCCAGGCCCAGGCGGCTGGGGCGCAGTAGTTTGCTTCGCCGACGGCAACTCTCACGAACTCGGAGGTGCAGACCCCCAAAGCACCAACAACCGCATGGAAATGCAGGCTGCCATCGCTGCGCTGGAATTTTTTGCCAATTCTGGTCAAACCGAGCCAGTCACCCTTTACACCGACAGTGAGTACGTCAAAAACGGCATCACCAAATGGATTCAAGGCTGGAAAAACAAAGGGTGGAAAACCTCGACCGGCAAAGATGTCGTCAACCAAGACCTCTGGCACCTGCTAGACAAGCTGAATTCCCGGCAAATCAAGTGGGAACACGTCCGCGGCCACTCCGGCGACTTCTATAACGATAGATGCGACGCGATCGCCCGCAGCTTTTCCCATAATCTCACCCCCGAACTGCAACAGCACAAAGCAACAGGAGATGGGGCCAGGGCGAGCACAGGGGCATCGCCCCTACACTTGAAAAACACAATTGTTTTAGAAGAAACGGAAACAACTGGTAACAAAACGATAGAATCCTATGTCATAACTTCTGACCTTCTCATCTCCGATGCTGCCATGATGGATTCAAATGCCGATAACCTGGAGAACTTACCCCGCGAGGTGAGGGTTCATGAACTCCGAAACCTGATCGAAACCTTGCACATAGCCGATGAAGTTGCTACCAAAGGCTATTTGATTACCAGTTCTGAACTGGCTGACTTGATGGATGTAAATGCCAGTGCTGTCACCAGTCGCGGCGACAACTGGGTTTGGCGAAATTGGGTTGTTTCGCGGGTGCGCCGCGAGGGAAATCAAATTCTCTGGCAATTAGAGAGAATAGACCACGTTAGTACGACTGATTAGTTATTAGTTATTAGTCATTAGTCAGTTGGCAGTTGGCAGTATTTTTATAAAATTCTGCTTTCTGCTTTCTGCCAAAAGTAAGCCTTCAATCTTCTGCCTTCTGCCTTGTGCCTTCTTCCTTCTTCCTTCTTCCTTGTACTTACCTAGTCTTTGGATCATCAGTCTAATAAAATAGACTCAAAAAATCGCTCTTCTTCTAAGTCCTTTTCTGAACAGACTTGCGTAAACACGCAATATTATTTGCGCTTATTCCCCTATCAACCAGAAGACTTGAATGACAGAATAAAACTATCAACTTTACAAAAAGGTCTGAATTATGAAAAAGGTAATGGTTACACTCATCTCTCTCGCTACCCTTGGGCTAGGGATTGCTGTTTCCCTCCCAGCCAATGCCGCTCAGCCTATGAACCAACCAACAAGAGTTGCGCCTCAATCCCAGCAGCGCCATGAATACCGCGTCCAGTATCATGGCCGGAATCAACAAAAATGGGTAAATGCTGGAACTTTTCGCGATCGTACATCGGCCCAAAAAGAGGCTAGAAGCTCAATACTATCCATAGCCAATTTGAGTTCTTGAAGTGGGCCATCATGAATGTCTGTTGCAACTCGATGGAGGAGTTTTCGCGATTGCAAAAGAATAGCCTGTCGCTCAGCTAGTTTCTGCTGTTGTTGAGTAGACTGTTTGAGAATTGAATAAATAGCTACAACTGAACCTGTTCCAAGCCAACCTAATATTGGGATAGATAACGGAAGCATTAACCCTTGATAGAACAAGATAAAGCTTAAAGTTACATAGCTCCCTACCAAGATCAGAAGCAGCCAGCCAACCAGCAGATAAACAGGTATAAGTTTATGCTTTTTGCCTTGGCTAAGTATATATAGGCTTATGAAGTCAATACCCAAAGTTGTGATGATGTAGTCAAACCAATTCGGGATTATTGTCAGAAATGAATGGGTCATCAAACTAGCTATTTGATTAGCTTCTACTTCTCCAACAGACATCTCCCCAAAAGGAGATAGTTCTCGATAGGTTTCAAATCCTTTCCCTTCGGGAAGATCAATCAAGACCAGCTTATCATGGAGCTTCTGAAGAGATTGGGGGTCAAAGGAAGGACTACAATGTTCTATCTCTAGCTGAGAGGAAGGACATTGAAAATGAAGCTCAATACTAGGAAATGTATCAGCAGAACCCCAGAAGTTCATTTGAAAATATAACAGAGTTTGTAAATTGGTAATATTTTGAAAACCTTTGAGATTTCCTGAGTTTATATAGAATTTTTCTAAGGCAATCGTTGCCACAGATTTAACCTTATGATGTATATTAATATCTGGATAATCTTCATAGCTAAAATTGGAAACTAGCTCGGCTTTTCGAGCTGGGCTGTCTAAGCTTTGTGGATGTGCTGCATATCTGAAGTAACTTACTATCTGCTCTGGGGGAATAGAGGGATTTATACTTTCATTATCGAAAGGAAGTAAATTATGATAATCATAAATGACTGATTTTTCTGAGGGCAAGTTACTTGGACGAGCCACCAAAACAATCTGGTTTGAATATTTACTAATCAACTCTTTAAAGGGATGTTCTAACTGAGTATCTGTATCAATATCAATGTACTGGCTCATTTGAATAGGCAAATTTATGACTACAAGCTTTGCATCGCTATTAATTAAGCTTTTCACTAAAATTGCATAGAAAAGATTCAGTTTATATAAGTTATGGGAGTTATGACCTGGAATAGCAGGCTGCTCGATCTTAAGCAGTAGAATTTCTTTTGGCATCAGCCCAGGTTTATGCAGTCGTATTAGATTATCCTGAATCTCCAGCTCCATTTTATTGAGAATAGGTAGGTTGCTAGAGATTGCACAGTAAAACACGCTCCAAGCAGTTACTAAGCCAATACCGATTGCTTGACGATATCTGACAGTGTTCATTAGACATTTCTTTTATTTATTTGTTCGGTGCATTGGTTAGCGTTCGCTCAATTTGTTAGGGTCTGGTTTTCTTATTTAGGGTAATAATGGCTGGATGATTTCCCACTCTTTATCGGTTAAGCTGCGGTCGTTAGAACCAGCACCCGGACGGGCAGGATGCCCATCCCACAAAATAAACCTAAAACGATCTCGCCTTCTCAAAGAAGTCGGGTATCTGCGTATAATGATTATTCATACTTGCGGCCGCGCCACTGAGTAGGTTGATTAATAGCCGAAATGAGAATTCGCAAAAATGCTAAAGGATCGGCTAAGGGAGAAAGCCAAAATAGCCATTTACCCGATGCGTTTGTTCGATCGTAAGAAGGAGCGATCGCAAAACATAAAGCCGATCGCACCGCGACCAAAAATACATTCAACCCCAACAGCAAACCGTAGGGAAACACCGCCACAGGCGATCGCCAACCAAACAGCAAATAACCCAATAAAATCAGCACCGGCAAACCTTGAACTGCAAACAACAGCCACAAGTCGCCCCAGATTTGAGCGCGAGAAGCAGCATCTTTCAAATCGAGCGATCGCCCCCACTCATTCCAAGTCTCGATCGCCCCTTCATACATCCGCACCTGCAACACCTTCGCCCCGTCCAAAAAGCCCACCTTAAAACCCTTAGCAGCAGCATACCGAGCCAGAGTCACATCATCGCAAAAGGAGCCCCTAGCAGACTCGTAGCCGTCCAATTCCACCAAAACCTCGCGCCGACACAAAAAACATTGACCGTTCGCCATCACCAATTCCGGCACATCTCCACCAGTCCCGGTCGGTCCGAACCGATAAACCAATGTCATCAACAGCGCNNAAAATCCACTCGCACTTCTGGGAAGTTGCCAAAAAACCTGTGTGTAAAGCCCAGGGACGCCCCACCCAACCAGCCGGCAATGGATCATCATTAATTACGCGAAACCGGGGGTCTTTTTGGGCTGCGGTTTTGACTAAATCTGCGGTTCCGTCAACGGAATAACTATCAACGACAATAACCTCGCGGAGTTCGTAACTTTGGCGGGTTAATCCATCTAAACAAGGCGAAATGCGATCGGCCTCATTCAACGTCGGGACAACGACTGTACACGCACCCAACAAATCCAGCGTCGGCGATGCTGGTTCCAGCGGCGGGATGCGCGAGGGGCCTTTAATCAAGCGCGACATCAGAATTGCCGCGGCGGGTAATTGTAGCAGCAGGAAGATGTCTGTTAGGAGATAGGGCATAGGGCATGGGGCATAGGGCATAGGGCATTGGGCATCGGGCAATTTGAGATTTTGGATTGGTAATGTTAATCAAAAATCGAAAAATACAGCGGAAACCGCTGTTA
>DPLL01000193.1 GCA_003542015.1 Microcoleaceae cyanobacterium UBA9251 | reverse complement strand
CAATGACTAATGACTAATGACCAATGACCAATGACTAATGACTGCTGACTAATGACTAATGACCAATGACTAATGACTAATGACTGCTGACTAATGACTAATGACCAATGACTAATGACTAATGACTAATGACTAATGACTAATGACTAATGACTTAACGCGCCACTTGCCGCATATAATCCCCCCACAACTGAGCCGCATTTGCACTACCTCCCCCAGTCGCAGAATTATCATCATTTCCCAACCAAACCCCAGTCACCATTTGCTGACTCGGAATATAACCCACAAACCACAAATCTTTATTATCATTAGTCGTGCCAGTTTTTCCAGCTTCTCCCAACCCCAAAGCAGCACTGCTACCCGTACCTCCCCGCACCACACCTTGCAGCATATCTGTCATCGTATCCGCTACGGCTTCAGAAACTAACTGTCGATTGGCTACCCCATCTTTCTGATAGTCATAAATCACGCGGCAAGTCTTAAAATTATTCCGATCTTTGCAATCGCTGCTGTCAATAATTCGCTTAATTACGTGGGGACGATTTCCCAAACCCCGATTGGCCAAAGCCCCGAAAGCCCCCGTTAATTGCAACACATTAACTTCACTTTCACCTAATACTAAACCAGGGGCAGAACGCAAGGGAGAAGTAATCCCCAAACGCCTAGCCATTCCCACTACATTGTCTAAACCGACATCCTGTGCTACCCTCAAAGCAATTGCATTTTCTGACTGTGCTAAACCCTGATACATATCTGCACTACCGCTAGTTCTTTCGCAGCCGCTGTAACTTTGTCCGCCCCAAGAAAGCGGCGCGCAAGAATAAGTTTTACTGGCTGAGATTCCCCGTTCCAAGGCTGCTGTATAAGTGAAAATTTTAAAGGTAGAACCGGGCTGTCTCAAAGCTTGCGTCGCCCGATTAAACTGACTTTGCAAATAATCTACGCCGCCAACTAAAGCTAAGACTTCGCCGGTTGCAGTATTGAGAGTTACCACTGCTCCTTGAGAAAAGCCAGCACTTGCTCCCGCATTTTCAACAGTATTTCTGAGGGAACTTTCTGCTACTTTTTGCAGGCTGGGATTTAAGCCAGTTTCTACGATAAAATTGCCTTCTCTGGCTAACGGCTCCCCCAGCAATAACTCTAATTCATCAAATACATAACTGTAGAAATAGGGAGCGATCGTACTTTGCAGAAATTCGCGAGCTTTCGGATTAATTTCAATTCGCGATCGCCTCGCGCGATCGGCTTCTTCCTGAGAAATCGTCCCCATAGCCCGCATCCGCTCGATTACCCGATCGCGATACTGCACCGCCAACTGATAATTTTGAATCGGATTAAAACTGTTTGGAGCCGGCAAAATTCCCGCCAAAGTCGCCGACTCCGACAAAGTTAAATCCTTCGCCGATTTACCAAAATAAAACCGAGCCGCATCCTCAAAACCGTAAAGGTCAATTCCCAAAAACACCCGATTCAAATAAGTCAGCAACAGCTCATCTTTACTGTAATAACTCTCCAGTTTAAAAGCAACTACAGCTTCCCGTAACTTGCGTCCCGCCGAGTCTTGAGTTCCGACATAATCTCGAAACAAACTCCTCGCCAACTGCTGGGTTAGAGTGCTACCGCCTTCGCGAATTCCGCCACCGCGAACATTAGTTAAAAGTGCTCGCAAAACGCCGATCGGATCTACCCCTAAATGCCAGTTATAACGACTGTCTTCCGAAGCAATTATCGCCTTAGCCAAATAAGGCGAAAAATCTGTCAATTGCTTTAATTCCAAATGAGCGTTATTCTGAGGAGGACGCAGGGGAGTTTGCCCGTCACGAGCGTAAACAATCACCGGCCCGTTCACACTTCTCGGCAGAGGACGTACTTGAAACTTTGTGCATTCAACGCCTATCAACATCGCGATTAAAGCAGTGATTCCGCTGACACCGTAAAAGCTGTAACGCAAAACTTCCGAATACAAAGGCGGCGGATCAACATACTGAATTCTGACAGCGGCTGCGAGTTCCGGCGGGCCTAATGTAAACAAGTCGCCGTGACGCAGGGAGATACTTTTTACTCGCCTTTTGCCTTGGTAAATGCCGTTAGTGGAATCTTCATCTTTGAGTACAAAAGGAGTTCGTCGCCGACTATCCCGCGACAGGGATAAATGTACGTGGCTGACAACAGGATTGCGAACCACTATATCAGAAGATTTGGACGATCGACCTAACAAATATCGATCGCCCAATAGCGGATAAACCTCGGCCTTTGCAGCACCAGCATCCTGCACCCACAGTTCGGGTACTTTAGCATTCGGTTTCAGCACTAGCTGGTTAAAATTAACCTTAGCAATAGTCTGGACTGCTTGGGTAATAGCGCCCAAGACGGTTTGAGGTTTGCGGGGTGGCTGCGGTGGGGTCATAAATACCTCGCGGAAGCTTGGAAACCCAGCGGCTTTAGCCCTGGGAGGAAAAGCGACACGGGATGCTTTAGCGTCCTGTGAATATTCTGAAAATTCATCAGAAAATTGGGCGGAGCGAAGCGCAGGGTTGAAACCCCGTCACTTCGGCTTCGCTCAATGCATCGCCTTTGTTTGATTCGATAAATTAGTTGCCTACCTCTTGCGAGGCGGAGGGGTATGGTTGCCCCTCCTTTGGAGATATGGTTGTCTCCAGTCCCTTTCGGGTAAAGTTCGCTTCGCCAATGTTATAAGAGCTTGTTAGGCTGAAAGCACTGTTCCAGTGACCTTAGAACTGTTTAACTAGCAGCGACAGAGCAAGGGACTAGCGTCGCATCAAGCGGGTGTCTTGACTCAAATAACGTAGTCAGCTAAGACTTAGGCTGGTCAGAATGGCTTGTTTGATTACTCTTGCAAGCCCCGTCCCTTAAGGGCGGGGTTCCTGACTCTACTCACAACTTTTAGCTAATTTCAAAAGCGATCGGACAAGAGCGCTGTTAGATACCCGCAGCACTTTAAGCCTGCGGGTATCTAACAGCAAAATTGCTAAAATTCAACCCCTTGAAAAAGGGGGGTTAGAGGCATAAAATACGCCCAATTCTCCTTACATAGAAGAACCTAAACCGGCATAAGCGCCGTAAAAGAAAAGAGACAAGATACCCAAAGCACCGAGGCCAGCCACAGTACCCACTATCCACAAAGGAATTCTGCCACCACTAGACATAGCCATCACCTCACTAATTCACAGCTAAATAAATTCGATCGAACTATCGAAAGCCAACTCAAACACCAGTTAGTTAAAGAAATAACTGGAAAACAAAATACCCAAAACAAAAATCAGCAACAAACCCAAATAAAGAGAAGTCCGGTTTAACTCAACAGGCTGCTCATTGGGATTAGGAAGGCGCTCAGGCATTGTAAACTCCTATCGTTGAATAAATTGCATTGCTGCGATCGCGCCCAAAAAGAAAAGAGTTGGGACACCTAAAGTATGAACTGCCAACCAACGCACCGTAAAAATCGGATACGAAATTGGCTCATTGGGGGTTCTGCCCGTCATTTTTTCAAACTCCTTGTTAAATTACTTGCCGATGAACCGATCTACTTGTTTCTTAGCTTCAAAGCGATCCGAGATAATCGGCACTTCTTCCCGCTGCGGAGTGAAATACTGGTTAGGGCGAGGAGTGCCGAAGGCATCGTAAGCCAAACCAGTCTGTACAAACAGCCATCCAGCGATAAACAAAGCCGGAATAGTGATGCTGTGAATTACCCAATAACGGATACTTGTAACAATGTCCCCAAACGGACGTTCTCCAGTTGAACCGGCCATCTAAAATTCTCCTTTCAACAAATCGACAGACAATCTCTATCACTATTCTACTATCAAGCAGCTTGCGCTGAACCTTGATATTTAAGTAGAGTACCGTTCGCGCCGATAATAAATCCGCGTGCTGGGCCCATAAAGACAATCCTGTAAAAATTCGCGGGTACATCTTCGACTTCGCGGTCTTTTTGCCAAGTTTTCCCGCCATCCAAACTGCACAGCAAATTTCCGCCGCCACCAGCCACCCAAACTTCATTATCAGTCCGGTAAGCCATGTCTAGCAAACCCCAACTCGCCTTGCGATCGGGAAAAAACGGTTTTCCCCAACCTTCGGCTTCTGACGGGTCACTAAACTGAATCTGACCACCGCGGGCGATCATCCACAAACGCCCGTCCTTGGTAAAGCCCATATTTTGGAGGCGACGAGAACTATTGCGGTTGTGAGGTTCCCAAGTATTCTGTCCCGGTTTCCAGACTGAATAGAAATTTCCCTTCGAGGAAACCGCAACATATTGTCCGTCTTCAGAACGGTTGATATTGCGAACGACTCCAAAAGAATCCTGAACAACAGCTTTCCAATTCTTGCCGCCGTCAGAAGTCCGGTAAATCGCTCCCACATCCGTTGTCATTTCTGCCGAGTTCGGGCCAGAAGCGACGATCGTACTCGGAGAGCCTGGTAACTGAGAGCTCAAAGCAATCCGAGTCCAAGACTTGCCCTCATCGTCCGTGTGGAGCAAAACCGAAGGCTGGCCGACAATCCAGCCTTCGGAACCCGAAAAGCTCACCGACGAAAAACGCGACCTCGGCTCGTCAATATCCAGGGCGATCGGTTTCCAGTTAGAACCGCCGTCCACAGTTTCAAACAGAGTCGCCTCAGAACCCACCACCCAGCCGTGCTGAGCATTGCCCGCAAAGGCAATATCCTGTAAATTAGCTTCCGTCGGCAAGGAAATTACCTGCCAAGGGTTGTAACTCACAGAACCAATGGTGCTGCAACTGGCACAGATGAGTGCCGCACTCAATAAAATTACAATTCGTTGCCAAACTCTCACAATCGTCTTACTGCAAACCATACATACTAAGTAAAAACAAGAAACCAACGACCAAGCCGCCAAAAATCAGTAAACTTTTCTGACCTTCAGTCATGCCGTTGACGCCGACGCCGTAGCGCTGATTTGCCTTAAATCCCGACGCCCCTTCCATCTGACCAAGATTTTGAAACATCGACTTGCGTGCCCCGCAAACGGGACACACCCAAGTTTGGGTCACATCTGTAAAAGCAGTGCCGGGGGCAATTGCATTTTTAGGATCGCCCTTTTTAGGATTGTAGACGTAGCCGCAGGCTCGGCACTCGTGCCGATCGAGGGTTTTCGTCTCAGTGGCTCGATCGCTCATAGATCCAAAAAGAGTAGGTCAGCTAAGCTTAAAATATACATTAAAAATTATTGCAGAAGATGGACGATTAATCTCAACCAACTCGTAATTTCAGTTACACACAATCTATATAATGTAAAGATCGAGTTACAAACCCTTTCACCTAGGCAGTAATTATTCACCGTGTTTGCACTCAGCGGCTACGAGTATTTCTTAGGCTTCCTGCTAATTTCCAGCCTAGTCCCTATCCTCGCCCTCACGGCGGCGAAGGTACTGCGGCCCAAAAGTCGTCCCTACGATCGGCGCACTACCTACGAATCTGGCGTTGAGCCGATCGGCGGAGCCTGGATTCAGTTCAACATCCGATATTATATGTTCGCCCTGGTCTTCGTCATCTTTGATGTAGAGACCGTCTTCCTCTATCCTTGGGCGGTTGCTTTCAACCAGCTAGGACTGTTGGCTTTTATCGAAGCCTTGTTTTTTATCACGATCCTCGTTATTGCTCTTGTCTATGCATGGCGCAAAGGAGCCTTGGAATGGTCTTAAGTTCTGATACATCACAAAAACCTCTAATTGTCAACCCCGCGCTTCGCCCTGAAGTCACCACCGAATTATCAGAGAATGTCATCCTAACTACGGTTGATGACATCTACAATTGGGCGAGACTTTCGAGCCTGTGGCCGCTACTTTACGGCACTGCTTGCTGCTTCATCGAATTTGCAGCTTTGATCGGTTCGCGCTTTGACTTCGATCGCTTTGGCTTAGTACCGCGATCGAGCCCCAGACAAGCCGACTTGCTAATCACCGCCGGTACGATCACCATGAAGTACGCCCCCATCTTGGTGCGGCTGTACGAACAAATGCCCGAACCCAAATACGTGATCGCGATGGGCGCTTGCACGATCACCGGTGGAATGTTCAGCGTAGACTCCCCCACAGCAGTCAGAGGCGTTGACAAACTGATCCCCGTAGACGTCTACATACCAGGCTGTCCCCCCCGTCCAGAAGCGATTATTGACGCAATCATCAAACTGCGGAAAAAAATCGCCAACGATTCCATGCAAGAACGCGGCAACTTGCTCCCAACCCACCGCTACTACACCAGACCCCACAAAATGAAGGTAGTAGATGACATTTTGGATGGCAAATATTTGTCAATTCCCGGCCGGATGGCTCCGCCGAAGGAATTGACGGAAGCTATGGGAATGCCAGTTCCACCTGCCCTGCTTGCATCACAAACACAGGAGGTCAACCGTGGCTGAGCAAGAATCTGCGATCGTTGAAGCTGGGAAGGTTTCCCAGTGGTTGACTCAGAATGGCTTTGAACACGAAGCTTTAGCGGCCGATAATTTGGGCGTGGAGATATTAAAGGTCGATCGAGACTTCTTAATTCCGATGTCAACAGCACTGTATGCCTACGGGTTTAATTATATGCAGTGCCAGTGCGCCTACGACCAAGGGCCGGGAGAAGATTTAGTCAGCGTTTACCACTTGGCTAAGCTGACAGATAATGCTTCCCATCCCGAAGAAGTGCGCGTCAAAGTATTTATTCCCCGCGAAGATCCCAGAGTGCCATCAGTCTACTGGATTTGGAAGGCTGCGGATTTTCAAGAGCGGGAATCCTACGATATGTACGGCATAGTTTATGAAGGACATCCGAATCTGAAACGGATTTTGATGAACGAAGATTGGATAGGCTGGCCGCTGCGGAAAGATTATATTTCCCCGGATTTCTACGAGTTGCAAGACGCTTATTAAGGGAGTTTTGCGAGGGCGGGTTTAGAGCATGAAATTTGACTGTAAAAGTCAAATTTTATGCAAAAACCGCCATCTGTTTTTTGGCTAATTATTAACTGGTTCCCCGGCTCTGCCTGGGAACCGATGTCTAGAGTATCTGCCTCGTTCGCTAGGAAAAATTGGGAGAACACGACAAGGATTTTGACTTCGACTTAGAACTTTGAGTTAGACAATATTTTCAATATAATGAAATTAACAGATAGCATAAGAATTAGTTTTTAAGGAAGTAGAGCTATGACTCTGACATCAAACGGAAAAGCAGCCATAATCCGTACAGAACGGGGACTCACTATCGCAGGAACTCGCATCACGGTGTACGACATCATGGACTACTTGAATGCTGGATGGACACCCAAATTAATTCCAGGATGGCTGCGCTTGACTCAAGAACAACTCAATGCAGCACTATCCTACATAGAGGAACATCGTAGCGAAGTTGAAGCCGAATATAAGACCGTGCTGCAAACATCTGAGGAAATTCGAGAGTATTGGGAAGAAAAAAATCGATCTCGCTTTGCCCGCATTGCGGCGATGCCTCCTAAGCCGGGACAAGAAGCTATTCGTGCTAAAATCCAAGCTCACAAAGCCAAGCTGGGAATCACAGCATGAATTTTCTGATTGACCACAATATTGAAGGCTATGCAATTCTTTTGTTGGGGACTATTACAGCAGGGGGTTGGCTGGAAATTGTACCGATCGAATTTGTGATGTTTGAACAGGTTGGGTTAGCGGTAAATGCAAGCGATCGCGTTGTCTGGAACTTTGCCCAAACAAATCAGATGATTCTCTTAACTGCTAATCGCAGTATGAAAGGGATAGATTCTCTAGAACAGACAATTCAAGAGGATAATACTGAGAATTCACTACCTGTTATTACGATTGGAAATACAGATAGAATGACTAATTTTGAATACAGAGAGCGATGCAGCATTCGTTTGGTTGAAATCCTACTTGACCTTGATAATTATATGGGTGCAGGTCGTCTTTTTATTCCTTAACCAGTGAGAGCGATCGTAGGCACTATTGGTGTTGGGTTTCATCCCTCAACCCAACCTACAAGATATGCGATCGCACTAATGTCATGGGAACCTCAACGCTCGTTGTCTTGATGGTATCAGAAGATCGCTCGGAGTTGACGGTATATCATATCCAGGAATATAGGTAGCGTGGCATTCCACTCAATAAATATCAGTTTCTTTAAAATCAGAACGAAAACTTTTGAACTGGTAGTTAGTCAACTTATAATTTTTAACTATTTCCTCTATAGCCTTGTTTTTATTTGGATGGTCTTTTGCCGTATTGTTATTGTGTAATCGTCTAACATAGAGAATTTCTGGCAATATATATATACTGCCTATCATAGATAGTTTTAGAGATAAATCCCAATCTTCAACAGGTGCTAATTCAGCATTATATCCTCCAACAGAACGTATTGAGTTCTTATACACATTGAGCCATGTATGATACGATGTTGTGAGCGAATAAGCTTATTAACAGGGATCTCATAGGATGCAATATTGTTCACATAGTTTTTTTCCCAAGAAAACACAAATAGTTTACTTTTATCTTCCCAGAGGTTTTTACCCTGTGTCCCACACAAAACACAATTTTCTTGCCTATTCATAAACTTTAGTTGTCTTTCTATTCTTTGTGGCAAACTCCAATCGTCAGCATCTTGACGACAGATGTAATCGGAATCTGTGTCAAGCAACATTTGATTCAACAAATGAATGTAACCTACTCGTTCTTCAAATGGGCGCTTCACAATTATTCTTGGATCGCAATGCTGCCAAAAATCTAAATGTTCTAATGTCGAATCATCTGAAAAGTCATCATAGGCAAAAATTACAATATCTTTATAAGTTTGAGCTACCAGACTCATGAGGCAGATATCAATAAATTTTTCGACATTGTAGCAGGGTAAAAAAATAGTTACTTTTGTCATAAGAACCTCAAATTTGAACGAAGTTATCAAACAGGTTAAAACAAGTATTTACTTCCTATAGCTTCATAAGTGATGTTAGGAAATTTCTGCAACAACAGCTTTCGCTGCTGATGAGATAAGTTTTTAAATTTATCAGTTACTACAGTGTAAGCTGCACAAAAACCAGGCATACCAAGCAACTCAGCAGTAAGTCCTTGAAAATATTCCGGTGATAGATTAGTCAATCTTGAAATATCATCAAGCCAGGCTGTAAAACTTTGTCCCTGAAGATGTACTTTTAAATCTAAATCTAATCTGATCTCTCTTTCAAGCAACCCAATTAAAAGTCTAATAATAATTGATTTCTGAGATGAAGGATACCACTTAGGAATCTCTATATAAGATTCTTTCATGAGGTTTAATAATATTATTTCCACAGACATTGCTTGTGCTTCAAGAAACAAAAACTCGTTTGGAGCCAATATGTTAGACCACTTTTGATCGTAAGCTTGCATTTGCCAAATATGCACAGAATCGTGAATGATATGCCATACAAAGAACTGCGATGGTCTAAAAATTCCTGGATCGACTAAGGTGGGACAATCTAGGAAGCGCCAGCACCGCCATACCTCTGAACTCCAGTCAGCAACTCTCAGTTTTGGAGAAGCATATAAAGTTTCGCGACTTGGTAAGTAGTCTTTGAGGTATCTATCAGCTATTTCCGTAAACCATTCATCATACGCCCTCGTGTACAACGAAGAAACTTGTAAACTCCAATCGCTGGGAATGGTATCTGATTCAACTTCCCTTTTCAAATTGTCATTTAGATTATTTTGAGAGCAACCCAAAAACTCACAAAGTTCTTCAATTCTAGAGGATATTAGATTATGAGAATTAATTTGTCTTTCAACACTATTCAAGTCGATACAACTAGCTACCTGTGGATGAAATTGAATACTTGCTGCAATTTTGAGACAACGCTCAGACATCTCTTGCTGTTGACCGTAATTTAGCAGGAGATTAGCTGCTTTTTGAAGTTTGCGGGATGCTGCTTCACCTCCAAATTCACCGCAAATTAAATAGAAAATTTTAAGAAAGCCTTCAAGATTATCAAACTCTTGATTTAGTAAAGAAGTGACTGCTTCATCATAGAAGGCTTTTGCTGTCCACGCTCCTTGACCAACTTTTGAATATTTTTCAATATACTTTTCCATTGTTTTTCTTGTAACTGTTTTTATCGGTAAGTAAAAGTGTTTGTATTTGACTAATTCATGCGAATTCTCAGAAGTAATCTGTTTGAATCTAAAAATGACGATCGACCGTGTAGCATCCTATGGTTATCTACAAAAATGGCTTCTCCATTATTAAGTAACAAACTAGAGCAATATCGACTTCTGTTAATCAAATCATTAAAAGCCTGAAGCTTTTCATCAAGATATTTTACATGGCTGCGCTTAATTAATTCTAATCCTGTCTTCAAAGTGTCATATCTGTATCGAATCAGGGGAATATTTGAAATCAAACTTGAATAAATATACTCCGTTTTATCTTCGGTCTGAAATATAGTTGGTACTGCAATCGGAAATTGATCTTGGCAAGCAAATTCGATCATTTGTCTTCCAAAATCACTTTGTCTTAATTCATTTAAAACAAGTTTGAAATCCAGTAACATAGTTTCTCCTCCTGCACACTCAGCTTGACGAAAAACAAGTAATGCCATATATTTTTCAGGCAGATTCCTGTATTGAGAATCAGTGTGTAATGGAGCAGCTTTGTTATGTTCAGAAAAAGTCTTAATTATAGAATTTGATGATTTAGGCTTGATTTCCCATACAAAATCAGATTGACCAAAATTATGAGGCACTAAAGTACCAATATGAGAGGAAAGTTTTGTAAAAAAGAGCTTTGCAGAACTCAAATCATAAAACTCGGATTCTAAGCCCTGCAAAATTAGAAAACCGTGCAGATCGACATATTCTCTTATCCATCCACCCACAGCCCCAATAGAACCGAGCCTTTTAAGCAAATGCTCATACTCAAATTTATGCTTTTCAGCAAACATATTACAGCATTCTAGATTAAATTTATTCAAATTTTATTGTTTCCCATGCTGTACCAATTGAAAAGCGGAAAAAGACGGATTTTAGTAAATTTTTGTAAAAGGCGGAAAAAGAATGAAAAAGACGGATCAAGTCGGCTATAATAACTAATGTCCTCCCACATCCCGAATGATGCAAGTTCACGAGGTATTGCAATTTGTGGACAAAGTTGTCTACGCCAAGACCGGCCAACATCTAAATGACTTGCAGCGCGGAATTATCGAGGGAACGTTGAAGCGCCAAAACTATCCTGATATTGCAGAAAATTGCGGTTGTTCAGCGGGTCACGCTAAGGATGTCGGTTATGAGCTTTTGCAAATGTTATCTGATGTTTTTGATGAACCAGTTGATAAAAAAAATCTTAAATCAGTCCTAGAACGTCAAGGTAATTTGACTATTTCTTTTGGCGATAGAAGTAAAAGTATTAGAAGTATTAATAGTAATATAATTGGCTGCATAAACGTTAGTTCAGATCAACCCATTTCTACCCAAAACGAAAGTCAGCCTCAAGCTTCTGAATTTCAGCGCGTTAAGAATAAAGCTAGGATTGAAGCTGTTGGTAAATTACGGCTGTTTGGATTGAGCGACGAACAAATTGCAGAGGTGCTAGAACTACCTTTGGATGTGGTTAAGCAGGTGAATTTGAAGGAGTAAATCTGGTGCAGTAATAAAGTTATATGCAAACTTGATGAGTTCCAACGATCGCAAAACAAAACTAGAATACGGGATGTTCAGACACCGTATTATAATGTAGTGCCGGGAGGTAATAAGAGTGGCAAAGAATACAATTAAATTACTAGATGTTGTTGCCTTGACAGTTGACATTCCTGAATATAACCTGTGGCGCGGACAAGTTGGGACAGTGGTGGAACTGTTGGCTGATGGTGCAGCGTTTGAGGTTGAATTTAGCGATCGCAACGGACGCACTTATGAATCTGTCGGGCTGCATCCAGAGCAAATCATGGTGTTGTACTTTGAGCCAGCATCACCCGATCGCAAACTCGAAATGGTTACAGCATAAGCGGCACAACAACTTGCGGACTTTATAAAAAAATCGCAGTTTATAAATCTAACCGATGAGTTATAGCGATCGCAAAACAAAACTAGAATACGGCGATTTTCAGACACCGCCGGCATTAGCCGAGATGGTGTGTCGAAAATTAGTAGAACTTAATGTCAATCCTCGCACTATAATTGAGCCGACGTGCGGTGTCGGTAATTTTATTCAAGCTGCTGCACATTCGTTTCCAGCCGCAGCCAAGATTATCGGGGTTGATATAAATCAAAATTACTTAACAGAAGTCAGACTAAATAAGCAATTATTTCAGGATGAGAGATGCGATATTTTACACGGAGATTTCTTTCAATTTGATTGGGAATCGTTAGTTAATCAATACACAGATAGACTGCTGGTACTCGGCAACTTTCCTTGGGTGACAAACTCACAACAAGGAACTATTCGCAGCGAAAATTTACCTAAAAAAAACAACTTTCAAAGTCACAAAGGCTTGGATGCTCTCACAGGTAAGAGTAATTTTGATATCTCAGAATGGATGTTGATTCAGGTAGTGCAATGGCTGCAAAAGCGCGATGCTACTCTGGCGATGCTTTGCAAGACTTCCACTGCTAGAAAGTTATTGAATTACCTTCACTCTCAAAAACTAAATCTCGCTGACTGTGCAACTTATACAATAGATGCTCAAAAATATTTTGATGCAAATGTTGATGCTTGTTTGTTAGTCTGCAAATTTGATGCTAATTCGCGCAACTACTTCTGCGATGTATTTAGCAGTTTAGAAAGTTCAGAATGTCACCGAATCGGATATCACAACAATCTCCTGGTTAAGGATATAGATGCTTTTAGTAAATTGAGTGATTTATATGCGGTGGATTCAGGGACAAAATGGCGATCGGGTGTAAAACATGACTGTGCGAGTGTGATGGAGTTTAGGAAAATTGACAATTATTTTGTAAATACATTGGGAGAAGTTGCTGATATTGAGGAAACTTATCTGTTTCCGCTGATTAAAGGATCTGGTGTTGCTCAAAATCGAATTAATGCTACCGATCGCTATATGCTAATTACTCAAAAATTCATCGGTGAATCAACCGAAAATATCAAAACAATCGCTCCTAAAACCTGGCGTTATCTGGAGTCTCGCGGGCAATATTTCGATAATCGAAAAAGTAAAATTTATCAAAAAAGCCCTAGATTTGCTATTTTTGGAGTGGGCGATTATACCTTCACACCTTGGAAAATTGCGATCGGTGGGCTTTATAAAAAATTGGAGTTTAGGTTAATCGGTGAAATAGCTGATAAACCTGTGGTTTTCGATGATACTGTTTACTTTCTCGGCTTTGACGACGAGAGAGTTGCACATGAAACTTTTGAGCTTTTGAATTCACCGGCTGCAATTAAGTTTTATTCGGCGATCGTATTTTGGGATGAAAAACGTCCAATCAAATCTAGTGTCTTAAATTGTCTGAATCTAGCACTGCTAGCAGATTGGGAATTTGTAACCGCAGATGCACGCTGATCAACGCGGATGGATAGAGTTATAATTTCTATTATCAGTAATTCTTAAAACCTATGACTCTAGCTTTACCCAGACTCGTAAACTTCGAGGAATTTGTGGAGTGGCTACCTGAAAATTCGGCGGTACGCTACGAATTGCATAATCGAAATATTATTGAAATTGTACAACCAGTAGGCGAACACGAGGAAGTTAAAGGCTTTCTGACAATCGAAATTTCCTTTGAAATCAAACGTTTGGGATTTCCATACAGTATCCCCAACCAAGTGATAGTTAGACCTCCTGAAAAAGATTCTGGTTATTTCCCTGATGTGCTGGTGCTGAATCGTGCAAATCTGGTAAACGAAACATTGTGGAAAAAACAGTCTATCCTCAGTTTGGGTGCATCGATACCTTTGGCGATCGAGGTTGTGTCAACAAATTGGCGCGATGATTACTATTTGAAATATGCTGATTATGAGGAGATGGGTATTCCTGAATATTGGATTGTGGATTATGCTGCGTTGGGCGGACGTAGTTTTATTGGCAATCCGAAACAACCGACTATTTCTGTGTGTAACTTGGTTGATGGTGAATATCAAATCTTCAAGTTTCGAGATAATGAGCGGATTGTGTCGCAAACTTTTCCCGATTTGAACTTGACTGGAAACCAGATTTTTGGAGCTGGTTTAGTGTAAGCTAATATCTTGTAGATTGGGAATTTTTAACCGCAGAGGACGCAGAGAACGCAGAGGGGAGGAAGGAAGAGGGGATGAATGCAAGCTTTTTTTTAACGTTAGTTTGTATTGTTTGTTATTGGTTTTGTCTGCCAGTTTATGCTGTCGGAGAGCCGTTGTTTGCTGATTCACAGAAGAGTATAATTGAAGGTGCGATCGACTTTCATATCCATTCATCTCCTGATGTTATTCCCCGCCGATTAGACGATTTTGAAGTGGCTAAATTAGCTGCTAGCGCGCACATGAAAGCTGTGGTATTGAAAAATCACTTTGGGAGCACAGCAGCCCGCGCAGTTCTGGTTAATAAAATAGTACCAGAAATCGAAGTTTTTGGAGGAATTGTTCTCAATAATTCTGTAGGTGGGATTAATCCCCAAGCTGTAGAAGCAATGCACCGCATCGGCGGCAA
>DPLL01000263.1 GCA_003542015.1 Microcoleaceae cyanobacterium UBA9251 | reverse complement strand
TGGGCATCCTGCCCGCCTCTGAAAGGCTTATTAACAATAATGGAATAACTCCCATCATATAAATACGCTCGGATTAACGTTGAAAAATTCTCCCAACGCCTTAGCTTGCGCTTTGCTAATTGCCCGTTTGCCATTAACCACCTCAGAAACTACTCCCTTTGAACCAATCACCCCCACCAGATCCGCTTGTTTGAGCTCGCGAACTTCGATGAAATGCAATAGAACATCCCGGGGAGTCACTTCTGGATCTGGGTAATATTTTGATTCGTATTCTTCGATCAACAGCCCCCAGAGACTCAGTAAAGTTTCTTCTTCTACTGTTAATTCTTCCTTAGACATCAGAAAATCGACTTCTGCGAGGGCAAGATCATTATCTTCTTCGTTCAGGATTGGCTTAGGCTGAGATTTAGCCAGCAGTTGACCGTAAGCTGTTTTTTCAATTGTGATGTTCATTTCTCATTCCTTTGCTTGCTTACTTAGACATGGTTCTCAAGTAGAAGGTGGGTGTTTGTTTCTCGGCATCATGATTTTGACGTTTGGAGTAAATGTTTTTAATTGATTGAATACATCAGGGAATCTGTAATTTTCCCCCGATATTTTTAGTGGGAGTTAACCTATTTTATGTTTAACTTCATCTTCATCATTCCACTTGATTTTGTCATATTCGGTATGAGTTAAAAAATTTTTAAAATATATAATTTTGGCGGTATAGTTGATTTTTACGATTAATCTATACTGATTGCCTTTAATATTAAATATGGTATATCCACAGACTTGATCGACCGATTTGGAATATCCCTGTCGAATCTCTTCTAGTGATTCCCAATCGTTGTCTTTGATGGCCTTGCGCCAGACTGCGATCGCAGCCTTGGCATCGTCGGAGTAGGATTCGATCGCACTCTCCAGATTTTTCTTGGAAATTAGTCTCATTCCAGTACCGTTTTTTACACGACACCTCTATGTTCTCACAATGAGAACCTCCTGTCAAGTCTCTACTTGAATTTTTCCTAAAGAGCCTTTTGCCCGATCGCCCCTTTGACATTTCCCAAAATTTGGTTTACACTTAGCCGGTTGCGATCGCCAATGGTAAGATCGGCTCAAGCTAAATATTTTTTTTCACGGCGCCGAGGCGCAAAGTAATTTCATGGTACACTCTGGAACTGTTTGCTGGCTCCGCTCCACCGCCCGGATTACGATCGGGGCGATCGCAGCTTTTACCCTGTTGCAACCGCTTCAAGCCCACGCACAACAACCTTCTGGGTCAGAGAACCGCCCGCAAGTCGAACCAGCCGACGACCCCACAGATCCCAACAATCTCCGCCCTCTCACCCAAGACAACAGCCTGCTGAGCATTCCCGGAGGTCAGCGATTGATGACAGAAGCCAGTAATGCTATCTCCAATCAAAATTACGCTTTAGCAGCTCAAAAACTCCAAGAATCCCGCCAAATTTTCAATCAGTTGTCTAACTTCTACCAACAACTGGGCGGCAGTTTTGCCGGAATTGACACCCGCTTAGCCGACAGCAACCGCACCAAAGCTGTGGAAACAGCCCAAATGCGGGACGAAGCTACCTATCGGCTAGCGTTGGTACACCGGGCGCAAAATAAGCCAGAACTCGCAGTACCACTGCTGATTCAGATTATTCGCTCCCAGCAGCCAACTCGCGAATTAGGCAAAAAAGCTTACCAGCAGTTACTAGAGTTGGGGTTTGTGGATACTCCCTATCCTCGATCGGGTACCAGCACTCAGCCGCGATCGTCTAACAAATAGTTCTAGTAAAATCTAAATTGCAGTCGTTTATCAAAAAAACCAATGGTTACACCATCTCAAGTAGCAGAAATGATTCAGACTGGATTACCCGACGCTAAAGTAAAAGTTGACGATTTGACCGGCGGCGGCGACCACTACCAAGCAAGGGTAGTTTCGTCTGCGTTTGAAGGTAAAAGCCGAGTACAGCAACACCAACTGGTTTACGGTACTCTCAAACAGGCAATGGCTACAGAAGCCATCCACGCTTTGGCTTTGCAAACTTTCACTCCCACAGAATGGGAAGCGCAAAGTCAAGTTGCTTAACTGTTGAGGGTTAAAAATATCACAAGTTGGTATTTTTGTCAATAGTTTCTGAACAGACAACTGTCACCGTTGAAAATTTTTCAAACAATATTAGGAGCAACCATGAGTACAGCAGCACATCAGAAAATTGACGAATTGGTTAAGCAAAACAAAATCATGGTATTCATGAAGGGCAATAAATTAATGCCCCAATGTGGTTTCTCTAACAACGTAGTGCAAATTCTCAACACTTTGGGAGTACCCTATGAAACTTGTGATGTTTTGGCAGACCAGGAAATTCGTCAGGGAGTAAAAGAGTATTCCAACTGGCCGACAATTCCCCAAGTTTATATTAACGGCGAATTTCTTGGCGGCTCGGATATTCTGATCGAGCTGTATCAAAAAGGCGAATTGCAACAAGCCGTAGAAGTGGCTTTAGCTTCTTAAATTAGACAGAACAAACAGATCCCCGACTTCTTAAAGAANNACTCAGAAATGACACCCTCCTAGCTAGATATTGCTTAAAGTCGAGGATTCATTATACGATATTTTTGGCTTTTTGTCTACTGTTTACAGAATACGCAGCTCCCTGACTTCTTAAAGAAGTCGGGGAGCTAACAGCCATCGCGTTTTAAGTTGAATTAGGTTGATTTACTTAATAGCTTTTGGTATCAGAAAAGGCAATGACCAATTCCCAATTCCCAATGACCAATTACCAATGACCAAATAATCAAGGGTTTATTAAACCGAATTTGCTATTTAGTAGTAGTCTGCTTCAGTTTGTGTCTGAGGCATTTCAAAATTCGAGGGGTCGTGAATGTAACGCGCTGCTTCTTCCTCTAATCTGTGAATCAAGTAGGGTTCTAGACCGTTTGAATGTCGCAAGGCTGCTAGATAGCCGTCTAAGTAAAGTCGCAGGTCATCGAATCGATAACCTCTGTTCCACATCTCGACGAGGGCGTCGGTGAGTTTTTGGTAATGCCGGATTGTCTGAGTGTCTTGAAGCATGGTGAGGTTGAAATCCTTTGTGGTGTGTATAATGACGGCGGGATTTTAGAAACGGCTTTGATTTTTACGCTGGTTACTCAGGTCTAGGCTATTTCTAAATAACAGTTTTTACCCAGCTCAACAGGCTACCCTCCATAAAAAATTTCACGCGCTGATGAAGCACGACTCGAATTTTTTGCACCCACCTAGACTATTCGTCCTGGGTTTAATTGAGTCGGGATTTTCCTGAACTTTGCGGTTAAACTGCGTGAGTCTTCCGGCTACCGAGGGAACGGTTGGAGGAATTCTAATTGCAGTCGGTAAATTTGTCAACTTCCTCAGAGTTGGGGCTGGGTCTTCGGATCGGGGGCTGGCGGTTGGGGCCAGGGGTCGATCGGCTGTACACTGTATATGTTCATTCTAAGATCAGCGCCAGAATGCTTTAATCTTTCTGGGGGCTGAATAATCGCAAATAGACAACAAGTTCTTGAAAATTCAGCCACGAGCCTGATTGGCCGCTTTCAAGGGAGCCTAGGCTTGGGTAGCTATGGTTACAAAACCTTGACAAAAGTTCTGTTAATCTGGTAGCCATTAGTGATAAGGGAAGCTCGCCGCTGTGGGATCTGCTAGTATTTCAATTGTTGAAGGGAATCCGCACCTGCGATCGCTCTTGGGTTGGCATCTACAGCAGGTCGGTCATTGGGTACACCAGTCAGCGGATATTGGTCACGCTAGGGAAATATTTTACACTCGCCAGCCTTCCCTAGTGATTCTGGATGCTGAATTGCCAGATGGGGATGGTTTGGAATTTTGTCGATGGCTACAACAACAGCAGCAGTCGCTGATTTTGATGCTGTCGGCGCGGAATACCGAAGCGGATATTGTTGAAGGTTTAAAGTCGGGGGCCGACGATTACCTGACTAAACCCTTTGGGATGCAAGAATTTATGGCGCGGGTGGAGGCTCTGATGCGCCGCAACCGCACGATGATACCGCCGGCGACGCTGGAGTGCGGGTTGCTAAAAATTGATTTGGTGCAGCGCCGAGTCCGGTTGCACGAGGCAAACATTGAGCTCACTCCCCAGGAATTCAGCCTGTTGTACGTGCTGGCTCAAGCTGGAGGAGTGCCACTTTCGCGATCGGATTTACTGCAGAGAGCTTGGCCCGATGCTATTGACAACCCGCGCACCATTGACACTCACGTACTGTCTTTGCGGAAAAAAATCGAAATCGATCCGCGACAGCCGAGTCTGATTCAAACTGTGCGGAATGTTGGCTATCGGCTGAATCTGGAATTGTTGAATGCGAATGGATGGCATTCAGCGGTGCCGGGAGTTATGAGATCTTAAATATATTGAGTAAGGTTCGCAATGGGCACCCTACAAATTCTGTTTATGTTGGGAATTGATTGGCGATCGCATCTGTTTTTGCAGCCATAATAAATTGACATCCTCCCCGGCGTGAACGCACGGGGATTCTTGGTTCAATGAATTACGAATTAAAAATTACGAATTACGAATTATCCACTCGTAATTCGTAATTCGTAATTCGTAATTAATTAATCATTACGGACACTTCTGATGTGAATTATTTGGGACAAGCCAATTGTCCGTTAGGAGTTAGGTAAACATTGTGGTTGAACTCATTAATAAAACAGATGAGCAATCCTTCTCGGTGATTTTTTTTGCCATCATTCCACCGCAATAGTTCAGTATTTGCGGTGGTCCGGCGTGGTGCATCGGAAGTTTTTTCTAATGTGCTTTCCCCTGGATTTAGCGATGATCCTACGCGAATGCTCATTTCCTCAACTTCTCCAGTTCGCTTGCCAAATTCGTTGACTTTGTGATTGTGGAGGACAAAGTTTTTTACATAAATGCGCTGATTGGAAGTATTAGTCAGCCGCAGCATTCCCTGTTTTACAGTTTCTACTCGCAGCACGTAGCTGGGTGGAATGAAAGCAGCAACGGAGACAGAGGCGATCGCAATTCCTGCCAGAAGTGATAAGACCTTGTTCATGTTATTATAATACGCGCATCTGATTTTTAGAATAAGCGCATAGGATTTTGAGGAATTATTATACTACAGTAATAGTTTGTTTGTCAAGTTAAATTAACGAGCAGGCGATCGCGGTGGATCTGTTTGAGGGACGGGATATTTAAATGGAAGTATCAGCAGTGACGACAATAATTGATCTTATTTTAACTCAATTCATCTCATAACTCAGCGGCCTTCTTGTCCCCCCCTTGTGAAGGGGGGTTAGGGGGGATCGATCGCCTAAAAACCCATCAACCGATCGCCTTTTTAATCAAATCCAACTTACCCTTATAGGGAGCATACCGCCATTGCAAGTCAAGCCAAAATGACTTGTGCAGCACGCTTTTGTAATGAGAAAAAGTATCAAAACTGGCTTTCCCGTGATAACTCCCAATCCCGCTTTCGCCAACTCCACCAAAAGGCAAAGTTGTCACGCCAACTTGCATTACAGTATCATTGATACAAACTCCCCCAGAGGAAGTTTCCAGTAAAACTCGCTGTTGTTTCTCTTGATCCTTCGAGAATAAATACAAAGCTAAAGGTTTTGGACGAGCGTTGATTTGGGCGATCGCCTCTGAGAAATTATCATATTCCAACACAGGCAAAATCGGCCCGAAAATCTCATCCTGCATCACCGGTGAATCCCAGGAAACATTGTCTAAAACAGTCGGTGCAATATATCTATCTTCCGGCTGAATTTTCCCACCAATCACAATTTCTCCATCTTTGA
>DPLL01000182.1:10858-15247 GCA_003542015.1 Microcoleaceae cyanobacterium UBA9251 | reverse complement strand
GGGAAGGGGGCTGGGGGGTTAGGTCAGTTTTCGATTTGCAGAATCTCAAGATTAATGATACGATAACTTTGATACATCAATAGATATGATAAATCTTGAGCATCAAACATGGATATTAATAAATTAATCGAAGAATTCAAGAACATTAGTGGTCGCTCTTCAGCTTTAAAAGCTTGGAATCAAGGTAAAATACTAAAAAGCATTAAAGATAATCCTGAATATATTGAACGGTTTGGTTATATTGATTTTGAAAACTTTGTTGAACAATATTTAGAAATAACTGCTCGTACAGCAAACAAATATTTACTAATCTATGAGATTTGGCAATCAGAAAAAGTACCAGAAATACTCAAAAAGAATAAAAATATGCTTTTAGAGCATCTTTATACATTGATTAAACCCGAAAATGAAGCAATCAGAGATAGAATATTAGAAGCAATGGCAAATATGGAAGAATATTTTGAAAAAAATTTGGAAAATAGGAAATTAAAAACAATCTATAGGGAAGATGACATAATCTCTCTTGTAAAGGCAATATCAGAATCAAAGAAAAATTGGTCAGCTAAAGATATACAAAAAGTATTTCTCACTGATTTCATTAACCCTAGAATCAAAACAAGTAATCAGGCAACACAACGAGATCCTAGACCTAAAAAAAATATTAACACATTACACTTTAATGAATTGGCTGAACTTTATGCAAATGAACCTGTAGATGAACAAAGTTTTGTAGCGTTATTCTGTACAATGTTTCATCTAATAAAAGAAAAAAATATTATATTTTCCTGGGACACTCATCAAATCAGTTTTAGCAAAATCCTTGATATAAAAGAGAGCTTTCCTGATGCTGAAATTGAATTTTATACTTATAAAAATTCATTACCTGCTGGAACAATTCAATTAAATGTAGAGTTTGAATATGAAAGTCATAATTATATTAAGCATCAACATCATACAGAAGATCGTAACAAATGCCATTTAATTATATGTTGGCTAAATAATTGGTCTAGTCCACTATATTACGCGCATATTTTATCTATCAAGGAATTATTAGAGACTGGTGAAATAAATTTGCATTTTTTCTAGAAACTTATCAGGTGAGTCCATCCAGACCCACCCTAACCTAAAATATACTAACAAAATCTGTTCCTATGAGATTCAGAAACCGGGTTTTTACACAAAATATCGGTTAAGACGTAAAGTTTATCTGAAAAACCCGGTTTCTTTTCGGTGACTAAAAGGGGCGCTCAGACTTTGGGGGGAGCGTTCACTGTCTTTCATCAGGTGAAATAAACTCGCAAAAAAACCCGGTTTCTAACTACCCGTATATAAGTCATAATTTAAAAATGTTCCAGCAGAGATTTCTCTTGGGCGTAAACCTTTCGCAGCGACTCCAGCCCGATCGCACTTAACATCAATTTAATCACCCCCACCAACTCCCCCCACTCCAACAATTCAGCAACACAAACCGCTTGATGAAATTTATCCGCATAGAAATCCACCCAAAAATCCGGCGCGTATCTCTCCTTCAGACTCGCCATCCTGCGCTTCCAGTAACCAAAATCTACACCAGAGGGCGCTTCCTCTCCCACCACTGGCGGCAAATCCGCATAACTCACAAACCGACTCATCCCTTGGGCGTGCACGTACAGGATATGCGCCCAGCACTCGAAGCGATATATTTGTTCTACCTTGATTTTCAGCAGCCGCGCGATCGCCTCTTTTGTGACAAACCGGCTTAATTTGTTTCTGGGGGTTGATTTTCGCGAAAATTTTGTTAACATGGTTGATATCCTTGGTTGATATTCTTGGTTGATCTTGGTTGATCTTCTTGGTTATTGAGAATTGATGCCCTTGGTTATTTGGAAATTTAGTTGATAAGTTTCCTGCTTTGGACAGGCGATCGCCTTTCAGTTTTCCAGACCTTGGGGCGATCGCTTTTTACATTATATTACGACCTATATCAATCATCTGTCAAGAGCTTATGGGTTTAATTAGATTGCGGGTTAAAGAGTTTGCTGCTGAGAAAGGCTGGACGATCAAAGAGGTTTCAGAGCGATCGGGCGTAGTCTACAGTACGCTCAGAACCTATGCCCGATCGCCCGGATTAGCAACAATTGATGTCACAGCCTTGGACAAGTTGGCGAAGACTTTTGACGTGATGGTCGAAGATTTGTATGAGATTGTCCAAGATTAGTCGATCGCTGTTTACGATAAAATTATAATACACTAAATCTAGTGGTAGATCAATGGGTTTAATTAGATTGCGGGTTAAAGAATTTGCTGGTGAGAAAGGCTGGACGATCAAAGAGGTTTCTGATCGATCGGGAGTCAACTACAGCACCCTCAGCACCTATTCACGTTCTCCAGGAATGGCAATGGTTGATTTTACTTGTCTGTTGAAGTTGGCACGTACTTTTGACGTGATGGTCGAAGACTTGGTTGAGGTCGTCAAAGAGTAGCTTTTGGCTGAAACCTTGCTAAGATAATAGATAAATCCTTTTTCAAGGCATTTGAATCGGCGATCGGCTTTCAGTTGTGCAGACCTTGGGGCGATCGCTTTTTAGGATAGAACTATCTTATGATGGTAAGCCATCATTTGTCAAGTATGGGTTTAGTCAGACTAAAAGTCAGAGAATTCGCCGCTGAAAAAGGTTGGACGCTGAAAGAGGTTTCAGAGCGATCGGGAGTAATTTACAGCACCGTCAGACACTACGCCAGATGTCCGGGAGTGTCAACCATTGACTTCATTTCCATACAGAAATTGGCCCGCACCTTTGATGTGATGATTGAAGACTTGGTGGAAATTGTCCAGGAATAGGCGATCGCATTTTGCCGACCAATTATCCAGTCAATATTGCTTGACAGTTGCTAGCATCTGATTGGCAGACTCGCTTTGTTGTAGCGCTTCCCAATCAGAGGTAACAGGTTCATAACAACAGTAACAAACCACAATTCGCTCCTCAGTATCCAAAGCAGAAAACTGTTGAACGCGAGTAACCACCCAGTCTCCATCTTTCCCGTGGGTAACTCCATTACCGGGATCAGATAGATTCTCGTAATCGCGGGTTTTGTCCCCTACTTGAGGAATTTCTGGGTTTTCTTCCCAAGTCCAATTCTCCCAAAGTATATTAGTTAAACTACCCCTCGGCATGAGCTGACGTTCTTCCCAGCCGGGAGAACTCATGCTTTCAGTTTTGTAGACAATCCAGATTTTTTTTGCCATTTTTCCTCCCTTTGCTTTAATCTTGGTAATCTTGCCACATATCCTGAAATGAGGTTTGTTCCCCGTCAAACACGCAAGCCACATCAGGGGGGCTGTTACGAGTCACTCGGATTTCTTTTAGCCGCCAGTTGTATTTTTCGCCCATCTTTTCACAGAGTTCAGGCTCTATAACATGATGTACGTTTTCTGGCTTTGGATTCGGTACGCGATCGCTCCTCACTTCAGACTTCCCTTACAATTGAACAACTAAATGTCTTGCCCTGTATGCCTTCGCTCCACCCCTGCACGCAGCAGCTATGTGTTGTTTTGGTTTTGACTTGCTTCTATTTTAGGTTGCTCAGCCTTCGTCACATATCCCTCCATAAATTCCAGCAAAACATCCCTCATATTTTTACCATCCCTAGCAACAGCCGATTTAAATCGGTTCCGCAATTCCGGCGGCATTTCTACTCTAATAGCCACAGTCTTCTTGTCATCCATACAGGCTCAAGGCTTTACAACATATACATTGTGACATTTTTATGTAGTTTGCCTAAAAACCCGCTTTTTGCATACAGGTGCATTAATTTAATTATATACCATAGTGCATACTAATGCAATAGTGCAATTAATGCTTTTTTCCCAAAAAAACGCTACAGAGCCTTAATTTATGTCATTTAGGTATGATTTACGCTCATAAATCCGGTTTATGCAAAAAATCTTGAGTTTGGCTTTGTTAGTACATTGTGGTCAATTGTAACAACTTTATACACAAAAAAAAGCGCCTGAGTTCCCCCAGACGCCTAGCATAAAATCAACAAATTGTCAAGCTCAGCCTAACCATTCAAAGCCTCAGCACCGCCGCAAACTTCCAGGATTTCCTGAGTAATTGCCGCTTGGCGCGCCTTGTTATAAGTCAGCGTCAAACTACCAATCAAATCACTAGCATTCTCACTAGCATTATTCATCGCCGTCATCCGCGCAGCCAACTCACTCGCAGCAGACTCTTGCAAAGCCCGCAGCAATTGGTTGTTCAAATACAAGGGCAAAAGAGCATCCAAAATTTGCGCCGGATCTTGCTCGAAAATCATGTCGCGCGGCAAACTCTTCTTAGGTGCTGTAACCTTGTCTCGCGATACTTGAAACTGTCCGCCTTGCGAAGTCAAACGGAAGATTTCATCATC
>DPLL01000182.1:10426-10789 GCA_003542015.1 Microcoleaceae cyanobacterium UBA9251 | reverse complement strand
AAGCCTTCCGCTTTCAGTTCCTTAGCGCGCATCTCAGCCCGTTTGATAATACCGCTATTGTAGCCGCCGCACAAACCCCGATCGCCCGAAACTACCAACAATCCCACACATCTGACTTCGCGTTTTTTCAACAGCGGTAAGTCAACATTTTCAAATTGTAAGCGTTCCGCCAAACCGTACAATACTTCTGCNNCGATCGGCAAAAGGCCGAGTTGCAGTCACCTGTTCTTGAGCGCGGCGCACCTTTGCAGCCGCCACCAAGCGCATAGCTTCTGTAATCTTTTTAGTGTTCTTGACCGACTTAATGCGATCGCGAATAGTTTTCAGATTTGCCATAAATTTCTCCTTTTTTCTTAGCCTTTA
>DPLL01000182.1:0-10400 GCA_003542015.1 Microcoleaceae cyanobacterium UBA9251 | reverse complement strand
TAGGGGGGATCTCCGGGTTAAAAACACGCCCTAGGGCAGGGCTGTTTCATTCTTTGTAGGGGCAATCCCTCGTGAAGAGCCCCAATCCCTGAAACGCCTGCAAATCGTGGATGGGGAGGGTAGGCACGGGGAGTAGGGGTCGCACTACCCCTACAAAATCGCGATTTTTCCGAGAATGAAACAGCCCTGCGCCCTAGGGGGGATCTGCGACTTAACTAATGACCAATGACCAATGATTGATGACTAATGACTAATTACGCAGAAACTAAGAAACTTTGCTTGAATTCAGTGATACCTTCCTTCAGCAACTTCTCAGCTTCATCAGTCAAGGCCTTAGCACCACCTTGAACAATTTCGCCGTACTTCGGCTTGCTAGTCCGCAAATAATCGCGCAAACCAACAGTAAACTTGCTGACCTGATCTACTGGAATTTCATCCATGTAGCCATTAATCCCAGCATAGATAATCGCAACTTGTTCGTTCATCGGCAGAGGAGAACTTTGTGCCTGTTTCAACAGTTCGCGCAACCGTTGACCACGGGCCAATTGGTTTTGAGTAGCTTTATCCAAGTCCGAAGCAAACTGAGAAAATGCTGCCAATTCTTCAAACTGTGCCAATTCCAATTTCACCTTACCAGCTACTTTTTTCATGGCCTTAGTTTGAGCCGCAGAACCTACCCGCGATACCGAAATACCAGGGTTTACTGCTGGACGCAAACCAGCGTTGAACAAGTCAGAAGAAAGGAAGATTTGACCGTCGGTAATCGAAATTACGTTGGTAGGAATGTAAGCAGAAACGTCACCAGCTTGGGTTTCGATAATTGGCAAAGCTGTCATGCTACCTTCGCCCAAATCATCGCTCAATTTAGCAGCCCGTTCTAGCAAGCGAGAGTGCAGATAAAACACGTCTCCGGGGTAAGCTTCGCGACCTGGAGGACGGCGGAGCAACAGGGACATTTGGCGGTAAGCTTGTGCTTGTTTGGAAAGGTCATCATAAATGACCAAAGTGTGCTTGCCTTTGTACATGAAATACTCGGCTAAGCTAGCACCTGTGTAAGGAGCCAAATATTGCAGTGTGGCGGGGTCACTAGCGTTGGCTGCGACTACGATTGTGTAGTCCATTGCGCCTTTTTCTTGCAGCACGTTGACAATGTTAGCTACTGTAGAAGCTTTTTGTCCGATCGCCACATAAACGCAAATTACGTTCTCAGATTTTTGGTTGATAATCGTGTCGATCGCGATCGCAGTCTTACCAGTTTGTCTGTCACCAATAATCAGTTCCCGTTGTCCTCTACCAACTGGAATCATCGCATCAATAGCGGTAATCCCTGTTTGCATCGGTTCATAAACAGAACGGCGAGCAACAATCCCCGGTGCCGGAGATTCAATCAAGCGAGTTTCAGTAGTTTTAATTTCTCCTTTGCCGTCAATCGGACGGGCCAAAGCATCAACTACCCGTCCCAACATGGCTTCTCCCACGGGAACTTCAGCAATTCTGCCAGTAGCAATAACTGCCGAACCTTCTTCAATTCCCAAACCTTGGCCCATCAGCACTGCGCCGACGTTATCTTCTTCCAAGTTCAGTGCAATACCAACAGTGCCGTCGGCAAATTCTAGCAATTCACCGGACATNNTTAGATGTTTTAACATCTTGGTCATACTGCTCAATTTGCTGGCGAATAATGTTACTAATTTCGTCTGGTCTGATTGCTGCCATGTCAGTTGTTATGTGTCAGTTGTCAGTTGTTAGTTGTCAGTTGTCAGTCGATTACAGAATCCGTTGCCAAACTTTCTTCTATCAGTTACATCCGTTACAAAATCCGTTGCCGAACTTTCTTCTATCAGTTACATCCGTTACAGAATCCGTNNACAGAATCCGTTGCCGAACTTCTCTCAAGAAGCCAAGCGAATTCCCAGACGGCGTAATTGTCCTCGCAGGCTGGCATCAATCACTTGAGAGCCTACTTTAATCACGACACCGCCGATTAAATCTGCGTCAATTTTGGTTTCAATTTCCACTTGCCTTGCGCTTGTCATCGCCTGCACTTTTTCACTAACAGTCTGCTGTTGAGCATCTGAAAGCGGTACAGCCGATGTAACTTCAGCCAATACAGTTTGGTTGAGTTCTCGAAGTTGGGTCAAGTATTGTTTGCCAATACCCTCTAAAAAAAGAATCCTTCCTTTATCTATTAACAGGCTCAGAAAGCTTCGCATCAAGGGGTTCATATCTTCCCCTGCTATTTGCTTAATCACAGCTTTTTTAGCATCTGGTTTAATCAGAGGATTGCCTAAAAATTGACGCAAATCCTCAGAACTTTCTAGCAGACCCAGCAAAGAACGAATTTCAGTGCCGAACTCCTCTGAAAGATTGTTAGACTTAGCCAATGACATCAAAGCGGATGCGTAAGGCTGTAAAACTTGTGTGTTGACTTTACTCACGTTTTAGCCTCCCAGTAACGCAATGCTGCGATCGATTAATTGGTGTTGAGCGTTTTCGTTCAAGCTAGTTTTTAGCTGGCTTTCCACCTTTGCTAATGCCATAGATACAACGGCAGATCTGAGTTGGGCGATCGCTCTTTCCCGCTCCGATTCCAACTCTTGACCTGCTGTTGCTTTCATGCGTTCAACCTCCTGCGCCGACTGAGCTAGAATTGCTTCTTTTGCTTTCTTCGCAGTTGCTTCAGCAGTCGCTCGAATTCGTTCCGCTTCTGCTTGTGCTTGAGTCAATTTTTGCTGTTGCTCTGCTAGAGCTGCTGCGGCATCTTTTTGGCGTTTTTCTGCTTCTTGAATCGCCTCTTCGATGCCCGAACGCCTCTCATTCAGGATGTTTCCTAAAAAGTCGCGCCCGAAATAAAACAGCACTGCAATAATAATGACCAGGTTAATCAGATTGGTTTCTAAAATATCGAAATTGAAACCGAAACCACCTTCCCGGCTAGCTTCTGTGGCTAGCAATAAAACAGTCCCCATGATAGTCTTCCATAATTGCGCGTGCAGGTGGGCTGAACCAATTTTAGATTTTAGATTTAGTCCAAAATCTAAAACTCTTCAATTTCACTATTTGACCAGCTCCGGCCCTAATAGCTTCTCTAGAATTTGGCGGCTCAGGGAGTCCACTTCTTGTTCTAGCGATCGCATTGCATCTTGCTTTTGCTGCTCAATCTCTTGTCCTGCTTTTTCTCGCGCGACTTGAGCTTCTTTTTGAGCCTCAGCTACTTTCGCCGCCGCGATTTTTTGAGCATCTGCTTGAGCAACAGCAATTACCTTTTGAGACTCTCTGCGAGTTTCTCCCAGTTTTTGCTCATACTGCTGCGCTAGTTGCTGAGCTTTTGCCAAGCGTTCTTTCGCTGCAACTTTAGTGTTGCGAATGTAATCTGCCCGTTCCTCAATTGACTTGGTGAGCGGCTTATAAAAAATTACATTCAAGACTGCGACTAGAATCAAGAACTGCACCGCCATCAGAGGCAGCGTAGCATCTATATCAAAAAGTCCGCCTTCCTTTGCCGCTTCTTCAACTGCTAGTAATACTGTCCAGTGCATCATGTTTTTTTGACGGCTCCCACCTAATTCTATTTGAGATTTTCGACTTTGGATTTTGGATGGTAATTCAAATCCAAAATCCAAAATCTCAGACCCCAAATTATTATGCGAAGGGGTTGGCAAACAGCAGCACTAGGGCTACCACCAAACCGTAAATTGTCAGCGCTTCCATGAACGCCAAACTTAACAGCAATGTGCCGCGAATTTTTCCTTCTGCTTCTGGCTGACGGGCAATCCCTTCAACAGCCTGACCTGCTGCATTTCCTTGACCAATGCCAGGGCCGATTGCAGCTAAACCTACTGCCAAAGCGGCGGCAATTACGGAAGCGGCAGCAACGATTGGGTCCATGATGATTTTCCTTANNATATTTCCTCCCTTATTCTGCGCCGTTTATCGTTAGTTAATCGTGATGTTCGTCGCCGTGACCGCCCTCTAGAGCCTCGCCTATGTAGGCTGCTGCTAGGGTAGCAAAAATCAAAGCTTGAATGGCACTTGTAAATAGTCCCAGAACCATTACTGGCAAAGGCACAAATAAAGGCACTAGCAACACTAGGACTCCGACTACCAATTCGTCAGCAAGGATGTTGCCAAACAAACGGAAACTTAGGGAAAGAGGCTTAGTGAAATCTTCTATGATTTTGAACGGCAACATGAAAGGCACCGGTTCTACATAGTGGGCGAAATACCCCAAGCCACTTTTGCTGAGACCTGCATAAAAATATGCTAGAGAAGTCAGCAGTGCAAATGCGATCGTCGTATTGATGTCAGCCGTAGGTGCTCCCAATTCTCCCGATGGCAGCTTAATCAGCTTCCAAGGAATTAGAGCCCCAGACCAGTTTGACACAAAGATGAACAGAAATAACGTACCAACAAATGGTACCCAGGGGCGATATTCTTTTTCCCCAATTTGGTTTTTAGCCAAGTCTCGAATAAATTCCAGCGCATACTCCATTAAATTTTGCATTCCGCTGGGAATTCTTTGGATTTTGCTGGTTCCTAAAATCGAAACTATAACTAAAACGGCAATTACAAACCACGAGGTTAGAAAAACCTGCCCGTGCACTTTCAGATTGCCCAGTTGCCAGTACAACTGCTGGCCAACTTCCAATTCTGCCAGGGGGAAACGATTAAAGGTGTTTAGAACGTCAAGCATTGCCATTCAACGGGCTTCCCCATACAAATCTATGAGTTGAGTTTTACTAGATTGCCCAAACTACCTGGAGTCTGGTGCTAATGCACTTTGCAGCACATAAATCATCAGCGAAATTTTGTAAGTCAGAAATCCCAAAAATATTGGCAAAATCTGTAACTGATCCAGCCGAGTTGCTATGATGATCAACCCAATAAGCAGAGCCAGCCTTGTCTTACTAATTCGTTGATTTTCGCTGCCGATTCGCTCAACATCTCTAGCCAACATCTTTAAGTAAACCACACCTGTGCTCGCCCCAAGCAAATAATTCAGGGCCATGTTGAGGGAGTAAAAAATCCAAACGGAGATAAAAATTATCGCCGTAAATGCAAGGGTGTACGCCAACAACTCTTGTTGGAGGCGATAAAAGTCTTGCATGGGATTGCCTGTCTCTGACGAGACTGTCGAGACAGTGCCAGTCTGAGGATGATCCTCGGTTGCTGGTGCGGGTTCGGTGGGTGTGTTTGGCGTGTTCACGAAGCTCAGAAACTAATGCAGGTAGCTGGCGATTGCTTTGCAAGCTCAGAAAGATATTACCACGCTCTGGTAACAATACTTAAAATTAAATTTAATAATATTTTTAGGTTTTGGTGTCGAAGGAGTCAGAAATCTTTTTGTTACTGGTTCCTAGGAAGAGCCTGGGAACCGATCGCAGTTAAAAGTCCCCATTCAAGGTGGTAAAGTTGGCTGCGCTTAAAGCAGCGGGTTGGACTCCGGTAACTACCCCTAAAATTTGTCCGGTAGCAAGAATCCGAATCGCTGTATTGCTACCCGAAGCATCTAAGGCAATTCCTGTAAATACAAGTCCGTTAGTGAGGGCGATCGCATCTTGACCCCCAGTAAAATCCGTAATAACATCGGCTTCAGATACATTGGAGGCGGCTGCATTCACCCGCAGTACAAACAAATCGTTTCCAGCTTCACCCGTCAGAATATCTATACCCAAGTCACCTACCAACTGGTCGTTACCTTCTCCTCCATTTAACACATCGTTGTTTTGTCCGCCGCGCAGGATGTCATCGCCCGAACCGCCAGAAAGTGTATCATTTCCGAGGTTTCCAGAGATAATGTCATTGCCAGAGTTGCCATCGATGCGATCGTTATCGCGGCCGCCCCAGAGCGTATCGTTGCCATCGCCTCCTAGTATGGTATCGTTGCCGGCATTGCCATTTACGCGATCGGTCGATGGCGATCCTTGGATAAAATCGTTGCCATCTAAACCTTGAACCAATAGATTGCCGACTCGACCTGAATCGATGGTAAAGTTATCGGCATCGGTGGAGAGGTTGAAGAAGAGACCATTGGGACCGAAGGGAGAAGGAGAAATGGTTCCAGGTGCGAAACCATATTGAAGATGATCGACTTCCCAGTTATTTTTACCGGGCATTGACACTCGAATTGATGAGATTCCGTTTTGATTGACCACTCCGAAGAATCTATCTTCTGAGGTTGTACGGGAAATACTCTCATCACCCAGTGAAAAGGGGCCGATAATCCCCAGAGATTCTCCCGATGGCCCAAACCCCTCAAATAACGTGTTATTTACCAGGTCGCCAGACAGGGGTGTGCCGCCACCATTCCTGCCAATATCCGTCCAGACAATTCCAGCATGGGTTGGTAATTGACCCCCAAGTGCATTAGCAGAAAATTTGAAGGTAAAGCTGCTAGTCCTGAAATTCGAGAATAAGCTGCTGCTGTTTCCTCTAGCCTGACCATCAATAACACCGTCATCGCCGTCCACCGAGTCGCTGAACGCAGTTGTAATATTTGTTGTGGCCAACTCAGAAACAGTAACACCCGGTGTATTTAAAGCGCCGTCTTCAAAGTCTTCTAAATGAAAGTAAGTGAATTTTACTGGGCTAAATGGGCTGATGGCAGTTCCCGCCGATGGATTGTTGAAAGCTGAGTAGGGAAGTGGACCAAAAAACTGAGGATTGTTAGACATGATAATTATTCAATGAGGTGAAATTCTCGAAGCGCTGGGAGAAAGTTTTTATTCTCGTGGCTCGATCGACTAAGTTTGATTAAAGCAAATCGCTCGATCGCGCCCAAAGCCATCCATTGTGCCAAAGTAATAGTCAAATCAAGTTCTTGGGCTTTGGCGGTGACAGATTCTGGTATGGTTGCAGCATCCAGCCAGGGCGGATTTGGGTCGATCGCTAAATCAGTTCCAGATTGACCAGTATGTTTGATTAATACTTGGTTTAGCTGTTCTCGGTATTCGAGAATTTCTGGACTTGTCAAACAAGGAAGCTCTACAAGTGTTTGGCGTTCTGCTTGAGTAAAATGATTCCAATCTTGCAACTTGAGTTTAATGCCGCAAGTATCTAACTTGAGGCGTACTTGCATCGGGATGCAGCGCAGGGCTTCTACAAAGTCAGCTTCAAATTTAAAGAATGTCATAGGTATGTAGATTTACCAACTAGATTTTTTTTTATTAACCGTAGACAGCACAGAGTAAGAGAAGAGAGAGAAATCGATGCAGGTTTTTTGCTTTCTATCAATTATTGCAGAAAATTCGATCGCCATTTATAATTAAATAATATTACAAAGTATTGACATGAACCCCGTAGACTACCTTCGGATTAGTTTAATAGACCGCTGCAATTTCCGCTGTCTCTACTGTATGCCGGAAGGTAGCGAGTTGGACTATGTTTTGCAGCAGCAGTTGTTAACTCACTCGGAATTGCTAACTTTGCTGCGGGAAGTTTTCATACCTGTGGGATTTACTAAGTTTCGCTTGACGGGTGGGGAACCGCTGCTGCGCCCTGGGGTGGTTGAGTTGGTTGGGGCGATCGCATCTTTGCCCGAAACGCGAGATTTGTCAATGACAACTAATGGCTTTTTGCTGGCGGGAATGGCCGAAAATCTCTACAATGCTGGTTTACGCCGGATTAATATTAGTTTGGATTCGCTGGAACCGGAGACTTTTGATAAGATAATTGGTAGTCGGGGGCGATCGCGCTGGATGCAAGTTTGGCAGGGTATTCAAGCTGCTTATCAAGCTGGATTTGACCCGCTGAAATTGAATGTTGTTGTGATTCCTGGTGTTAATGATGGCGAAATATTGGATTTGGCAGAATTAACTATTAACCGGAATTGGCACGTTCGTTTTATTGAGTTTATGCCGATCGGGAATGGCGATTTATTTGGCGATAAGGGTTGGGTAGCTTCGGCAGATTTGCGGCAACAAATTAGCGAAAAATACGGGTTGGCTGAGTCGGGAGTGCGGGGAAATGGGCCGGCGGATGTGTTTCAAATTCCGGGGGCGAAGGGTACTTTGGGATTTATCAGTCAGATGTCTGAGTGTTTTTGCGATCGCTGCAATCGGATGCGTTTGTCTGCTGACGGGTGGCTGCGGCCTTGTCTGCTGAACGAAACGGGGCAAATTGACTTGAAAACTGCTCTGCGGAATGGGGTGTCTACGGGCGAATTGCGCGATCGAGTGCGGCAGATATTAGAGATTAAACCGGAGATTAATTTCAAACAGCGAGATTCGGGAACTACTCAAGGAAATTATAGCCGCACAATGTCTCAAATCGGCGGGTAATTATCTATAGGATGTACGCATGGGGCCCAGAAACCGGGTTTTTTTACCAAATTACTTGGTTGTACCGACAGATTAGGTAAAAAACCCGGTTTCTTTGTCGGAGTGCGTCCAGGATTGTATCTATCCGCTACAAAAGCAAGGCAGGCTTTGATATCTGCCGAAGTTAGTTCTGAAAAATCTTCGAGAATTTCTGTTTCCGTCATGCCACTTGCGAGATATTCTAAGATGTCGTATACTGTGATTCGTATTCCCCGAATACATGGTTTCCCACGGCGTTTTCCCGGTTCAATTGTGATGATGTCGTGGTAGTCCATAAAGCAATATTTGGTACTAATAATCGCAATTATAGCTGCAAATAATCCTGGTTTGTTTAGGTCAGGATTTCAGGTTTGAGCAAGTAGTGAGAAAAAAAGAACCCTGACGTTGAAAGTAGCCAAGGCGGATCAGTTTTCTCATGGTCTGCGGCAAAAGCAAGGCAGGCTTTGATGTCTGCCGAATTTAGTAGGGCTTTCCACCAATAAGACTCCAAAATTGGCGGCAGTTCGATCGACACGGGGCGATCGCCCCGACACCACAGGCAAGGCTACAAAATGCACCATCTGGCGGGGTTTAGCGGGTTTTGGGATGATTCCACCTGTGGCAGTGGCAAGGCTGGCAGAGTTGCATCACAGGCAAAGTTTGCGGGTCTAGCGTGGGTCTAACGTCTGGCAAGGTTGCCACGGTCGGAGCGATCGGATTGGAGCGATCGGGTCTAGCTTTTTTGCGTCACACTCGCACGTCACAACCCACAGCTTTTTTAAAAACTGGTAGCACTCGGAGCGGTGGCACACAGAGAGCGGTTGGAGCGCGGTGAGTGCGGTTCAGAATGTTGTCTGTCTAACGAGGTAGATTCTAACGCGGTAGAGTTAGATTTTTGTGTTGACTTGTCACGTAAAGATTTGATGTAGTACAATAGAAGGTATTCGATTTACAGGAAGAAACTTTATGCTTGGCAAAGTACGATATAACGACAGTTACGGTCTAGACCTTGAACAGGTCTTAGCTTGGAAACGTGTACCCACCCAATATGGAGAACTACTATTATCTATGGAAGAATGGGATTTAGAGGTCTATGTCCCTGGTAACAAAATCGTCTTTAAAAAAGATGATGACGGTTTTAAGGATCTTATTGATAGATTACGTGTGAAATTCATGTTTAATCTACCTACAGACGCACTTTAAAGTGTAGGTTCAACCTATCTGAAGGTACAATTTAGGGTTTAGGATTAGAAGGGAGAAGTAAAATTCTCCCTTCTAATTTTATTTTGAGATTACACTTTTACATACACGTATTGGTAAGGGTTTTAGCCTGTATCTCAAGAAATACTCATATTCTGATTTAAGTGCAAGGGTTACAAGCCTAAGCTGGGAAATGTGGTTTTCCAACAAGCTAAATTATGGTCACAATAAAATAAATATTACTGAGAGGTAAAGGGCATGACCCGAAAGGAAGCAGTGCGACGAATCGAGCAGGCTGCCGATGAAAAATTGAAGGAACTGGATTTGGCAGGGTTGAATTTGAATGAATTGCCACTAGAAATTGTCAAGTGTACGAATCTGACAGAGCTTGACCTCCGTGACAATCAGATTACCTCCATCCCAGAAGCGATTGGGCAACTGTCCGGTCTGAGAGGGCTTGACCTCAGTCGGAATCAGATTACTTCCATCCCAGAAGCGATCGGGCAACTGTCCAGTCTGATAGCGCTTCTCCTCTGTGAGAATCAGATTACTTCCATTCCAGAAGCGATTGGGCAACTGTCCAATCTGAGAGGGCTTGAATTCGGTCAGAATCAGATTACTTCCATCCCAGAAGCGATTGGACAACTGTTCAATCTGGAATATCTTCTCTTCTATGAGAATCAGATTACTTCCATCCCAGAAGTGATTGGACAACTGTCCAATCTGAAATACCTTATCCTCTGTGAGAATCAGATTACCTCTATCCCAAAAGTGATTGGGCAACTGTCCAATCTGGAATATCTTCTCCTCTATGAGAATCAGATTACTTCCATCCCAGAAGTGATTGGACAACTGTCCAATCTGAAATGCCTTAACCTCCGTGAGAATCAGATTACCTCCATC
>DPLL01000054.1 GCA_003542015.1 Microcoleaceae cyanobacterium UBA9251 | reverse complement strand
GGATTTAGGGGGATCGAGATATATGCAACGACCCATTAAATTGGTATCAGAGATTGATTATTTCGCTTTCAACAGGTTTTTATGCTCTGACGCACCCTAGGCACTCAGCTAATATCGAATATTAGCTTGTTTCAAGCGCCGCAGGGCCTCTCCCAGCCGATCGCAATCTGCAATCAAACTAATTCTCACATATCCCTCGCCACCCGGCCCAAAAGCATTACCAGGAGTCACCACAACACCAGTTTGCTGCAAAACATTCAGGGCAAAATCAGTCGAACTCATGCCGCGAGTACAGGGCACCCAAAGATACATTGCAGCCAGAGGTTTAGGAATATTCCACCCTAATTCTGCCAATCCTTCAACCATAAAATCCCGGCGAGTTCTGTAACGATTCTGCACTTCTTGCAAGTAACTATCGGGCAATTGCAGTGCTGTTTCCGCCGCTGTTTGCAAGGCGGAAAATATACCGTAATCTAGGTTAGTTTTTAAGGTCCGCAAACCTTGGATAATCTTGCTATTTCCTACTACAAAACCGACTCGCCAGCCAGCCATATTATAGGTTTTTGACATAGTATGAAATTCNNTCGTGAACTAACAAGATTTGATGTTTGTGCGCGAAGGCCACAATATCTTTGAAAAATTCGCGGGGTGCTGTTGCTCCAGTCGGATTACTGGGATAATTGAAATAGAGTATTTTAGCTTTTTCGGCTACGCTATCGGGAATGTCGGCTAAGTCAATTACCCAGTCGTTTTCTGGTTTGAGGATGATGTTGTGAACTTTTGCACCGGCGATAATCGGGCCGCGAAATAATACGGGATAAGCGGGACTTGGTACTAATATTACATCCCCTGGATTGATGTAAGTCATCGCAAAATGTGCTAAACCTTCTTTAGAACCCAACAAAGGCAATGCTTCGCTTTCTGGATCTAATTCAACGTTGTAGCGGCGGCTGTACCATTTGGTAATTGTGCGGCGAAAACTGGCGGTACCTTCAAAGGGTGGATAGCCATGATTTGCAGGATTTTGGATGGCTGCGACGGCGGCTTCTACCACTGGTTGAGGAGTCGCACCATCTGGGTTTCCCATTCCCAAGTCTATCAGGTCTAGTCCTTGTTCGCGGGCGCGGGCTTTGAGTTCGTCGAGACGGGCAAATACATAGGGCGGTAGTGTTTGCAACCTGTCAGCAGTGGTAATCCAATCCAAGGTCATTAGTTTGTTATCAGTTGTTAGTTGTTAGTTGTTAGTTGTTAGTTGTAAAAACTTTACTCCTTAAAAGTTTACTTAATAACGGAATAAAGTTCTTACTACGAACAGTATTAATTCTTCACTCTCAATTCTCCCACAGGTGCGGTCGTTGAAACCATCGCTGCCATTAATTGTTCGGGAACGACTTTAAATGGCAGTCTGTGGATGTCGGAATTAGGGCTGCAAGCTATTTCGGCGGCGCGCTGCAATTCTGTTAGGGTAATGTCTCCGAGTCCTAGATTGGCTAAAGTTTGGGGTAATCCAATCTCGCCGTAGAATTTTAACAGTTGTTGTCTGGCGGTGGCTGCAAGTTGATTGTTTTGCAACATTTCTTCTAATCGCAGTTGCACTAAAATGCCATAGGCAACTTTTTCGCCGTGTAAAGTGCCGTGACTTGCTAATAGATGAGTTAGGCCGTTGTGGACGGCGTGGGCGGCTACTGTGCGACATTGGGCACCGCCAATTCCGCCGATTACTCCTGCTAGCAATACGACGGCATCTGTGACTTCTTGCCAGGTTTCGCTACCGGGTTCTTTGAGGGCGATCGCAGATTTTTGAAATAAGATATCTCGCAATATTCTAGCTTGTTGAACGGCGGAAATGATCAGGGTTTGTTCGGAATGTCCGCTGCTGACTGATGCTTCGTACCATTTGGCGATCGCATCTCCAATTCCTGCAACTAATGTCCGCTGTGGTGCGGTTTGAATTAAGCCATAATCAAGGATTAGCAAATCGGGACATTTGGCTAATGTGACATCATATTGGAATGCACCTTCTTCTGAATAAATGTTAGAAAGGGCTGTCCAAGCGGCACAGGTGGCTGCTGATGTGGGAATTGTGGCGATCGCAATTTGGCACTGATGGGCGAGGAGTTTGGCTGCATCTAGGGCTTTGCCGCCACCAACTCCGATGATGAAATCGGCTTTGTGGGCGATCGCGGCTTCGTGGAGGGTTTTGAGGCTATTTTCGCTACAATCTTTGCCGTAGGTGGCTTGGGCGGCTTGTAGCTGCTGATTTTGTAGGTAGGGTTGGATGGCGGCGAGGGAGTTTTTGCCGCCGACGATTAGGGGGCGTTTTCCGAGACGGGCGATCGCATCTGTCGATCGGGCGATCGCATTTGGGCCCCTAATAACACAAGCGGGGGCAATTGTCAAGGAGAATATTGCAGTTGCGGTGGCAGTTTTGGTGCTTTGGGTTTGAGTCATCGAACCACTGGATAAGTGACGGGAATGTTGAGTGTAGCAGGATTACTGGATTTCCTAGGATAACTCTAACCTGTGCTTGACAACATGGTAAGTTTTATAAAGTTTTTGTTAAGAATTGTTTGGCTATGGGGTACTCCCATATCTGGCCGCAAATGCCCCAGTTGTCGCTGCATCTAGGTTTCCCAGCTCCAGGTAGAGTTCGCTAATTGTTACAAAACAATATATTACATACCTTGACACAAGGAAGACAAAGAATCTATCTTAAGACTGATGAATTTTTCTAACTTCAAATTTAATCTGCCAATAAATAAAGTGCATCTATTAACCTGTGGAAAAAAGCTTTGCTTGTGTAACCGCAGACCTTAACGAAACTAAATTGTGATAGGTATCCCAATTCCATAATCTGTTGTGCTTAATCAATTGCAAATTTGGGGCTGGTAGTTGGTTATAGCTAGTCGGTGATAGTTGAGAATATTTACCCTGTCAATATTCCCGATTTTCATCACCCATAACCCCTGACCAGTCTCCACCAATATGCAAGCTAAACGCGAGAAATCCGATCGCATTTCGCTGGTCTACTTTTTTGATAAAGCTGGATAACTACTGCATCAGCGTGGTTTTAGCTCAATTTCTTGTGGGATTATTAAATTTAGAGGCAACCCGATGTACTTACAAAAAGAAAAACTCCAACAGATTAATACCATTGCCCACGAAGGTAAGGTAGTATTAGTCGCTACCGATGCCGATGGCAAAATATGGTACACGATTAAACAAGACGGTTTTGAGGATAGTTACCTCAACACACCTGCGGAATTAAGAACAGGCTGGGAAGGTTGGCAACAGTTAGAATTACCGAATGAAGCAGATGATCAGTCTGTAATTGATCGAGAAACAGCAGAATTTACTGATGCTACAAATACCAGTCTGTTTGTGTTGCGTTCTCGCTACAAAACCCAAACAGAAACCGCCGTTGCACCAGTACAATTAGTATCTGCGTCAGGGCATATTTATATTTTCCGCCAATCTAAAACTAATACATTATTATGCGATCGCTTTGTGTTAGATGGCATGACAAATAAGCTCAACCGTAAACTAGAAGTACGGTTTAAGCGGAGTCGTCAGAAGCACGAAGCCAGTAAAAACATGAAAAAGGGGGCTAGTGGACTCACGAATATTGACTCCTTAGACTTCCGTGATACTAATAATAACTTTTTCTATGAACCAACCACAGAACTGTGTACAATCAATAACCTGTACAAAGGTTGGTTTTCAGTTGTTTTAGTTCCCACCATCGAAAATGACGTTTATCGTTGGCATATTTTCGCCTACAACAACCAAACCAAGAAAGTCGAATTAACCACATTGCGCGTCTCTGATGAAGGGCTGTTTGATGTGCAAGATTACACAGTATTTGTAGAGTCTAACGATAGTCTTATTCCTCGGAGTATTCCGGGGATTATTAAACGCACCTTAGATTTAGGAACTCTGACTGTTGTTAACGGTTTAAGTGCTACGAAATACGACGTACAACGGGAACAGCAAACTGACGACGGGATGCAGCTATTACGCGATAGTACCAAAGTCATGTTAGCTATTCCCACCAATACGGGGAATGTAGCCGCGTTCAGTTTTTCGATCGCCGGAGATGGTACATTATCGCAAATTGCTCCTAGCGCAACTGAGAAAATTTGGCGTAATACCGCTCGTCAAGTGTTATTACCCTTAAACACCTTAGATAACGTCAAAATTATTGGTACAACCACACCACCGCCCCAAGGACAAATTACTCGTTTAGAACAGGGAGAAGAAGATGCAGTTAATATCGTTTCATCAACGCTAACAAACCTGGACGCCACGAAAATTAACCAAGTTAAAATTAGTGGGACTCAAAATTACAATAGTTTCCTGCAAGGCATTACCAAAATTGATAATAATACCTTTGAAGTGACTCCCCCTAGTCCAGCGTTAGGAAGTTGGGAAGTCATCCCCGAAGAACAAACAGGGTTAGTCTTTAATGGTGCAGTTACGGGTTGTGAAATTACCAGTACAGGGAAATTAAGAATTACCGCCCTTAATCACGGTTTAAATACTGGAGAAGCCGTACAGGTTGTCGATACCCGCGATTATAACGGCACTTACACCGTCAAGAAAATTGACGATAAAACCTTCAGCCTCGAAGACATTAAATGGCAAACGGGAACCGCCGTTAACCTGAAAATGGAATCCATGAAACGGCGGGGTTTGGTTGTAGATGGGGTGGATGATCAGGTGCAACTTCCCGCCGCAAGTATGCCCATTGGGAATGAAATCACCGTCAGTTTTTGGGCAAAAGGGGGAAATTCCCTACCGAAACAGAATTCGATTATTTATGCCAATGGTGCTAATAATGAGCGAGTTTTAAACATTCATTTTCCTTGGAGTGATGGCGTAATTTACTTTGATTGCGGAGCCGATGCGAGTGGGTTTGACCGGATCAATAAAGCAGCCCAACCTACCGATTATAAAGGGCAATGGGCTCACTGGGCATTTACCAAAAATGCCAAAACCGGAGAAATGAAAGTCTATCGCAATGGCACACTATGGCATAGTGGGACTGGCTGCAAAAGACCTCTGCCCAAAACCGTGAGCTTGGATTTAGGAGGTGGTTACGATGGCACGGTGTCGGAACTCTGCATCTGGAAATTCGCTCGCACAGAAGCCCAGATCCGAGATACCATGTACCTGCAACTGACGGGTAAAGAAGTCGGTTTAATGGGTTACTGGCGCTTAGGTGCTGTAGCTGAAGAAGGAAAAGAGCGTCAAGTTCTCGATTTTTCCGTTAATAACAATGATGGCATTGTTTATGGCGGTGCTTATGTGAGTGCGGTGTCCCTATCCCGTAACATTCCGGGCACAACAACTCCGGCGATTAAATACGAAAATGAGGAACTTTTTGCTGTCTCTGAAGGTGCGACATATACCGAAGAATTTGAGTTTAAAGTCACTCCTGCGGTAAACCCAAATAATGTTGATGGACTCAATGGCAAAATTTTTGCTATTACCTACAAAGGCAAAACAAATCGTAGTGCTGTAGATTGGGTAAATATTACGCCCAATGCTACCGAATTTACCGATATTGGTAACGGATGGTATCAAGCAAAATGCCGCTTTGTTATTCCTGATGGTGTGTCTTTAGTGCGCTCTTTTGGTATTGGTAATCTGAAGGGTACTTGGACGACTTTAGATATTCGCAAACAAACGATTCAGTTAATCTCTGATGTCATTACCGAAGCCCGATATGCTGACACCGTTAACTTGGCAACTTTAGCCGACCAGCAAGCCAATTTACCCACACAATTGCAGCAATTAGATCAGAAAGACCAACAAGAAGGAATTCTCTTAAGAGAGAAACAAGATATTCAATCCAAAATTGCCTTGTTGGAAGCTAATGAAAGACTGTCTACGACAGAAAAGCAAAATGTCATAACCGCAAAACAAAATGAAATTACTCAGCAACAAACTCTGGTTCAACAACTGCAACAGCAAGAGCAAAACCTGAAATCAATCTATAACAGTGAACTCAACAACCCGTTGAATTACTACTGCTATATATTGGGTAAAGGATTTGAAACCACTCATCGCTTATGCACAGCAGGGGGTTTAGCCGAGGGTGTGAACGTCTGTTGTATGCCCAATTGGCATGGTAATACTAAAAGTAATGCTGGCCTGTTTAAATTTTCCTCATTGGGAAATGGATATTATCAGATCATCAATAAGGAATACGAAAGCACTCACCGTGTCTGCGTAGTCCTGCCGTTAAACGAGGGGATGAACGTTGGCTGTTTTCCCAATTGGCATGGCAACACTAATGATGGAAGTGGTAAATTCAAAATTTCGGCTTTAGGAAATGGCTACTATTACATCATTCCTCAAGCATTTGAAACCAGTCATCGTCTCTGCGTAGTGCTACCTTACAACGAAGGGATGAACGTCGGTTGTTTTCCTAATTGGCATGGCAACACTGTTGGGGGATTTCAGTTAGTTCGCACCAACGAACAGACGACCCAAAATATCAGCAATGCTCAAAAAAACTATGATCCCGTTTTACAGCAATTACTCGCTGCTCAAGCCAAACTGGCACAACTACAGGAGGAGTTAAGGCTGTTACAAGCCAGTACGGTGGATACCAGCGAGAAAACCAAGCTTCAGAATCGTCTGACACAACTCATCTCTGAACTGACGCAAATTCAAACGGACTTAAATACCTTAAACAACGCCATTCTCAGCCTCGCCACCACCCTAAAAACGGCTCAAACCATGCCCCAGATTGCCAAAGATGCTAAGGATTTGGTGACACAAGGAGCATTATTGAGCTTTGTGCGTCCGGTTAGTGGACTTAATGTGATCGAAACTTGTGAAGGCAATGTCCAACTGAGTTACTTTGACAAGCAAGGGCGGATGCGACGAACCAACTATGATGTCACAGCCGACAGCAGTAATACCGCCTTTGAGCAGTGGATTCCCGATGGTCAACCTGCCTGCTTGAAAATGACGAATAGCAACAGCATGGTGAAATTAAATCAACCTGTCTATTTGTCTTCAGACTGGAGTATTGAGGCTTGGTTCTGCTATCCTTTGGCAAAAACGGCACAATGGAATACTCTCATCCGGGGGCAAAATGCTGATCAGCACATTGTCGTCAGTCGGGACAAAAAGTTAGGAATTTACCTGACCAATGACCCCCTCAAACAATACTTTTATGACAGTGGCTTCAGTCTGGAAACATTGTCCGTCGGTTGGCACCATCTCACCGCTGTAGGAGACGGAGAAACCACCCGCTTCTATATTGACGGCAAGGAAGTGGGCGATACTAAAGCTAAAGCCTTAGCAGATGCCCAAGCTAATCTTAACCTTAAACCCACCGATGCCGCAGTCAAGCAAAAGTTAGAAGATATCAAGCAAGCCACCTTGAAACCCATTGGCGATGTTTATGCGATCGGGAATAATCATCTCTGTGCTAACCAGCCACCCGACTATGGGGTGGTGAAGTTTGATGGGGTGAATGATTATATTAAGACCACAGCTAAATTTCCCACAGCTAACGAAATCACCATTGAATACTGGTTCAAGGGCACAAGTTTACAGTCAGCCGTCCGACAGCAAGAAGGTGGTAACTATATCGTTGCAGGCTGGAGTGGTCTACATATTATTTCTGCCGATGGGGGTACAGGTGCAGGAATTAAGGTGGGAGATACTGCCACCAATGGCAGTTGGCACCACATTGCGATGACCTGGAAAGCGAACACCGTCAACGGATTTGTCAGCTATCTGGACGGGGTGCTTGTAGCTCAGAGAACGAGTGCCAACGTAACACTACCGACCTTTAGCACTAGCGCACCTGTTTTCCTCGCCAGTATCGGGGGAACTGGAGAGTTTACGAATGGTCAACTTGCCGAAGTCCGCATCTGGAACAAAGCCCGTACTCAGGCAGAAATTCAGGCGGACATGAGTAAACGATTGACGGGCAAAGAACCAAACTTAGTGGCTTATTATCCCTTGAATAAGGTGGAAAGCGGCAAAGTTTTAGACCTCGTGACTAATAATTATGGCACTGTGTTTGAAGCCACGAATATTACGGATCAAACTCTATCATTGACCCCCGTGATGCAGGGCGAACAATTTGGCAAAGTCGCAGAAGTCCGTATTTGGGGCGTTGCTCTCAGTGATGAGGAAATTGAAGTCAATAGCAAAACCCTCATCAGTGGGACGGAATCCAACTTGTTAGCGTACTATCCCCTGAATGAAGCTACCGGGACTGACATTCGTGACAATTCGGGGAACGGCAAAAACGGAACAATCACGAATGCTCTTTGGTGGGGTTGTGCTTTACCCATTGGCCGATTGACGAATACAAAAGCAACTAATATGGTGATGAAATTTGATGGGGTCAACGATCACATCACCTTACCGACGATAAATATCAATTACTCCCAAGGATTCACCGCAGAAGTCTGGGTGCGTTACAACAGCTTGAAAAATTGGTCGAGAATCTTCGATTTCGGGAATGGTGCTGGTGCAGATAACATTCTCTTAGCCAATAAAGGTACGACTAATACACTGGGATTCCACGTCTATCGGGGAACTGGTTCCCTGGGTATGGAAGTTGCTAATTTCCTAGAACTCGGAAAATGGATTCACATTGCTGTCACACTGGATGCTTCTGGGAATGGGAAAATTTACAAGAACGGTCAGCTAATCCAATCGGGAAATTCTCAACTACCTAATAACCTGAACCGCACGATTAATTACATCGGACGGAGTAACTGGGCATCTGATGGCTATTTTGACGGACAAATGGCTGAATTCCGCTTGTGGAATCGAGCGCGTACCCAACAGGAAATTTTCGCGGATATGAATAACACCCTGACGGGTAAAGAGTCTGGTTTGGCTATCTATCTGCCTTTAGATGGAATGATGACCAACAAAGTCTTAGACCTCGTGGGAATGAATCATGGTACTGTCACCGAAGCAACAATGGTTGAAGACAGTAATGTCCCCTGGTTGGTGATCCCAAGTTCTGTGGTCAGTGCAGAATACAGCACGATTACCATAGAGCCAACGACGGGGCAAAAAACGGCGATGATGCGACGTTTTTTTGCTAGTCCGACTCTCAATGGGGTGAACCTATTATCAGAAAAACCCCTGGAAACCTTGGAATTAAAATGGATTGGCAATGCCCAATTTGCTCCGACTTTGTTGGGTTACATTGAAGGTGCTCCACCTCTACCCAGTGAAAATATGACCTTAGCCGATGATTATAACGGTGCGACTTCGGTGGAATTAACCATGTCTGAAGATGTGGAATTTAACTGGACGCGATCGCAAGATAGTGGCTTAGGTGCAACCGTTGATACATTCGTTGGTGGTGGTGGCGCAATGTCTATTCTCACAGCACCTTTAGGGGTAGGAACTTCTATCGAAACAAGTGCTAAGGTTGGTTTCAAAGGCAACTTAGACTTAACCTATCAATTCCAGAATGAGAGTAGCATTACCTCTAGTTCATCCCTGAGTATGACCGATAAACTGGAATTACGGGGGACATTTGAAGGAGATCCTAAATTCCCCCATTTAGGTAGCCGATTCATTCCCAAAAATATCGGCTATGCCTTGGTAATATCTTCTATGGCAGATGTTTTTGTGACTCGACTGGCTCGTAGTCATAAAATGGTGGGCTACCAAGTTCAACCGGTTGATGGTATTCCTCCCGATGTCAACACCATCACTTTCTTGATGAATCCGGCTTACACCATGAATGGTAGTTTGGATGGGATGACCGGAAGTAGTGCCACTAGCGATCGCTTCTTTAAGCACGTTCCTGAAATGCGTAGTCAATACGGTTCTCTTTATCCCGCCAGTTACTATCGCTTACAAGAAGCCTACGATCTCAAACGCCAAATTGAAGCAGAAGACAAACGGCGAGAATCTTATTTTTCTAACTTCAATGTGCGGATGATTGATGAGGCTTCTTTAAACCGGAACATAGATAGTGGCGATACACCAAACACCATTGGTGTAGTACGGGAAGAAGATAAACCCACTACTGACATGACTGCGGATGAACAGGCGGCTTCCCAAGACCAAAAGGTTGAACAATTTCAAGCCGAAACTAAGGAATCTTCCCAAAAAACCAGTGCCGCAGCCAAGGCAAAAAAAGCGGAAATCACAAGTAAAATTAAAGACCAAGAAAAACAAGTACACGCTACTGAAAGTTTTGCCGGCTGGCAGAAAAAGATGGAAAACATCCAAATCAAAGCAGGTAAACGTAACATTGTCAATACCTACGTCTGGGATGCTGACGGTGGACTGCGAACTGAAGCTCAAAGCTTTGCTAATACCGTAGAGCATACTATTGGTGGCTCTTTTAGCATGAGTGCTGGGTTAGGGGTTCAAGCTGAATTTTCGATGGGTGCTGATATTGAACTAACCGCCCAAGCTACCGTTAACATGACTCAAACCATGAGTAAAACAGAAACTCGGAGTAAGGGTTTTGAGTTGAATATTGATTTGAGTGGCGTAGAAAATAAAGGCGTGACTGACTACAAAGATCATCCCATTTTACCAGGGGAAAAAGTTGACCGTTATCGGTTCATGAGTTTCTATCTGGAGTCTAGTACCCAACATTTCCAAGACTTCTTCAACTATGTGGTTGACCCAGAATGGTTAGCTAGTAATGATGAAGAAGCGCGGGCTTTGCGTCAAGCTCAAGCGGGTAAACCCAATAAAACTTGGCGGGTGTTGCATCGTGTCACCTATGTGGAACGTCCCGCATTGATGGGTTTTGGACGAGATGTTCGTCAATTAAATGTCCGAGATGAAAATGTGGGTATTGGTAAGGTCATTGTTGATGTTGCCAGTTTACAACAGAAGGTAGATCAAATCCTCGAATGGATTAACTCCCAAAAGGCGTAGTATAATAATCGCATCGCAGGAAAGGGTATTTAACCTGCTTTATCAAAACCCTATATTTAAAGTAGCTTGGACTATAAATCTCAAGGAAAATCTTTAGGTGACAGCACTTTTTACTTCTACGTACTTTTAAATACAGCGTATCCCAAGTTGATGAAGTAGTAGGGACGCATTGCGTCCCTACGGGTATCGCTCTGGGCTGTACTTCATAAACCTGCAATCTGCTGTAAATGTAGTGAGTTAGACCCTTGAACTCTCAGCATTTTTAAGCCTTGGAAGTCGGCTTCTTTCTTCTGTCAAACAAACCTGACATACTTAAACCAGTCACTAGCAAGCCAATCATTCCCAAGCCGTTCAAAATCGGGTAAATTGCTTGAAGGTGAAAGATTTCACCTGTATGAATCTTCAACAATAATCTCGATGAAATTTCTGTATTTATCGGCCACTCTTTAACAATTGTCGTTAACATTCCAGTCAACACAGTGAGGATGATTGGCAAAGCAATAATAATGGCTAGAATGCGGTGGTACTTGCGAAATGCTTTTTTCATAATGGTTAAAACTTTGAGTATAATCCTGAAGTTATGTTAGGAGAAAGTGTTGAGTGCTTGTTTGTTTCTGAGACATCTAAAATTATAACTATAACCAAGCACTCAGCACTGAATTTTAGGACTTGGGAATGCTATTGATCGTCTTTTCCAGCGACTGCAATTCTGCAAGCACTTTGTCTTTACTTGGCTGAGATTTTTTGAGTTCAGTCATCACTGTTTCTGCGCCCTCCTCAACTGCATCGTAGCTTTTTGGAGCTTTAGATTTGATGCCGTCTTCAACTTTCTTCCAGGCACTCTCGAATTTGTCAAATTCCGTTTTGGCTTTGGCAAAGTTTCCAGTTTGAACTGCTGCTCTGGTATTGGTGACAACAGTGCTCAACTCTGGATAGTTTCCCTGAGATACTGCTACTTTCTCAGATGTGTTTACAGCAGTAGCAGCAGGAATTGCTGGGGATGAGGTTTGGGGGGTGGAAGCTTCCTTAGCGCTGTCGCAACCAGCCAAAGCTAGAAGGGTGACGGCACTCAGGACAAGGATTTGATTGAAACGAGCCATAAAAAAAATCAACAAGATGAATAATCGAGTCTATTATACCACAAACTAAGCAGATAAGTGGAGATAAATTAAGTGATTTGGGTGATGGCAGTTTCTCACCCAATGAATCCGTCGATCGCAGGAAATAGATATTAGTCCAATTGTCTGTTATTCGCCGACTTCCTCGACAACAGAAGCAGCAGCTTGAGTTTCGAGCCAGAGTTTGAGCACCAAGAACTCCGCCCGATCGCCCAAAATGTCTCTGTTACCATCCCAAAGCCCGTCCTGAAGCAGGGCTGTTTCATTCTTTGTAGGGGCAAACCCCCCGTGGTTGCCCTGATGGCTGAAACACGCATTCGATGGTTGGTGGTGGGGTAGGCACGGGGAGTAGGGGTCGCACTACCCCTACAAAATCCTCGTTTTTTTGAGAATGAAACCGCCCTGCGTCCTGAAGACTTGGCACGATGACTCTGTAGGACTGATGGGGCGGACGCGATCGAGTTGATAGGTGGAGTAGGTGAGGAGAAAATTCACAGCAGGGAGCGCGTGCTAAAGAGACGTTTAAATCTAGCTGTAAACATACTACACTGATATTACACATAGGTCTACCCTTTCATGGAGAAAATATTATGCATACCCTACCCAGAACCTCAACCACCGAAATGGAAGTCACCAGCATTCGGTTGGAACGGGAGCTCAAAGAGAGATTGAAAGAATTAGCGGGCAATCAGGGCTATCAAGCTTTGATTCGAGATTTGCTCTGGAATTATGTGCAGCAGAAGTCGGGAGAGTACCGGCAGATGTTTACGCGATCGGATATTCGAGCCAGCATTGATACCATAGCGAGGCAAGAGGAACGCTGCGCCCTTACAGGACAGTTGATCCGACCGAACGAGCCGATGTTATTAGGATTGACGATGCACGGCGAGATGGTGCCGTTGAGTATAGAGAGTTTAGCTGGATAAACCAGTTGAGCGAGAATTTTCACAGATTTTTGTAGGGGCAATCCCCCGTAGTTGCCCCGAATGAACAAGAATATTAGAAAAGTGATAGAATGGGGCATCCGATTTGAGATTTTAGATTGAAGAATTGCTCCCAAAATGTGCAGGTCAATGATAAACTTTCCATCGGCCATGCCGACTTGATGTTAAATTAGATAAAAATTAAAGGAATGCTGAAAACCCAATACTGGAATACTGCAAGTTCGATCGCCCTCATCGCGCTGATTAACGGATGTGCCGCTACTCCATCCCCCGAACTGTCGTCTCCCTCTCCAATTGCCGAAGCTTCTCCGTCACCGATTCCAGTAAATCAGCCATTAACAAGCCCATTAACAGTTTCTACCAACAATCCAGAAACCACCACAAACACCAAAATCCAAGCATACATCAACGAGTTGACATCACAAGGTTTTGCCAAAGAAAATCAAGGCATTTGGATGCAATCAGGCAATACTTTACTAGCAAATCATCAAGGCACAACTCCTCTGCCAGCCGCTTCAATTACCAAAGTAGCAACCTCTTTAGTCGCCCTGCAAACCTTCGGACCAGAACATCAATTTATTACCTTAATTAGCACCAACGGCAAAATCGAAAACGGAGTCTTAAAAGGCGATTTAATTATTCAAGGCAGCCAAGATCCATTTTTTGTGTGGGAAGAGGCGATCGCCCTCGGCAACGCCTTAAACCAAAAAGGCATCAAACGAGTAACTGGAAATTTAATAATTGCCGATAAATTTTACATGAACTTTGAATTAGACCCCCTCAAATCAGGAGAATTACTCAAACAAGGATTGAACAGTCAAATATGGTCTGCCGAAGCAGCAGCCCAGTATCAAACACTACCTCCAAACACCCCCAAACCCCAAGTAAAAATAGAAGGCACTGTCCAAGTTTTGCCAGCAGTTCCTGACAGCCGACAACCTTTAGTTAAACATTATTCTTTGCCGCTAGCTGAACTGATCAAAAAAATGAATCAGTACAGCAACAATTTGATGGCAGATATGTTAGCTGATACCGTCGGTGGCGCAAAAGTTGTCGCCCAAAAAGCAGCAGCAGCAACCGGAGTTCCACCCGCAGAAATACAACTTGTCAACGGTTCCGGCTTAAGCGAAGAAAACCGCATTTCTCCCCGCGCGGCCTGCGCTTTATTTTTAGCCCTAGAACGCTATCTCCAACCTTATAATATGACAGTTGCCGATGTCTTAACAGTAGTTGGAAAAGACAAAGGCATACTCTCAGAACGGCCCTTGCCAAAATTAGCCGTAATCAAATCAGGAACCTTAGATAATGTTAGTGCTTTGGGAGGAGCACTCCCAACTCAAAAACAACAAACAGTCTGGTTTGTGATTATGAATGGAGGCGCTAATGTCGAGGAATTTCGCACTCAGCAAGAGGTTTTGCTGAAAGGCTTTTTGAATCAATGGGGGACTGTTCAAGCCTCACCGCCCGAATTAACCGCAAATCCTGCGAGAATTAGTAAGGTATCTCGGAGCGAAATCGTGAACCAATGAGGACTTTAGTCCTCACTATTACATTTGTAGAAGTAACACGCTTGAGTTAAAACCATGTCCACCGAATTGAACAAACGAATTCAAGAATTTTTAGATACTTTTGAGTTGGTATTTGACATAGATTGGGATTATACAAAATCCCGCATTTTAGATGAAGACTTCATCAGCGAAGAAGGAACTTTCATCGATCCAGTCAAGGGTGAACATTTCACTGGTGGAAAAGGAGATAACTGGGGGAACCGTTCGTCTCTACTTGCTGCCTATCGTGAACTCAGAGCATTTGCAATTAGTGAAGGCTTATACGATCCAGATGATGCACCTTGGTCATAACAACTAGCAATAATGCAATAGCTGTTAGATACCCGACTTTTTAAAGAAGTGGGTATCTGGTGTTTTTAGCGGATATAAGAGATTATTATAGTCGCCGATCGATCGGCCTAGCTACCACAATCCCGATCGCACTTTCCACCCTGCTAATATACCTGTGCAAGTCGTAAGCAACAGTCACTTGTCCAGCCGGCGAAGCGTGAATCAAACCAATATTCCCGTCAGCATTCCGATAAACCAAACCAGTGTGGGTGACATCCAATCCTTTAACATCCGTAGCTACCGCCACAATATCCCCTGGTTTTAACTGGGAATAAACACTTTTAATCTGATTTGTTGGGAGATAATTAACAGTAGATTTTGCTAAATCTGTTTCCACCCCAACAATGCACTGATAAGTTGTTTCATCCTGGATCATTTGCGGGTAACTGCTGCGGTGCTGACTCATAAAATTCAGCTTTTTATCCATCGGGACACCGCCTAATTTAGCCGTAATATTGTCTACAGTCTGCCGTTTATGATTGTCGTTAATCCATGCGGAAAAATAGTGTAAACGGCTGCAATAACCGTTGATTTTACCGTTTAAATAGCGCTGGGATTCTATCCGATCGACAAAATTTTGGTAGTCGTAATCTTTGACTGCGACACCCCGGGCGATCGCCAGCACAGTTTCTACAAATAAAACGCAATCAAACCGATCTAAAGTTATGACTAATTTTTCTGTACCGGATTTATCCAACAAGCCCTCAGCGTAGGGTTTACCCAGGAAGTTATCGGCGATCGCCTGGAGGATTTCTCCCAGAGGGCGATCGGGCAAATTTTGTTGTTTTGCATACTGTACAACTCGTTCAAAACGTGCTATATCTTCAGGTAGTGCAGCGGTTTCTCTAGCAATATTATTTTGGTCAGATCGTCCGGTTAGCACCTCAAGCAATTGGGAATAGGAAATTGGAGGTAAATTGTTAAAGTTCCAAAACAGACTGGGGAAAGTGGGAACTGTTTCGTTGTTTGTTGATTCCAGCTTTCTGCTGTCTCGATTCAAATTTGTCTGGATGTTACCATTGTGTTTTCCTATTTGTCGATCGCTCAAACTGCGATCGACCAAAACCCCAGCAGTAACAGATTGAGATGAAAATACCGAAAAAAGAGGCATCGAAAAGTTATTAACGCTGTCGATCGCCAATCCGAAAACAGCCAGCCCCAAAAAAATTCTCATGTTTTTCAACGGATGTTGCTTCAACTCAGTGCTATCCTAAAATTTTTACCCTTATTGGAAGCATCAATCCGCCCAGCAGACATATAAAACTTGCTGTATCGGACTTGATGATCGGCGCAGTTGTCATTTAGACGCCGCCTTATTATAAACTGATCCTGCGAGTTTGATACCACACCACTGTAATGCAAGTAGACAACCGACGCCGCCAGATACAACCCCGACACCAAAGCAAGAAGCCTCCAGTCAAACCCCGTCGCCGAGTCAGGACGAAATTCTCTAGGTTAAAATACCGTAATATCCTGTGCTTAATTGCTGGGGCGATCGCGATCGGTTGGATCATCACTATACCATTCAGATCTCGCCGTCCAACCGAACCGCCAGTTATCTCACCTCAAGAGACGATCGCGCCGCCAACAACTGAAACATCGGCAAATTTGGTCGCAGCCCAAGACGATCGCACCTTTACCTACAACATCAAAACACCTCCCAATCCAAATTACTCTCAAGAATTACAACAGATTGTTAACGAAGCCGCCAACATTGCTACCACCAAAGAACTTCCCGTAGAAACCCTATCAATTAGTTTAATTGATGTCAGCAATTCCCAAAACCATACCTTCGCCGGATATCAAAATCAAACCCTGAGATTTCCCGCCAGCGTGGCCAAATTCTTTTGGATGGCGGCTTTTTACTCAGCCCTAGAAAAAGGCATAATTACACAAAAAGAATCGGCCTTTACTTCCGACTTGGAACAAATGATCCGCTTCTCCAACAACGACGCAGCCAGCCGCATTTTAGATACAATTACAGATACAAAATCCGGGGGACAGCTCACAGGAACAGAGTTAGAAACATGGCTGACAAAGCGTCGTCAAATTAACGATTTTTTCCAATCAGCAGGCTACACAAATATTATGCTTTCCACCAAAAACTATCCGATACACTATTTAAGACAAGAACAGCCAGCAGGCCGGGATTTGCAATTAAAGGGCGATCCTTCCCAGCCCATGCGGAATCAAGCAAGTACGGACCAAGCCGCCAGATTAATCTACGAAATTTATACCAAACAAGCTGTTTCAAGCATCGCCAGCCGCAAAATGGCTTACTTGCTTACCAGAGATTTAGACCCCAAAGCCTGGAAAAAAGACCCTACGAATCCGATCAAAGGATTTCTCGGCGAATCTTTACCAACTAATATTTATTTTGGTTCCAAAGTAGGCTATACTTCCAAATCTCGCAGCGAAGCAGCATTTGTCAGAACTTTAGATGACAAAGCCATTTATATCTTAGTAGTTTTCGCAGACGATCCAGCTTATGCCAAGGACGAGACGATATTTCCTGCGATTTCCCGATATGTTTTCGATCGGCTAAATGCTCGCGGGCCCAGTCGTTAGCAACCCACCCCCGCGTACATTTGTCGCAAGATTGTAGGGGCGGGTTTCACCGACAATCGCCGAAAATCGATCGCCTAGTAAACCCGCCTCCGCCCAAGGGTAAATCGCGATCCACATTTTTCGCATTTGATACAAATTCAGGTTGATGCGGGTACTCCCTTGGGCCGGGGCTAGTTTATATGTATTGTTTGCGGTAGTTATATATTTGCGGTAAAACCCGCCCCTACAGATGTATTGTGTAGGTGATCTCCAGCCTGTAACTTATCTCTATAACTGGGGCGAAAGGATTCGAACCTCTGAATGGCTGGACCAAAACCAGCTGCCTTACCACTTGGCGACGCCCCAACGTCTCAACATTTACTATACTAACATTCCCACATGGTAGTTTGTCAAGTAGTTTGACAATAAAATTTTAAAAATGGCGATCGCGCCCGATCGCCGGCAATTTTACTGTTTCGCTGCTGCGGCGGTAGCGATCGGGATTTCAATCCAAAACTCCGCTCCCTGTCCGGGTTCCGAGATACATTTAAAGATCCCTTGGTGTTTTTCCACCACAATCTGATAGCTGATCGACAAGCCTAGCCCCGTACCCTTGCCCACAGGCTTAGTAGTAAAAAATGGGTCAAACAACCGATATTTAGCTTTTTCACTCAATCCCGACCCGTTGTCGCGAATCCGAATCTGCACAAATTGACAGCTCGACTTGGACTCGACCCCATAGGGAGAGTCTCGGCTTACCACCGCCGTCGAAATTTCGATCGTCTTGGGTGCGGGCTGACCTTCCAAAGCATCGATCGCGTTGCCGATCACATTCATAAATACTTGGTTGAGCTGTCCGGGGTAGCACTCTACCTTCGGCAAGTCGCCGTAGTCTTTAATCAGCTCAATTCCCGGAATCGCCCCATTGGACTTTAAGCGGCTGTGCAAAATCAGCAACGTGCTGTCTATCCCTTCGTGAATGTCAACCGGCTTCATCTCGGCTTCGTCATGTCGCGAGAAGTTCCGCAGAGACAGGACTATTTGGCGGATGCGTTCGGCTCCCATCTCCATTGAATCCAAAATTTTCAGTAAATCCGGCACCAGGAAATCAACGTCGATGGCTTCGGACTTCTCTAGAATTTCCTCGCAAGGCTCAGGATAGTGCTTTTGGTAAAGGCGCAGCAGAGCGAGCAGATCCTTCATGTATTCCTCGCAGTAAGTCAAGTTGCCGTAAATAAAATTAACTGGATTGTTAATTTCGTGGGCGACACCGGCGACCATTTGACCAAGAGAAGACATTTTTTCGTTTTGGATGAGTTGAGCTTCTTTCTGCTGCAAATTCTGCAAAGTTTCCGTTAGCTGGCGGGCTTGAGCTTGAGCGGCCAAGGCGGCGGCGCGGGTTTGGGCGTAAAGTTCAGCTTGGTCGATCGCGATCGCCAGTTGATCCACCACCGCTTGTAGCAATTCCACTTCGCTCGCCGCCCACTCCCGGCACCCGCTGTAATGGTTGCAAACTACCGCCCCCATTTGACCGGCGCGAGTCTTGAGCGGCAGCAGCAGCTTAGAAACAATCCCGACACTGGTCAAAAAAGCTCGCGTTGCTGGTTCAATGCAGGATGCTGTTCCCACGTCGTCGATCCTGAGCGTTTGGCGATTACAAATTTTCTCGGCCAGCAGCGTTACTTGTTCGATCGGGTAATCTACGAGCCGCTGCTTCAAATCTGGATTTACCGCCTCGTGGGTCATCGCCAAGCTGTCCTGGTTGTGGGGTGAGACTGAGTACCATAAAAAGTAGCACTGGTCAATCTGCAACAAGCTGCGAATCTCGTTAACAGCCGTATCTAAAATTTTGTCGAGGTCGAGGGAATTCCGCATCTGGCTGGCTAAGCCAAACAGCAAGCCTTCCCGGCGGCTCAACAATTCTTCCCTGGCCTTGACCCGATCGATCGCCACCGCAATCGCGTTAGCCATCCACCCCAGAACTTCTAGCGCCCCCGGAGTTGCAGCGTGGCTACTGCTCAGAGCCATTACTCCCACCAACCGCTCCTCCACAATCAGCGGATAGGTGACGGGAGAGGGCAAGGGAGGTGGCTGGGGCGACAAGGGGGCAGTTTGGAGTTTTCCTGGTTCTCCGAGCATCCAAGGCTGTATTTTGATTTCCCAGCCGACCTTGCTGATGCCTGAAGCAGCCTGCAACTCTAACTGCTCTGTCTGCGGATTCAACGTCCAGATGCTCGCCCCTGTGGTGTCGAGGTGCTGTACCATTGCCTCGGTGCAGCGCTTGAGGATTGCCGGGATTGTGCCTCCTTGTCCCAGGGCTGCACCGACTTGAGCTTGTAAGCTGGACAGGTGCGATCGCTCCTGCAGCGAGGCTTCCGTTTGTTTGCGCTCTGTGATGTCCCGCGAAACGGCGACTATTTCTCGGACTTGTTTGGTATCGGGGTCGCGAATCGGGCGCGCTGTGGTTTCAAACCAGATGTAGCTGCCGTCTTTCCGGCGGATGCGGTAGCTCAGGGCGCGAACTTCACACCCCTTCAGGATGTTTTTGTGGGCTCTGTCTAAGGCGACTCGATCTTCGGGGTGACAAAACTCAGAGGCCCGGTATCCGATTAATTCTTCGGGCCCATATCCCAGTAATTGCAGGCTCGCTGGGGAAGCGTAGAGATACTTGCCGTCTGGGGCGTGCCTGCAAATTAAATCTGTTGAGTTTTCTGCCAGCAGCCGATATCGCTGCTCGCTTTGTTCCAGTGCTGTTTCCGCAACTAGGCGGTCGATCGCACCTTGATTAGTTTCCCACCCAGGCGATTTGCTAGAGCCGATCGCCGGCAGCGGAAATATTCTCCTGCCGCCCTTGGGCGTCTGTACCGCGCAGAAGTCTGCCCCGTTCGTTCGAGATAACTCCGAGATTTGCAGCCCGTCGCTGGTGGACTTTTCTACCTCTGCGGTATCTTTCTGGGCTTGGAATAATTGCCAGCGCAGCTCGATCAAGCTAGAAACTTGCCGACTCAAAGTTTCCATACCATTGAGCGCTTCTTTTGTCAAGTCTCTCGCCACGCAGTCCATGACGGAGAGCACTCCCAGAATCTGCCCGTCCGATGTGACGATCGGCATTCCGGCGTAAAATTTGACGAAAGGGTGGCTCAAAGCCAGGGCATGAGTGGCAAATCGCCCTTCTGTGGAAGCGTCCCGGATGATGGCGACCAGCGACGGTGGCTTTCGGTTCGATCCAGAGTCGATCGGCCAGGAGCTCGCAACCGATGTTTGCGGGGGAATCCAGATTTGAGATGGGGAGTTTTCGGTGATTTTCCCCGAGTCTCTTAAGCGGATATTTCGATCGGAGAACCCACTCAAATTTGCTTCTATTTCGTCTTTTTCAAGGCAACTGTCGGCCAATTTTGTCTCAAGAAATTCCGACTCTGAAGTCAAACTTGCCATGCAAGATGTGAGGTCAAATTCGGAATTTGAGTCCCCGTCGCAGGCGGACTCTTCAGCAGTTTGGCAGATCGCTGTCGCGCAAAAATTCAGGTAGCGATGGGCCAAAGCTTGATCGACACCTATCTGCGACTTCAACCAATGGCCATTAGAGTCAATCAAGCTGACAAAGGCGATCGGAGTGAGATTTATCTGAGCAGCCAAGCTCACCAAATCGTCGAAGCAAGCCTCCTGATCTGAGCCGAGGAGCCGATACAGGTCAATGTCGTGGAGCTTAAACACTTTTTTACTAATCAGAGGCAAGGATGCTTTCATGTATAACTGCCCGTCTAGTTGCTGGCAACTGTCATTCTCCATGCTTAGGAAAACAAGGAGCTATAAATTTTGGAAAGAGGAGACTGCGACTCAAGTTGGCCAGAGGCTGCTGGTGTCGAGTTCAGACGCCCTAGTCTTGACTGACATTGAAACTTTTGACTTGTGGGAGTTAGAGCACCGCCGAGCTCTGATTGTAGAAATTATAATTCTTGTTGCCTGCTTTTGAGTACCTCCCGCGCAGCGGAGATCAAAGCCCTTGTCGGTCAGAAGCACCCTTCAAAAATATATGGTGATTGTTTACATCAAGTTTTATAATATATGTAATCTTATTTTAACAGACTTATCTCATGGCGGCTAGCTGGCGTGCTGCTAGATTAAAATAATTGAGTTTGTGTAACAATACCAGTGGTCTTTACCAGGCTGTAGCACAGGCTAGTGCCAAAATACACTTACCAAAAATTTTTGGTCTATAGCCCAGTCCTTCTAGGACGGCTTTAATTTCTACAAAGTGTAAATAATTATTAAACATACGCACTTTGTGAACACAATGCTTTGTAAAAACGATAAGATAATTGCATGATAACATTAGAGTTTAAATTGAAGGGCAAA